>JAGQLQ010000054.1 GCA_020429235.1 Candidatus Peregrinibacteria bacterium | reverse complement strand
GAAGCTCAGGAAGGTCAGGTCTACGAAATGACGCACTTCGCCAACAAATACAAACTCAATAACCTGATCCTCTTTGTGGACTACAACGAAGTCCAGCTGACAGCCAGCCTGGAAGAGATCATGCCGCTGGATCTGCCTGCTATTTTCAACTCAGCACACTGGCATGTGATCGAAGTGGATGGCCACGACTTTGCAGCCATGTGGAATGCCCTCGCAGAAGCCCACGAGGTGAAAGACAAACCGGTCGTCCTGATTGGAAAAACCGTTATGGGGAAAGGTGTCGATTTCATGGAAAAAGAAGGAGAAGAGTTGAAGGCCACATGGCATGGAAACGCTCCAAGCCCAGAGATGGCCGATGAAGCATTGGCCAAATTGGAACTCTCTCCAACAGAGATGGAAATACTGGCTCACATCCAGGAAGTGGTGAAATGGAAACCGTCACACTCAGACATAAAAGATGATCTGATTCCGGTCGAAATCAACAAAGGCGAACCAATCCTCTACTCTGCCGATGAAGTCACCGACTGTCGCAGTGCATACGGAAAAGCTCTGCTCGATCTCGCCAAAAACAATAAAAATGTCGTAGCACTTGCTGCCGACCTCAGCGAATCGGTTAAAACCGCCGGCGTCGAAAAAGAGTTACCAGCTCAACATTTTGAAACAGGAATTGCCGAACAGAACATGGTCTCCATTTCCGGAGGCCTCAGCTTAAGTGGTATGATCCCATTCTGTTCCACCTTTGGAGCATTCATGACCAGCCGCGCCAAAGACCAGGCACGTGTGAACGACATCAACCGTACCAACGTAAAAATGGTGGCCACGCACTGCGGACTTTCCGTTGGAGAAGATGGACCAACTCACCAGGCGATCGATGACATGAGCTCATTCCTTGGAATGTTCCACACCATGGTCATTGAACCAGCCGACCCAAACCAGACCGATCGAATCATCCGCTATATTGCTTCCCACTGGGGAAACTTCTACGTGCGCATGGGCCGTCACAAATTCCCAACTATCACCAAAGAGGATGGAACACCATTCTACGGAACCGACTATGTCTATGAATACGGAAAATCCGACACTATTCGTAAAGGTTCCGATCTCACCATCGCCGCCAGCGGAGCCATGATCACCGAAGCACTCAAAGCCTGGAACGACCTAAAAGAAAGCAATCCGGATCTCTCAATCGAAATCGTAGCGGTCAGCTCAATCAAAAAATTCGACAACAACCTTCTTGAATCCATCAAAAAAACCGGCAAAGTCCTTACCTGCGAAGATCACAACAACATTGCCGGCCTCTCATCCCAACTCGCAAAAGAGCTCCTCAAAGAAGGCATCCAGCCAGAAACATACGAAAATATTGCCGTCAAAGAGTACCAACTTTCAGGAAAAGCACTCGAACTCTATGAACACGCAGGAATATCATCTAACGCGATCAAAGAGACATGCCTCAAAATCTTGCAGAAATAGGAATTATCGGACTCGGAACCATGGGCTCCAACTTTGCCCGTAATCTTGCCAATAAAGGAATTGTTACGGCAGTCTACAACCGAACAACAGAGGTCACAGAAGAGTTTATTGCTGAACATGGAAGCGAGAATCTGATTGGAACAAAAGATCTTCAGGAGTTCGTCCGGAACATTCAAATCCCCAGGAAGATCATCATCATCGTAAAAGCCGGACCTCCGGTTGATGCCGTTTTAGAAAGCCTGACTCCCCTTCTTGACCCCAACGACATTGTCCTCGATTTTGGAAACACCCACTTCAACGATACAGAAAGGCGGGAACAAGAACTAAAAGAAAAGAGTATTCATTTTTGGGGATGTGGAATTTCCGGTGGAGAAAAAGGCGCGCTCCACGGCCCAAGCCTTATGCCCGGAGGACCAAAAGAGAGCTGGCCGGAAATCCAGCCGATCCTTGAAGCAGCAGCAGCCAAAGATTTTGGAGGAAGTCCATGCGTAACCTATCTTGGCCCAGGTGCTGCAGGAAACTATGTCAAAATGGTCCACAACGGCATTGAATACGGCATTATGCAAATGCTTGCCGAAGCTTATGACATGATGAAAACTCTCCTCGACATGCCTGCTCAAAACATAAGTCAGGTGTTCAGGCAGTTTGATCGTGGAAAATTAAATGGATATCTCCTCGATCTTTCATCAACCGTCGCCGCTCAAAAAGATGACCTTGGAGACGGCTACCTCATTGATAAAATTATGGATAAAGCTGCCCAAAAAGGAACCGGCAGCTGGACATCTGTTGATGGACTTCAAAAAGGCATCGCTCTCCCGACTATTACAGAAGCTGTTACAAGCCGTATTATCTCCAGCTTTAAAGAACGCAGAAAAGATTTGGCAAAAGGGTATCAACGACAACCAATCCGCGACAATCTGGACACTGACCGTTTTGTCGACCTTTTGGACGATGCTCTTTATGTTGGAATCATCTGCGCCTTTGCCCAGGGACTCGAGCTCATTCAGGCAACATCAGATGAAAATGGATGGGATACAAATCTTGCTGAAGTAACGCGTATTTGGCAGGGAGGATGCATTATCAGAATGATTCTGCTCGAAAAAATCCAAAAAGCCTATAATGAATCCAGGCAAAGTCACACTCATCTTCTGGAAATGCCATCAATCATAGCCGAAATCAAAGGAAACATCGCAAGCCTTAAAGAGGTGGTGGAAATCGCTGCAAAAAACGAAGTTGCTATCCCAGCCCTTTCATCAGCGCTCAACTATTTCTACGCCATGACCCAGGAAAGAGGCAGTGCCAATTTTATTCAGGCTCTCCGTGATGGATTTGGAGCCCACACATTCGAGCGCATTGACCGGGAAGGAATTTTCCACGCACACTGGGAATCACAATAAAAATATCAACAACAAAACTATGAATATTTTTCGTATAAAAGATCCATTCACTCTCACAATCTTTGGTGCATCTGGAGATTTGGCCAAGCTCAAACTTTTCCCGGCACTCTACAGCCTCGCCGAACAAAAAAGGCTTCCCGCAGACTTTTCTATCATTGGTTTCGCGCGAACAAAGAAAACCCAGAAGCAGTTTCAGAAAGAGTTTGAAACAAGCATCAAAAACGCTATAAAAAGTGATCTGAACCCCACGATCCTCAAAAATCTTTCACAGCATGTTCACTACTTCACTGGCCAATATAATAATCTTGAAAGTTTTCACGAATATAAAGCCTTCCTCAAAAAATTGACCAAAGGGAAAAAACAGCCACACCTTGCCTATTTTTCCGTTCCTCCACAAGCATTCAAACCAATCATCCAAAATCTGGGCGAAAGCAAAACCAGCAAAAACGAAGACATCCGCCTTATTATTGAAAAACCTTTTGGCCAGGATTCCAAATCGGCAACTCAGCTTTACCACTTCATTTCCCAATACTTTGAAGAAAAACAGGCATACTTACTCGATCACTTCCTCGGAAAATCCGGAGTTCAAAGTATTCTGAATCTCCGTCAGACCAATCGCATCCTCAACATTCTTTTACGGGGAGCCGAAATTGCCAATATCCAGATCAGCGCGCTGGAAAGCATTGGAATCAAAGAACGTGCCGGTTATTTTGACCAGGTGGGAATCATGAAAGACTGGATTCAGTCTCATCTCCTCCAGATTCTGGCTCTCACTACCATGAATGTGCCGATCAGCGACAGCGCCGAAAGCCTTCATCGGGAAAAAAACAGCATCCTTTCCGCCATCAAACTTCCAAAAGGCGACAATGTTGTTATCGGACAATATGATGGTTACACCAAAGAAAATGGCATTCCCAAAGGATCGAAAACCGAAACATTTGCTGCTGTAAAACTTTTAATCGATCAGGGTGAATGGTTTAAAGTTCCTATTTATATTCGAACCGGCAAAAAACTGCATAAAAAACTGACAACCGTTGTCGTTGAGTTCAAAAAACTTGCTTTCCAAAAAGATTCAGAAGAACCAAACCTTTTAGTTATCCAGGTTGGACCCGAAGAGCGGGTCTCTATTAAACTCATGAATAAGTACCAAACCGGCAACTCCCCATACGAATCTATTACAACATCCAAATCTATCGCCTGTTCCGGAGACTATTGCCTCCCGCCTCACGGCCTTCTCCTCCTGGATGTTATTCGGGAAAACAAAAGCAGTTTCCTCTCCTTTCCGGAAATTATCGCATCATGGCACGTTACAGAAGCCATTCTTGATACTATCAAAAGAAAAAAAATCCGTGTGGAGAAATACAAAGAAGGGAGCGAAGGGCCAAAAAGTCAGCACAAACTCACTCGCCAGGATGGATTCATCTGGCATGATGATCCATAAACAATCAACATGTTCATTCGCCTCTTTGATCGGGAACAGCATTTTATCGATGATTCTATCGACCACATTGTCAATGCACTCCCTCAAAACGGAACCATTGCTCTCAGTGGCGGATCCACTCCCCGCCCCGTGTATGAAGCACTTCCCGATTTGCCAGAAGTTCAGTTTTTCCAGGTTGATGAACGCTACATCTCCCCTGACGACGAAAATTCCAACAACAGATTAATCCGCGAGACTATCGACCCTCAGAACTTTCACCATTTTGACACTTCTCTTCCCATTGATGAATGCCTCAAAAAGTACCAACAGGAGCTTCCATCTCAGCCATTTGACCTTATTGTTTTGGGGATAGGCCCAGATGGACACACTGCTTCACTCTTTCCAGGCTCCCCGGCCCTTGAAACAAACGAGCCCGTGGCCCACACCACAACCGAAGAGTTTGCCGTAAAAGACCGGCTCACCATCACCTTTCCGGTTATTATGCAGGCAAAAAAACTTTTAATTTTGCTCAAAGGCAAAGAAAAAGAAGAAATCCTCAACCGCATCACCACATCCAAAACCGATCTCCCAGCCCAAAAACTCCTGGAACATCCGAATGTCCACATCCATCTGTTTGTTCCGGTCTAGAATTTTCTGGTGGACGCTGAGGGGCTCGAACCCCCGACC
>JAGQLQ010000053.1 GCA_020429235.1 Candidatus Peregrinibacteria bacterium | reverse complement strand
TCACAAAAAGATTCTTTACACCCAGCTCCATCCACAAAGACTCAACTTCATACAACGGCGTCTTTCCCTCCTTCAAACTCACCACATTATCTCCTTTTAAAGGATATAAATGTGGTTTTTCTTTTCGCACATTTGCCCAGTCATACTCCACATTCAAAGCCCCCTCACATCGCGGACAACGCGTATGAGAATCCTCCTCCTTCACTTCATTTTCGCAATGGATGCATCGCAACTTGTACAAGTGCGGCTCAAAGCGCTCCAACATAACAAGATTTTATTTTTTATTTTTCTTTGTGTCCGATGTTTGCCTTTCCGATGTTTTTTCGGGCAATTCAGGTTTCTTTCCCGAATCCAGACTCTTCTTTCCACTCTCGCTCCAGCGACGGATCTTATCTTCCACCACTTCTCTGTCGGTCGCGTAACGTTCACGCGCCAGACGGATAATTTTTTCACGCCGACCTTCTTCAAAATCCAAATCTGGGGGCGGCAAAGTATCCAGAGAAAAAGTTTGTGATGGCATCCCATCAATCAAAAGCCGACTATAAGCGGTATATTTACTGAGCGAAACCAGATCGTTCGGCATCACCTCTTCTCCATACTGACCGGAAAGATATTCAGCATCATCAAACCCGACCTGGAACGACATAATCGTACCCACGTTACCAAACACCGCATCCCGAACCTCTTCCGGCATCTGCGCAATGTACTGGTTGGCCATCGTTAAATTCAAACGATATTTTCGTGCCTCCGACAAAATGGTCGCAAACGAATCGGTGGCAAAGTTTTGGAACTCATCCACATAGAGATAAAAATCTTTTCGTTCTTTTTCAGCGATGTTGGCACGGCTCATCGCATCCAGCTGAAACTTGGTAATCATCATCGCACCCAAAAGCGACGACGTGTCTTCACCAATCTTTCCTTTCGAAAGATTCACGACCACGATTTTCCCCTTATCCATGGCAAATCGCAGATCAACCGCGCTCTTTGGTTGTCCCAAAATATTTCGGATAATTGGTGACGAAAGGAACTGTCCAACCTTATTCAAAATTGGAGAGATCGCTTCAATTCGTTGGCGCGGCTCCAGTTTATCAAACTCATTCTCCCAGAAACTTTTTACAATCGGATCAGTAATTTTCCGCACCACTTGTCCGCGGAATTTTGCATCCTGCAAAATACGAGGAATCCCAAGCATGGTGGTATTCGGATACATAAGAAGCGACAAAATTACATTTCTCAAAATGTGTTCCAAACGAGGTCCCCAACTCTGACCATAAATCTTCTTAAAAATCCCCACCAATCCGCTACAAACAATACTGTTCAAAGACGGATCAATGTTTTCCAGCATGTTAAACGCAACAGGGAACTCCCGGTCAGATGGATCAAAAATAACAACATCGTTCGTTCGGTGTGATGGCACAAAATCCAAAACCGCGTCAGCCAAATCTCCGTGCGGATCCACAACCGCGCATCCACGACCAGCCTGAATATCAGAAAAAATCATATTCTCAAGCAAGGTCGACTTACCCATACCGGTTTTACCAATAATGTAAATGTGACGCCGCCGATCCAGCGTTTTAATTCCAAACGGCTGCCCAGATCCACGAAAATTTGTTTTTCCCAAAAGTGTAAGATCCTGTTCTGCAACCTCTTTAGGGGTTGGAAGATCACCAGGTGGTTCCAGTCGCCGCGAACGAACCCAATAAATATTTGGCGTCGTAACCGTTACATTCGGCAAATGATACACCGTTGCCAACTCTTCCACACTCATCACAAACGGCTTAATCAGTTCCCGATTCTGATACCGCTTCACAATCTCTTCCCCACTGGCAACACCCCCTAAAACAAATCCATTCACCTGAGGAATGCTAAACTGCTTAAAAGAGCCGGCTATTTCACGCAGCTTCACAAGAGCCACATCCTTATTCGCATGTTTCGGCACATAAACAATACGCACATTCGCTTCGTAAAGAAGTTTTCCAATTTTATCCTGCGCTCCCTGCAACCCCGATTCCCGATCATGGGTCCTTGAGCTGTCGTCTGGTGCAATCGATCCAGAACTCTCTGTTGAAGCTCCGGAGTTCAATCCCTGCAATCCAAAAAGCCAGTAAACCGGAAAAAAGATAGTCCTCACAATCCGGCTACGCGTTGTGTAAGCCTTGGCATACATTCCCTGCAGCCTGGCAATATTCAAATAAATCCCTTTATTTAAGATCCGAATACATTTGGTGAAAATCGATCGCCACTTATCATCCAGCGGACGAACCACCACCTGAATCCATGCCTGCTCATCTGGATCATTAAATTTGGCCAGAGTAGAGGTTATGGCTGAAAGTGGATCCAGTTGAACCTTTGCCGTCTTATCCTCAAACTGCGGGTAGCGTTTAATTGGAAAAATATCCGGACTGCTAAAAGCCAGATCCGCGCCAATTGCATTTTTCAGTTCATCCACAGCCATAAACTGCTTCTGTTGCTTTTCCTGAATCTGATTTTCCAACGTAACCAGAGCCTGAACCTCTCGCCCCTCCCCTGCTCCATTCTGAGCAACATTTCTCTCACTCACTTCCACTGGCTTTGGTCTGGCATAATCCGCAATTTCTGTAATCTCAACGTTAGGATATTGCGCATAAATCTGCCCCTCAATCAGATTTCTCAATCGGGTTGGAAAATGAGCATAAAAACGAATACTTCTGTCTGTGCTCGCAATTTCAAAGCTCATTTTTTCCTGCGTGACTCCTTTTAATCGATCCCAAAATCCAATCGACTTGGCTACACCATGGATGGTCGAAAAAATCTGCTCAGCAACAATCGGTCCAGTTTCATTGTCCCGCGCAACCCGGATCAACAGCGTTGTAAAATCCTCTTTCTCCCATCGTCTTTTTTGCTGAAAACGCACAAAATATTCCAGCGCCACCAGTGCGGCCACAATCCCGACCACCAGCAAGAGAATATTCAGTACGATCGAATAGAAATTCATAGTTATATTATACGTCAAAAACGGCTTTATTACTAGGCTTATGCCCCGATGAATCGCTCTAAAATAACCATAGCCGCCAACTCATGGGAATTGTACTTTTTCTTCAGATCTGGATCAGATATTGCCTCCCCTCCTTCAAAAGTGCTAAACGCCTCATCCTGAAAATGAACTTTCATCTTTCCTCCAAAAAATGCCTCCAGTTTCGCTCCCACTTCACGATACTCCTTTGTTCTTGCTGTTTCTTCCATATTTTCATCCAAAGGAACACCCATAACAATGCCCGAAATCCTCTCCGCTTCACACACCTCTTGAATCCGCTCAAAAAGAGCTCCCAGGTTGGGATAATTCTCAATACACCCCCTACCAAAAACGAACTGGCGTGACTCATCGGTCACCGCCAGTCCGACATTTTTTGCTCCAAAATCTATCCCCAATAATTTTCCTTTATTTTCCACCTTGAATATCAACTTTTATAGTCGCTTCAACACCTTCTGCCAAATGGATCTTCACATCGTGCATTCCAGTAGTCTTAATATGCTCTTTCATCTTCACATCCTGCTTGGTCAGCTCAACTTTTGCATCGCTCAAAACAGCTTCAATAAGATCTTTTTCAGCCACAGATCCATAAAGCTTTTCACCATCAGCTTTTCTGGTCATGGTGAAAGTCATTCCCTCCAGCTTCTTTTTAATAGACTCAGCCTCTTCAGACAATCGCTCCTTACGAACAACAGCCTGTTCACGCATTTTCTCAGCCTGTTTGACCATAGAACCACTCGCCATAATAGCCAGCTTTTGAGGAGCCAAAAAGTTTTGAAAGTATCCAGGCTTCACAGTTTTGATCTCACCCTTTCGCGCCACACTTCGAACATCTTGTAAAAAAAGTACCTGCATAAGTCATGTTTTTAGAATCTAAAGCCTTTATTTTATAGAAGAAATCGCCCCAATTGTCCAGAAATTCATTGGAATAACTTCACAAAAGTGCTACAATAAAAAGATATTATAAAATAAAATCAAAATATGAAAACCAAGAACATTTTTGCTATTGGCGTAGTTATCGTCATCCTTCTGGTTGCGGTTCTGGCACTCAGCTATTCAAATGGAGTCCTTTTCCAGGGAGCCCTTAGAAATATGAGTGGCATCTCCCGGACAACAACTTCAACCCAGGAAACTTCAACAAGTAGCAGTCCGGAAATCAACTATCTTGTTGTTCCAGAAGAAGAGACAACACCAGAATGTCTAGGGAACACTCAAGCCGGAACAATTGTTCTGACCAGCGATTCAACACCGGCAGAATTTTCCGCATTTGTTTCAGAGCTGAATCAGGAGATTGATAGTAATAATGGTTACACCGATTGTCACTATCGTATGTATGTAACAAAGGGCAACACCATTGGAGATCACACAAATCAAGATCGTGTTCGTGTCAGCTGCCGGAGTAACATTGATGCTGAAAACAACGAAATCCGCTGCACGCGCTATGATCAAAACACCCCAAACGACACCAACTACTTCCAAATTAGAGTTCTTCCAGACGAAGCGATTGTAACAACCCACAGCACATACTATTCAGAAAGCATCAATCGTGTTGAACACTACGACACCTACTGGATTGAAAACTCAGAAAAGTAGTATCTATTCACAGACAACACACCAGGCCGCAATGTTCGCAAACCGATCGCTGGCAGACGCCCAGTTATCAAACTGCACTCCTTGAACCTTGCGGTCTGTTGCAAAACTATACGTTGGCCGGTAAAGGAAAATCGCCGGCACGTCTTTAGAAATTTCCTCAGCAAGTTGCTTGAAGATGTCATCTTTTTCTTCATTATCAAAAGTGGATCGACTCTTTTCAATCAACGCGTCCACGGCAAAACTCCTATAATTGGAGAGATTCAAACCATTTGCCCCAGATTGACTGGAATGCCAGTACGAATAGGTATCCAGGTTATAACCAAGGCTTTCCCCGGTTAAAAGCAGATCATAATCCCGAGCCCGCACTCGGTCCCCAAAAACATCCATTGGCTCAAACTGTGGTTCTACCTGAACTCCAACCGCCTTCCATGAATCCACAAGATAATTCACTGTCTGCTCCAATTCAGCCGCGGCAACAGGGTTTTCATTAAGCATACGCACCAACATAACCAAATGCAATGTCTCTCCATCAGAATTTTTTCGGTAGCGCGCATTATCCTCCATATCTTCCGCCACATCTTCTGTTGCAGCCTCCTCAGTTACCGGCTCTGCTTCAGATTCATCAGTTTCTTCAGGAGTTTCTTCATCCGATGACTCCTCTTCTTCAGCAGACTCTTCTGAATCCACCTCTGGGCTCTCCTCCTCTGATGACTCTTCCGCCACATCCTCTTCAGGCTCTTCTTCCTGCTCATCTGCTTCATCATAACGATACCCTGCATCGTAAAGAGC
>JAGQLQ010000052.1 GCA_020429235.1 Candidatus Peregrinibacteria bacterium | reverse complement strand
GAATCAAGAGGAATATAAAATCCATGAACTTCAAGAGAGTCAGTATTCAAAGGAAGTTGCACTCTCAAACTTTGATTTTCACGGAAGCCGATTTTCGGCAAACGAACACGAACATTAACCAGTCGGGATTGAGCTCCGGCACTTGGAGCAATACTCAAAATAGGGGAGTCCATAAATTTGTCCCCGATCTCAACCTTGGCCATATCTCCCACAACCAGATTTTCTGCATTTTCAATATCAACACCAACCTCCAATACAAACGCGCTACTATTCACAATCCGCGCGAGCACATTTTGAGGAGAAACAGCCTGTCCAACTGCAGCGCTTAAACTATCGATTTTTCCGTCAACTGGTGCCTTTACTAAAAGCATTTTTTGCTGATCTGCAGCAGTTTCCAGGTTGAGTTCAGCTACATCCAGCTGAGTTTTAGCTTGGGTTACAGCAGCACTCGATTGCACCTTCGCCGCTTCCAGACCTTGCTCAGCAAGCTTTACCTGATCAGTGGTATTACCATCCAGGCCGAGTCGGGCGGCAGTACTATCAATAGTGGTATAAAGAGAGTGATTCTGACTTTCAGCCTGATTCAACTGGGCAATCAATTGATTTTCAGACAAAAGAGCTCCTGATTCAAGTGCATCATACTGGTCTTCAAGCTGTTCAATCTGTGCTTCCAATGCATCACTCGCAGTTTCAAACTCATCCTCCAAAGCAGCTTCAGTCATCTCATCTGGAGCATTATCAATCAACTCATCAAAATCCAAAGTCAGCTCTTTAAGATCATCTTTCAGGTCATCAATCGATTCCTGTAAATTCGCCAGATCACGCTCATTTTTCATTTGAGTCTCAGAAAGATTCGTCCGCAAAAGAGCCAGACCATCCTTAGATGTTTCTACACTTTCTCCAAGTGATTGATAATCAATAATAGCCGCTTCAGCCTGATGCTCTGCACTTTGTAATTGCAAAGCCGCACTATCAACCTGCACCTGACTCGATTTTACCGACGTATTATAACCGGTAACCGCTGCGTTATAGTTGGCAAGCGCCGATTCATATTGAGTAATAAAAGGATGTTTCGATCCATTATTCCCACCCAAAACAAACAAAATTTCTCCAGCTTTCACATCTTCACCATCCTGAACATTTACAGATGTTAGTTGTCCGGTAGTAATAGGTGCTACCGAAATATTGGCTTCATTCGTCACCTGTCCAAGAAGTTCAATAGAAGAGGAAGTTTTTCCTGGTTCAAAAACAGTCACAGAAAGAGCATCTTCATCAACAGTCGATGCCTCTTGAGTCACTTCGGTGGTTTGTTCATCTTCTGCCGGTGCCTCTGGAGTGGTTCCACATCCAGCAATGAAAAAGGTCATAATCAGCGCCAGCAAAGGGAAAATTGTCTTTTTGAGAGTCATAATTGGGGTGGTTCCAAATATAGGCAGGCAACATTACTCCGTTTTAGCAAGTATGTCAAGACTGAATAAGAGAAAAAAACATAAAAAAAGAGCCCCATGTCGGGGCCCTTTTCATATTTGAACTGAAAACTAGGTGAGTTCAACAGTTGCACCAGCTTCTTCAAGAGCTTTCTTAAGGGCTTCAGCCTCTTCTCGAGGAATGTTTTCCTTAACAGCTTTAGGAGCTCCATCAACGATATCTTTCGCTTCCTTAAGACCGAGACCGGTAGCCTCCTTAACAGCCTTAATAACGTTGATCTTTTGACCACCAGCTTCTTTAAGCATAACGGTCGCGTTGGCAGAAGCCTCTTCTCCAGCACCAGCATCACCAGCAGCAGCTGGGGCAGCCATAGCCATAGGAGCAGCAGCGCTAACACCAAACTTTTCTTCCATCGCCTTTACAAGGTTTGCAAGGTCGAGGACAGAGAGAGATTCAACCATCTCAAGGATCTTTTCAGCATCTTTTGAAAGTTGAATGTCTTTTGTAGCTTCGTCAGACATAGGGATAAAATTAAAGGGTAGATAAATAATTAATAAGTACGTTTATGATGATGATTCTTCGGCATCATCCGCCGGTTTTTCTTCTGCTTTTTCCTCAGCAGGAGCCTCTTCTTGCTTGGCTTCTTCTGGGGCAGCCTCCTCCTTAGGTTCTTCTGCTGGAACTTCTTCCTTTACTGGCTCTTCAGCCTTTTCTTCTACGGCCGGTGCAGCAGCTTCCTCAGGCTTTTGCTCTCCATAAGCCTTCAAAACCTGAACAAGTCCACGCAAAACTCCAGAAGTAACACCATAGAATCCAGAAACTGGAGCCTTCATGCTTCCAACCAACTTCGCAAGAAGTTCTTCTCGAGAAGGAAGTTTCGCGAGTTCAACAGCTTCAGCTTGAGTAATGAACTTTCCTTCAACCAATCCACCAAGAATTTTCAAATTATCATTTCCTTTTGAAAAGTTGTGGAGCGTCTTCACGGCCATCACTACATCATCGTATCCAAATGCGGCTCCAACTGGACCTTGCATCACTTCTGATGGAGCTTCTGGAAGATCAGAGTTCTTCAATGAAAGCTGCATCAAAGTCTTCTTCGCAACACGAAAATCAACACCTTCTTCACGAAGAGCTTTTCGAAGATTCGCAATATCCTTTACAGAGAGTCCACGATAGTCAGCAAAATATACCGCTTTCGAACGCCCAAACTTATCATCAAGATCTTTCAGGATCTCCTTTTTCTGGTCTTTTGTGATTGCCATTGTATTGGTTTGATAAATAAAAATCTCTCGGGTCATAGACGAGAGACTTCACAAGGCGTCGCTTATGCACTGCTCACGTTTGCAGTCGCACGGCGCATTCCTTCTTGTATTTGAGTCTCGGTAGGAACAATTTATAGCTTTTCGCTGACCTACTGTCTATGACGCAGCAAAATCTACAGAAATCCAACCTAGTTGTCAACATATCCTTTGATAAATAAAAAGTGGGACAGAAATTCCAAAGAATATCTATCCCACTCCATGATTATTGGCTAAAACAGCCACCAACTACCCATTCGTCCCAACAACCCAAATAGCAAAATCACTGGTCACATGATTTCTATAGGTTTCTCCTTGATTAAACCGATGGCTGTATCGAGCTTCATTTTCAAGAACAGTCAGAGATGCATGAAGTGATCCCTGGCTTAAAATCTGATCACATTTGATCTGATTGTTGAAGACCGCCAACTCTCCACTGGCACAAGTAATAACATCCTGAACTCCTGGAGAATTAAGCACAAACCGGTACGAACAACCGGCAGGATTTGCATTGATCTGATTAACAGCAGCCTGATAATCATTCTCAAAGGTTGATCCATAAACCATATAAGACTGAGACGGACATTCAGGATCTGGAGACTGGAGAGCAGTAGCAGAAATAGTCACCTCTTCAGAAGCATCAATCGTATTAGAAACTGAATTAATCTGTTCAGCAGTCATAGAGTTTTCTTCGGTTTGACGAATAGAATCGTCTTCAGCAGATGCGGAAAGTGTTGTATTAAATTCAAACTCCTCCTCTGCTTGAGCATTAATGGTATTTGATGGTTCTGCAATAGTAGTTAATGTTCCGGTCAGGTCTGTTACCTCCTGACGGATAGGATCGTCTTCGGCGGATGCAGAAAGGGTTGTACTATATTCAAGATCCTCCTCTTCCCGAGCAGTAATAGTGGTTGATGGTTCTGAAGTGGTAGTTAATGTTCCATTCAGATCTATCTCTTCCTGGCGGATAGGATCTTCTTCTTTTATGGTAGTCGCAGTTCGGGAAACACCAGTGGTAGAATCGGTTGATTCAAGATTATAAGTTGACCGGAGTGCTCCCTGGAAAAGTGATCCGCTTCCAGAGCTGGCAGCATAAAGAGCAACAACTCCAAAAACAAAGATAAGGGCAACCAAAAGTATAGTTTTTGATTTTTTATCCATGGGTTTTTTAGACTTAGACATAGATAGATGGGTAGTTAAGGATAAATCTATTCATATAATTATAAAATAATTACACAATTAAGTCAATTAACCTTTCCAAACCAATCAAAACATCTTACAATGCGGTCGATACAACAGATTCGGTGGACTTTACATCCAACCTCTATGCAAATTTTTCAAAATGTACAGCAGTTCCTTCAAGACTGCGAAAGTGCAGGAAAACCAGCGATTATTGCTATCGTTGGCCCGACAGCATCAGGAAAAACAGCCTTAAGCCTTGATCTCGCCCAGAAAATTAACGGAGAGATTGTTTCAGCAGACTCCAGACAGGTTTATAAGTATCTGGACATTGGAACTGATAAAATTCATGAATCACAAAGAAAGGGAATTAAGCACCATCTCATAGATATTATTGAACCGAACAAAGAGTTCACTCTCGCAGACTATAAAAGGATGGCTATTAAAGTTATTAATGACATTCATCGTCGTAAAAAAATCCCAATTCTTTGCGGCGGAACAGGACTTTATTTAAATGCGATCATCGAAAACTATCAGGTTCCAAAAGTTCCGCCACAATACGATTTAAGGCAGGAGCTGGCTCGATACTACGAACAGAATGGAGCAGAGGCACTCCATAAACTCCTGGAGGAGCGGGATCCACAAGCCGCAGCGCGCATTCATCCAAACAACGTTACCTACGTTATCCGCGCCATTGAAATTAACGTTGCCGGTGGTCACACTAAACAGGAAAACAAAGGTGAACCAGATTTTGAAGTGCTGACAATTGGAATTGAATGGTCACGGGAAATTCTCTATGAAAGAATTAATCGTCGAGTGGAAAATCTAATGGATAGTGGTCTGCTCAACGAAGTGAAAGCTTTGCTCATGCGCGGATATGACGAAAAAATGCCCTCAATGAGTTCAATCGGTTATCAAGAATTAATAGAATTTTTAAGAGGAAATGGTACACTGGACGAAGCGGTCGAAAAAATAAAACAAAACACCCGCAACTACTGCAAAAGGCAGTCAACATGGTTTCGCCGCTACAAAAACATCCACTGGGTTCCTGGTGAAGAGTTAGAAACATACTTCTCTAACAATCAATAATAGTGTCTGTACTCGGAAAAATATGGAAAGTGCAAAGTGAGGATTCATCTCTGAACGTGGCCGAAAAAGTACTGGCAAACCGGGGATTGAAGACTAAGAAAAAAGTCGACGAATTCTTAAAACTCAGCTTTAAAAAAGGAATGCACAATCCATTCCTTATGAAGGATATGGATAAGGCGATTGAGCGTTTGAAAGCTGCGATTAAGAATGAAGATCGCATCATGATTTTTGGAGATTATGATGTGGATGGTATTAGTGGAACTGCAATTTTGGTTCACGCCCTCAAACTTTTAGGAGCAAAAGTTTCATATAGACTTCCACATCGCGTAGAAAATGGATATGGACTGAGCAACGAATTCATAGAAGAATTTGCCGAATTAGGCGTGAAACTCCTTATCACCGTGGATTGTGGAATTTCCTGTAAGGAGCAGATCGACCTGGCCGCAGAAAAAGGGGTCGATGTGATCATTACTGACCACCACACCATTCCGGAAGTCATTCCAGACAAAGCAAAAGCTATTCTCCATCCAGGACAGCCAGGATGCGACTACCCATTTAAAGGACTTACCGGTGCGGGTGTAGCATACAAACTGGCCTGCGCGCTCATCACAGATCAATGCAACGCGGAAGATCGTGAAAAATATATTTATGCTCTTTTGGATCTCGCAAGTCTTGGGACTGTAGCCGATTTAGGTCCACTGAACGACGAAAACCGCATTATAGTAAAATATGGACTTCAGGCCCTTCAGCACACACACTGGCACGGCCTGGAATATTTAAAGTCACTCGCGGGAATTGAACCCGGAGCAAAAGTTGATATCAACACCATTGGTTTCTCTCTCGGACCACGGATCAATGCCGCGGGCCGAATTGACAATCCTTACTACGCACTCCAACTGCTCCTCTATGAAGAAGAAGAGAACGATAAAGCAAAACTCATCGCGGAACATTTGGAAAGCCTCAATCGCAAGCGCCAGAAAATGGTAGCCGATGCGTTGGAACAGCTGGAAAATCGTATTGAAGACGACCAGGATGGAGCATCGCTCATTATGGCATGGGACGCCGACTGGCATGTTGGAATCCTTGGTCTCCTCGCCGCAAAATGTGTGGAAAGGCACAATGCCCCAACCATCATCATGCAGGATTTTGGCGACGAACTGGTTGGATCATCACGTGGACCTCAATGGTTCAATCTGGTGGAAGCCCTTACCGAGCACAAACATCTCCTCAAAACATTTGGTGGGCACACCCAGGCAGCAGGATTCACGGTCGAAAAAGAAAACCTGGAAGAGTTCAGCAAATCAATGCGCTCTTATGCCAAAGATAAACTGGAACACACTAACTGGGATCCAACCATAGAAATTGATTGCGAGCTTGCTGATGAAGATATTGATGATGGACTGGTCAACTTTCTGGAGCAGCTGGCTCCATATGGTATTGGCAATAAACAACCGGTTTTCCTTATTAAAAATCTCGCCGTGGATGATGTGCGTTGCGTTGGAAAAGAACAGAATCATCTCCACTTTAAAGTGCACACCCCAACCAAGAGACTTTCAGTTATAGGATTTAAGCTGGGCGAGCACGAACCATTTCTCCGCGATAACCGAACCATTGATCTGGTCTGCTATCTGGAAAGAAATGAGTGGAAAGGCCGCACAAAACTTCAGTTGCGGGCTCTCGACCTGGCAGCTAGCCAGGGGTAGCAATCCAGAGATAAAAACTTTCTTGCCTCCATGAGTGCCATTTGATACATTGCTCTCTTTCCCAAGGGCATGAAGATGTTTGCCAAAAAGCAATTTTCATGTCATAATATAGCAATGCGATAAAAGAACTCTATCAATGGAAAAAATCCGCAAACAGATTGTCGAAACAGTGAAACGAAGCGAAAACATTCTTCTTATGCCATCAACACCGGTTGATGGAGATTCACTTGGAAGCTCGCTCGCCCTCTACCTGATTTTTAAAAAAATGGGGAAGCAGGTAACAGTTGTGTGCGCCGATCCCATCCCGGACGCGTTCAAGTTTTTGCCAACCACAAAAGTTATTAGCGACGAATTCCAGGGTGCCAAAGACTTTATCGTGACACTCGATTGCAAAAAGGCAAAGATCAACACTATTCGCACCAAGCTGGAAGAGGATAAGGTAAATATTATTATTACTGCGAAAAAAGGGCAGTTTTCTTCGAAAGATGTTTCGTTCCAGCATGGAGAAAACAAATATGACCTTATTATTACCGTCGACACTGGAGATTTAGAACAACTTGGAAGATTTTACGAAGACAACACAGAAATGTTCACCCAAATCCCGCTCATTAACATTGATCACCACGCTTCAAACGACCATTTCGGAAAAATCAACTACGTTGACATCATGTCATCGGCTACCACGGAACTCCTCATCCCACTCATTCAGGATTTTGAACGGGACACAGACATGCAGCTTATGGATCCGGACATCGCCACACTCCTTTTAGCAGGAATTATTACCGATACCGGAAGTTTCCAGAACGCCAACACCACGCCACGATCATTCGCGGCATCAGCTCACCTTATTAAGCACGGTGCGCGCCAACAAGAAATCATTCAGCACGTCTTCAAAACCAAGAATCTCTCCACACTTAAGCTATGGGGACGAATTCTTTCAAAAATTAAAGTGGATGAGCAGTATAGGATTGTATGGTCCAGCATCAATGAGAAGGATCTGATGGATGCTAGAGCCAACCCGGACGAAACCGGAGGAATTATCGATGAGCTGCTTTCCAATGCGCCAAACAGTGAAATTGTCCTTCTATTAAAGCAAAAATCTGATGGGGTAATCTCTGGAAGCGTGCGAACTCCAAACGAATCAATTGACGCCAGTCAGATCGCAGAAATGTTTGGAGGTGGAGGGCACGTGCAGGCCGCGGGATTTAAAATTGAGAGTGATAACTTTGAAGAGACCGAAAAAATGGTTATAGAAAAAGTTCGCGAGTTTCAGCAGAAGCGCATGAAAGCCGGAGTAAATTTTGAACAGAAAATCGATCAAAAAGAGCCGCAGCAGGAAGAACCAAAGAAAACATCAACCAAGAAATCGAGCAAGAAAGCCGAAAAGCCAGCAAAGAAATCGACAAAAAAGAAAAAGAGCTCTTCATCAGAAAAACCAGAAGAGCAAAAAGAGGAGTCTTTCACTGACTTTGTTATCAAAACCAATATGTCTGACGATGGGGGAACAGAGATGGAAGACGACGTGATCTACAAATTCGAAGAGTAATTCCGACTACGAATCAGAAAACTTTTCCATCACCTCATCGGGGATGTCGGCATTAGTATAGACAGTATCAATATCATCATCTTCTTCAAGTGTCTCAATCAAGTTTAGAAGTTGCAAAGCCTGAGCCTCATCATCAACGGCAACAGTTGTTTGGGGAATATAAACAAGATTGGCAGATTTCGTCTGAATACCAGCCTCTTTCAATTTGTCTCGCACCTGCATAAGTTCCTGAGGATCAGTGTAAATTTCAATAACTCCATCCTCAAATTTCACATCCATCGCTCCGGCATCAATCATCTGAAGCTGCACCTCATCAGAAGGTTTTTCTGCAGACTCCACCTCAATCAAACCCTTTCTTTCAAATAAATAGCCAACACTGCCGGCAGCCCCCAGCTTGCCACCCTTCTTTCCCATAATCACATTCATACTCGCAATTGTCCGATTCCGGTTATCGGTTAAGGTCTGAATATAGAGAGCACTATTGCCTGGTCCAAATCCTTCAAAAAGCACCTCTTCAATCCGGGCGGCATCCTTCCCCTCACCGGTTCCTTTTTCAATAGCCCGTTTAATATTGTCCATTGGAACATTATCACTTCGGGCATTGTCAATCGCTGCACGCAAACCCGGATTCATGTCCGGATCCCCACCACCAAGCGAGGCCTCAACTTGAATCAGCTTGGCATGTTTAGTAAAAATTTTCCCTCTTTTTTTATCAACCCCTGCCTTTCGATGCTTAATGTTATGCCACTTGGAATGCCCGGCCATAAGAAAAAATTAAAGTTCAGATCGCAACTTTGCGAGTTTTTTTGGATAATCGGTAATCGCCATATCAACATCAAATTTCAGAGATTTCTTCCACGATTTTATGGAGTTCACCAGATAAATCCCAATCATCATACCACGCTGTCTGGCCCACAACACAAATCGGTTACTCAAAAGCCGCTTATTCACAATGTACCACTGCGCGTCCACAAATCTCCACAAAAACCAGTTATGTAAAATCATAGAAAAAAGAGATCCACACAAAATGCCCCGTGGAATTTTGCTATTAATCTTCCTTAAAAACATGAGAATAATCGGATTAAAAGAGATAACCACTACATCTCGCTCATCTAAATGTTTGGTATAAAAACGACTAAAAGCACGCGCTACAACTCCCGGCAAAATACTAAGGGTTTTAATCTCCAGAACAAGCTGAACATCTTGTGGAACCTGCTCAATCGCTATATCCAAAAAATTTTTCCGTCTTTGAGGATGATGAATAATGTCATGAGCAAGGAAAAAACGTCGTCGTAAATAGTTATAACGAATGTCCATCTCAACAGACTCACAGCCTCGATCGGCAGCATAACCATAAGCATCTGGAGTATTTTCCGGGAAAGGACCTCGGCCTCCTCGATGCGCAACAATTTGTAGTCGAACTTGTTCCATTAGGCGCAGCTCTTAACAGCACTTGCAATTGCTGGGACAACAGTTTCATCAAAGATATGGGGAATAATCATATCCTTTGTTGGTTTTTCAACAATAGCAGCGAGTGCTTCAGCAGCAGTAGTATACATCTTTTCAGAAATATTTCTTATCCGGGCATCCAATACCCCTCGAAAAAGTCCAGGAAAAGCCAAAACATTATTAATTTGATTCGGAAAATCACTTCGTCCGGTTCCAATAATAACAGCACCAGCAGCACTGGCCTCATCCGGCATAATTTCCGGCGTCGGATTCGCAAGTGCAAAAACAATCGGATCCTCTCCCATACTCTTCACCATCTCCTGGGTCACAATACCCGGAGCAGAAACACCAATAAAAACATCAGCACCTTTCAAGGCTTCTGCCAGGGATCCACTCACATTATCCGGATTCGATACAGCCAATAAATCCTTTTTATAAGGGGCCAGATCATCACGACTTTCTGCAATCGCCCCTTTACTATCACAAACAATAACGTTTTTGGCACCATAGTGGATAAGAAGCTTGGCAATGGCTGTTCCCGCGGCCCCTGCACCGGAAATCACAATCTTTACATTCCCAAACGCCCGCCCGGTAACCTTAAAAGCATTAATCAAAGCCCCTAAAACAACAATAGCCGTTCCATGCTGATCATCATGAAAAACGGGGATATCAAGGGCCTCTTTCAGCCTCCGTTCAATTTCAAAACAGTGAGGAGCCCCAATATCTTCCAGATTCACCCCTCCAAAAGGCGCAACAATCTTCTTGACCGTTTCAACAAAATCGTCCATATCCTTGGACTCAATACAGAGTGGAAAAGCATCAATTCCTGCAAACTGCTGAAACAAAACACACTTTCCCTCCATAACGGGAAGGCTGGCTTTCGCTCCAATATTACCCAATCCCAAAACAGCAGAACCATCGGTAATAACGGCAATCGCATTACCTTTCATGGTGTACTTGTAGATCAAATCCGGATCACGGGCAATTTCCCGGCATGGAGCGGCAACCCCCGGGGTATAAGCCAAACTCAACTCCTCATAATTCGAGATAGGGGACTTTGATCGCACCGAAAGTTTCCCACGTTGAGCAGCATGAAACTGGAGGGATTGATCGTAAATACTCATGAGCCTTTAGCGAATTTTAAATTCAGCATCCGATTCCGGCAAGCTGTACTCAACAGTTTCAGTTTCAGTCATAGCCTGAGGAGAATCCCCATTCACAGATTCGGAGGTCGGAGGTGGACCATCGGGCCCCTTCATGTTTGGGAGCTCCGACGGTCCTTTAATTGACGGTGTAGGTAAAACCGTTTTCTCAGACTCTTCTTGTTGAGATTGTTGCATATCAGTCGGTTCCTGGGTCTGACAACCAGCCAGAATAAAAAGACTCATAGCAATAACGGCAAACCAACGTTTCATAATAAATCAGAAAAAAATAAGATTTACGCTTCGTCCTCCATCATTGTGTCATCCTTCATCATCTTATCATCGTCCATCATGCTGTCATCTCCAACCATAGCATCCCCACCAACCATATTGTCGTCTTCCATCATTTCACTTCCTGCTGGCATAGTTTCCATCATAGCATCGTCTTCCATTGCTTCACCTTCAATAACAAGAGTTCCGGTAGATGTAGCAGTTTCATCAGTCTCGTCAACAATATTCACAGTTGCTGTTGTTGATTCACTTACTTCAGATTCTGTATCGGTTGGTTCTGGTTGTTGTTGGAAGAATTGGCAACCGGTAAACGCTAACGAAAGCACAAAAAGTGTAGAGATAGCAAGGATTCGTTTCATAAGAAAGAAATTTAGAAATTAAACGATACTATTTTATAGTGTTGAGACCTTAAATTCAATCAGAAGAGCGCTTTTTCATTAAAATGCAGTGCTCTTTTGTTCGGTAATAGCCAGGATAGTATTCGATTCCCGTTCAACTTTAAGAGTCACATTATAAGCTTCACTATAGTAATAATCGACTGGTCCTGTCCCAATTCCAATAGAATCGGTCTCGATCAAAACCGCATCATTAAAGAGTGACAGAGTTGCTTCAGCCTGTCCCTCCACAAGAATCTGAGCCCGAACATCAGCCAGGAACTTTTCCTCATCGCTCACAGTCGAAGTGGGATTTTGACTCGATGAACTCACCGGAACCTTGGACCCTTCACTATACCGAACGCTTCCCACAACGTTACGAATCTCTTCAATGAGTTGAGGCTTATTCAAGCCTTCACCAACTTGTGAGTAAAGAACCAGAATCGACCCATTCGGTAGGCCAAAATAGTAGTCAAACGTTGATGTGTCGGCGACATAAACACTCTTAAAAGGATAACCATTCAGCTCCTGCGACTGGATCGAAGCACTCGAATCGTACTCAATCAGTCCAAAATATGAATCAAGTGAAAGGCCATTTTCATTTTTATCCACAGCAATCACCATAGTCGCACTATTTGGGAAAAGCCGCGCCCAACTCAATTGATTATGTTCTGTATCTTCCTTCCACAAAATAGTTTGGCCACCAGCATCAACCTGCTGCCATCCAAAAGGATATTTCACAGAGTAATGATCTGTCGGATGAACGAAAGTCGGCCAATTCGTGCTCAGTGGAAATTTATCCAGGCCCTTCTCCTCGGTATACATTAACCGATAAATAATATCGGCAAACTGCCCGCGCGTAATATCTTTTCCTCCATGCAAAAGCCCATCACCCTCAGGATCAACAAACTGATGATCTTTGGCATACTTGGCATAGGCCGAATACCATGCCGTTTGGTCCACATCTGGATAAGGATCGCCTTCCGGAGCAGCTCCAACCTCTACACGAAAAGAAAGAAAAACAATCTTTAAGCTTTCAGCCACATTAATATTATTGGCCGGTTTAAACGTCCCATCATCATAACCTTCAACAATTCCAAGAGAAATAGCCTTCTGTACCGGATCATAAAACCATTGGCCAGGCTGCACATCCGGGAACTGAGTCGGAGCCAACGCGTCTGTTTGCGCCGCCGAAGCCGTCATCGCAATTTTTAACGCCTCTGCCCTGTTAATCGGTTGATCCGGCTTAAATGTCCCATCCGGATAACCAGAAATCACGCCCTTCGCCTTGAGATATTCAACAGCTCCATAATACTTCGTACCCTCTGCGACATCCGGAAATGTCTGTGCCAGGGCAGAAAAAGCCATAGAAAATGTGAATACCAATGTGGTGAAAAAAAGAGCAATTTTTTTTGGCATAGATTGCAAAGTTAGGAAGACGAAACGGGCTCACACCCGGAAAAATCAGAAAGTTGATTCAGAGACTGGACGCCAACAAGTATATCATTCCCTTTTGACCAGACCGGATAAAAAGTAATCCCTTTCTCCCGACAAACTTCGGGTTGGAAATCACAGTTTACATAATCAACATTCTCAAAATCTTCATCAAAAAGCATTTTCTGATCCTGACAATTCTGGCAGCGATCCGATCCATACATAGTCACACCTGCATCACTCAAACATTGTCCCAAACTTTGCTCGGGACCTTTGAAATCAGCAGAGGCAAAACCAATTGCAACAACAAGGGCTGCGGCAAAAATACCCAAAGACCACCACCAACTTGAACGCTTCTTTGCCATGACTGCCGTTAAGGGCTAGTAAATGGCTTCACCAGGTGAGTACATATCCCGATTCTCATCTCCAATCAGATCGATAATCTCTTCCACCACATCTTCAAACTTCACTGTCTTTTGCGTCCCCACACTCATGTCGCGGATAATCGCTGTACCTTCACGCACCTCCGTGATGCCAATGATCACAGTGTACGGAACTTTAAACTTATCAGCAAGTCGCAGCTGAGCCTTGATAGCACCCTTTCCAAGTGCTCCCATAGTTTTGATTCCATTTTCCCGAAGATCATTAATAAGCGGAAGACACATCTTCTTGGCCTCTTTTCCAAGCTGTGCCACAAAAACATGAAGATCATCCTTTTGCGGAACCCGAATCTTCTGTCGTTTCATGTTGGCGATAATACGCTCTATCCCTGCAGCAAATCCACAGGCGGGAGTTGGCTTGCCACCCATAAGCTCGATCAATCCATCATAGCGTCCACCACCACCAATCGCGTTTTGCGCGCCATCGGTCTTATCCCAGAACTCAAAAACAGTCTTGGTATAGTAGTCCAATCCACGAACCAGCGTTGGGTTTTCGGTGTACTCAATACCCATCTCTTCCAGATACTCCTTGAGTTCATCGTGATATTCCAGGCTTTCCTTGGAAAGATAATCAACAAGTTTTGGAGCCAGTTGAGCCAGAATCTTACAATCTTCTTCTTTACAATCCAAAAGTCGGAGTGGATTTTTCTCGAGCCGGCTACGGCAATCTGCGCAAAGCGAACGTTCTTTTCCAAAATAAAAATCTTTCAGTGCCTGCATATACTCTGTTCGATCCTCGCTGGAACCAATACTGTTGAGCTGAAGTGTAAAAATATCCGCAATACCAAGATCGTCCAGAATCCGATTTGCAATATAGATAATCTGCGCGTCCAAAGCTGGATCCGATTCACCAATAATCTCCAATCCAAACTGCCAGAACTGGCGATATCGCCCTTTTTGCGGACGGTCGTATCGGAAGAACGGATCAATATAATAAAGCTCAACTGGTTGCGGCCAGCTGTTCATGCCGTGCTGAATGTAAGAACGAACAACACCCGCTGTTCCTTCGGGGCGGAGCGTTAAACTACGTCCTTTTCGGTCTTCAAACGTATACATCTCTTTGCTCACAATGTCGCTGGTGTCTCCAATACTTCGTTTAAAAACATCAGTGTATTCAAAAATCGGAGTGGTAATACGCCGAAAACCGGCCTGTCGACATCGGTGACGAACCACTTTCTTAATAAAAGTGTGGTACTCGTGGTCATTCGGAAGAATATCGTGAACCCCTTTGGCAGTCTGAAATGGAGGAGTCTGCTGTGGCTTCTGTTGCTGTTCGTCCTGCGGCATAAGAGAAAATGAATTAAGAGAATGGGAAACTCTGAGAAATGATTATAACATTTTTTAATAAAACTGCTAGCCTTTCTTTTGTTCCTGGAAGGCTTGGCGAAGCATGGATAAGCCTTGTTTTGACGCATGAAGAAGTCCAATCAAAACAAAACAAAGGTCACGAATACGAATAATAAACACCAAAACAAAGGCATTAATCATAATTCCAAGAGCCAGAAAGATAGCAGCATGACCACCTTCCAGAATTCCAAGTCCACCAGGAATCGGAATAACAAACGCGACATATGGGATAGTCGAAACAAGGAAAGTTTGGAGAAAAGTCATGTGGACACCCATAAATCGGGCCACCAGGTAGTGTTCAAGCAATAAGAAAGAAGTGATAATCAGAGAAATCGGAACCAATAGCCAAAAAGTCCCGGAATGTTGTTTATAAAAATGAGAGATCTCCTCTTCAACCTCCAGAACTTTCTCCTCAAAACTCTTCACTTTCTGAAACTTTGTC
This sequence comes from Candidatus Peregrinibacteria bacterium, assembly GCA_020429235.1. Classification (GTDB taxonomy): domain Bacteria; phylum Patescibacteriota; class Gracilibacteria; order UBA1369; family UBA1369; genus JAGQLQ01. The sequence continues at coordinate 9,093 of JAGQLQ010000052.1, read as the reverse complement.
AGACGGAAAAACCGTAACAACGAGCTAAAAAATCCAATATTCCGAACCGTCGCAAAAATGACCCAAAACATCAACGCAAACATAGAAACCAACGCAATCAGCATGGCCACATGAAGCTCAGCCGGTAGCGTTCCATCAAACAAAGCAATTAAAATCCCTAAAGCAATAAACACAAACAGCGCTCCCAGCTCCAGGCCCTTATCAATCACAACAGACGAAGTGGCCGTTCTGGTCGAAACCCCTTCATTATGGAGAAGAAGAATCCGCAACGGTTCTCCGCCAGTTTGCGCCGATGGAGTAAGATAACTAAGGGCAAATCCAGACATCCGGTGCAAAAACAGTTTTCCAAAATGAATAGTATTTTTATGAAGTGCCTTCACAATCAAGTGCCATCGCAACGTATAAAGCCCAAAGTTCAGGAACGATAATCCCAGGAAAACAAAAAAATGAAGCAGAGAAAATTCACGCAAATTCCGCCAGATTTCGCCCAAACCTGTTTGCAGAATCACTCCTACAAAAAGGCCAATGCCCAGCAGCAGAAACACCGAAAATAAAACAACTCTTTTTTTCATTCTATCGCTTAGAGTACATCCGCAGGTTTGGATCTGCAAGGGCACCAGCGTCCATCCCCGAAAAAGGAATCACATAATTATCGGGTGCTTTTTCATAATGATAGAACGCAGTCGCGGCAATCATGGCAGCATTATCGGTGCAGTAAGAAAGATCCGCCGCATACCGTAAAACAAATTTCCCCCCCACTTTTTCTTCTGCCATAGCTCGCAGTCGCCGATTCGCGGAAACCCCGCCAGCCAAATGCACCTCTTTTACTTTGAACTCCTTTGCTGCACGGACCAGTTTATCTGTCAAAACGTCACATACAGCCTCCTGAAAAGACGCAGAACAATCAGCAATAAACTCCTGCGACAGCTCACCTTCACGTTCATGCTCCTCCTTCACCAGATTCAAAACCGCTGTCTTCAGACCCGAAAAACTAAAATCGTATGAACCTTTTTCCAAATGAGCCCGTGGCAGATCATATCGTTCAGGATTTCCCATCTCTGCCGCCCGCGAAACGTGCGGTCCACCTGGATATCCCAATCCCAAAAGCCGAGCTACTTTATCAAAAGCTTCACCAGCCGCGTCATCCAATGTTTCACCCAAAAGTTCAAATTCCGCATGTGATCGCATTAAAACCAGTTCATTGTGGCCACCGGAAACCGTTAAAACCATCGCTGGAAACTGAATCGGATCAGCAGGATCCCTGTCCAGCCAGTTCGCATAAATATGCCCGGAAATATGATTCACCGGAATCAACGTCTTATTCAAAGAAATCGCCATAGTAGAAGCGGCAGTAACACCAATCACCAGCGAACTCAAAAGCCCCGGACCCTGTGTCACCGCAATCGCGTGGATATCATCCCAGGTCATATTTGCTTTGTTCAAAGCCTCTTCAACAACCGGAACAATCTTGACCACATGCTCCCGAGCAGCCACTTCCGGAACCACACCACCCGTTTCATGATGGAGCGCCACCTGCGATGCAATCACGTTCGAATGCACAATTCGCCCATCCTCAACCACCGCAGCAGCCGTCTCATCACACGAACTTTCGATTCCAAGAATGATCATGGCCCGATTGTAACACTTCCCGGCAGACTGCGCATGCTCGAAAGACAACTACGCCGCACGAGAGGCGAATCGTTTCATACTATTCATCATTCGACTGGCAAAGCTCTTCTTTTCCTCCTGCTTTTTAGGAGCATATGAAGCTTTCTTTACAGGCTTCTGTTGGCGGGGATGGATAAGTTTTGCTCGTGCAGGCTTTGGCCGAACTTTGATGGTTGGTGCAATATGCTCTCCAGCCTTTCGAATAGCAGGCTTCTTGTGAGTTTTTGATTCATCCTGATGTGAAATAGTTGGTGGTACCGCTTTTACATGGCCACTCCGCACCATCGGAACAAGACGGTCGAGAGTAAAATTAACATCCAGAATGCTTTGGTGCAGAGCCTGAGCCTCCTTTGGAGTTAGTTTTGAAGCATGAAGATCCAAATCAGCTTCAGCTTTCATAAGTTTTTCACGAATAGCACCCAGATCGAATACCTGCGAAGTTGTACTCATTTTAACGGAATACTGGGATCGTCCCTGGTGAACCGAATATGAATTTTGTCGGGGATTGGCACTAAGAGAGATCTGGCCATTTGTCGGAAGACCTCGAGTCATTAATTCTCTTTCAACAAAAGCAAGTTTTTCGCGAGCATTTTTACGATTGATATCAGCATAACCAACTCTATTCGCACGGTATACTCTCTTTGCAGCCTCTTCTTGATCGTGAAAGAGCTTTTCCGCCTCATCAATCTTTGGCCGCGCGGCTGCAACATTTTGTCTTCCTTTCACAATCTTGCTGGCAACAACAGCAGAAGAATCGGCATCATTGAAGCGACCTTCTGAAAGAAGCGAACGGGCATCATTCAAGAGTTGAACAATTTGGGCTTTATCTTCTGTCCCGCAATTGAACGTACACTTCAGATAGGATGTGCGAGGTTGATACGGAACAGCTTCGGGCGTCAGAACTTGTGCCATCGTACGTGCTGGTTTAGCGCTTGAATGAAGTCCATAGGCAAACTCAAGACGACTATCCAGATTCTGAATACGTTTCCACTGAGCTTGGAGCTCGGCATAGTAGACTTGCAATGGATTAAGCTTTTCTTGTGGCTGCTTTTTTACAACTTTTGGAGGTTCGGGCTGTTTCTTTTCTTCAGCCTTCTCCGGGAGTTTTGGGCCTATAGGGCGTTCTTTTGGAAGGATTGTAGATTTTGCTTTTTTCGGAGCCACTGGATATAGGCGTGGCTTTGGTTGTGCAACAACCTCCTCTTTTTTATCAACCGGTGGGGGAGTCTTCTCTTCTAAAGATTGATCAGCAACTTCATCTTTTTGTTGAGGTTTGCTGGCATGAGCAGGGACAGTTGGAGCTGGGGCTGATGAAGAGGTTTCAGTACTCTCCTGTTTGGAAAAATTCTTAAAGAGACCATAGCCAGAGAGTAGAGCAGCTCCGGCAACTACACCTGCAACAAGTCTTCGCCATGTCTTTGGTTGTTTTTGTGGCTTATTGCCACCATTTCCTCCGCCACCTTCATTGCCATTTCCGGAGTCAGATCCACCTGACCCACGAACACCATTTCGAGATGTAGATTTTCCAGAATGAGTGGCTGCTGTGATTTTTGATGAAAGCCACTGGCCAGCACTTGAAAGACGTTCACGAACAGATGGTTTACGAAGAACCGCATGCTCTTCCACGGACAATTCACCGTTTTTAAGCTGTCGGTCCAGTTCTCGATTCAAATCTCCCGCAACCTGAAAGTTGGAAGTAAAGTTATTCCAACGACTCTTGAGGTCATTTGAAAGTCCTTTAAGAGGTGATGACATCGATGGTTTTAGACCTTGTTCTTGTAGGTTCTTATTAATCTCCCGCGAAGCAGCACCGGGCAGAATACTTGCTACACCATTCCAAAGAGCTCCAGCAGCAGAACGGAGCTTCTCTCCAGCACTTCGGCTTCGCATCTTTTGTTCATGTACTGCCAGTCGCTGGTTCTCTTCACGAACCCATTCACTTTGAACCCTTCGCGTCTCGGCAATCCTTACCGCTTCTTGTTGAGGTTGAGCAAAAAACTCCTTCTCAAGAGCTGTTTCAGTAAGTGGCTGAGCTTCTTTTTTTTGTTGCTGCAAAGCCTTGGAAGCAAGAAGTCGAGTGTGAATAATGACATTGGCAGAGCTCTTGCCATTCACTGGATCAATCCCTTCAGTTGGGTTTTGATTGAGGAGTGAAGGGTTCAAGTTCTCCAATTCGGAAGAATTATTGTTGGTAGGTACGTTGCGGCTATGGTCTAAATTCATAAGTATGGGAGTATTAAAAGTTTGGTGATGTGTATACGCTCAAATAGAAAAACATACAACCTTTTTGCTATCGACATTTACAACGCTCATATCATAAGGCCATTACATAAAGTGATAATAAAATGACAATAAAAACATGACAGAATTTTAAAAAGCAGGGTTTATAAACAAAAAAACTCCCCCAAATTTATGAGGGAGTTTTTGTAACGTACGGAGTCTCTTGTTTACTTAATCTTCAACTCTTTAATTTCCTTAATCTCTTCCCCACCAGCCAAAGTGTAAACCACTACCAGCTTAAATGACCATTCAGTTCCCATACCAGTTCCTTTCTGTCGGAAATATGCTCGCTTGATAATATCTTTTACTTGAGCACCCTTCTCATCAACATCTTTCTTTTCATCATCACGCATTTCACACTCAAAATCGATCGCGAAATCCATAACTTTGGTTTCACCCTGCTTCAAAGAAAAACCATCCGCGGTCTGAGTTCCAATGAAGTACTCTTTCCACTTGTAGTCTTTTCCTCCAGCGCCAGTATACTTGGTAATATATTGATTGAAGCTAAAAAGCACCTTCTCAACCTCAACATCTTTTCGAGAGCTGACAGTAACCTTTCCAGCATAAGTCCCGCGGCATTCAGTAACCGGCTCTACATCAAAACTGGTAGAGAGACCACTTTGCACTTTCTGCACACCCTTTACCACCTTATCAACATTGTTTTTGTGCTTATTAAACAAGTTGAAGAGTTCAAGAATTTTATTAATGAAGTCCATAGTAAAAAAAGAAAAATAATACCGGCGGAAATATAATAGCCACCGGGAAAAATAGCAAATGATTTGAAACAATAAAAATGGTACAATCATAAGGATGAAACCCACTTCCATAAAAATCATTCAAGAGCTAAAAGATGCCGGACATCAGGCATTTTGGGCAGGAGGATGTGTGCGGGATATGTTACTGGGAATCGAACCCAAAGATTTCGACATTGTCACGAGCGCCAGTCCGGATGAAATAGAAGATCTGCTCGAAAAAACAATTCCCATTGGAAAGGAGTTTGGAGTGATTTTAGCGCAGAAAGACGGGCACGATTTTGAAGTTGCCACCTTCCGGTCCGATTCCGGATATTCAGATGGGCGCCGCCCGGACGCTGTAACATTTACCAATGCAGAGGAAGATGCCAAGCGCCGGGACTTCACCATTAATGGCATGTTCTACGATCCGCTCACCGATGAGATTCACGATTTTATAGAAGGGCAAAAAGATTTGGATGCCAAACTCATTCGTTTTATTGGTGATCCGGAAGAGAGGATCCTCGAAGACCATTTGCGAATTCTTCGGGCTATCCGTTTTAAGAATCAGTTTGGATTTCAATACGAACCCAAAACCTACGCCGCCCTCGTCAAACACGCGGCACTGGTCATAGACAAAGTCGCCAACGAACGTATCGCCGACGAGCTCAACAAAATCATGATGTCGGGCGGTGCCGTGGAAGCCTTTGAAGACATGGAAGACATTGGCGTTCTCAAAGTCCTCCTGCCAGAAATTCAAAAAATGAAAGGCTGCGGCCAACCAATCGAATACCACCAGGAAGGTGATGTATGGGACCACACCATGCTCGCCCTCAAATCACTCCCGGAGACCACGCAACTCCCGGTTCGCTGGGCAGTTCTGCTCCACGACGTTGGTAAACCGGACACATTTGTCCTTGAAGAGCGCATCCGTTTTGATGGTCATGTGAACCGTGGAAAAGAGATCGCTCACGACATTCTTAATCGTCTCCGTTTTCCGCGTCGCACCGTGGAAGAGGTTAAATGGCTTGTTGAACACCACATGATGATGGTGCCACTGGTAGACATGCCCATCGGCCGCAAACGTCACTGGTTTCTCCACCCATACTTTCTTAACCTTATGCAGGTTTTCAAAGCCGACGCGTTGGGAACCATCCCATCCGACCTCTCCCTCTATGAAAAAATTCTCAAACTGTACCGCGAAACATTAGAAGAAATGCCGAAAGAACCAGAGCCACTCCTCACCGGACATGACATCATGGAAATGCTTGGACTCAAACCCGGCGAAAAGGTTGGAGAAGTGCTCATGCAACTCCGCGAAAAGCAGCTGGCCAAAGAGCTCACCACCCGTGAAGAAGCTCTTGAATGGCTCGAATCCCTGAAATAAGACCAAACAACAGGACTTGCATTAGCCGCTACGGTAAGCTAAAATCCTTCAAGTAAACAAATATTTCTAACCTTATTTTCCATGTTCAACAAAAAAGTACTTGGAGCACTTGCAAAAGTGGTTGCCCTCCTCCTTTTGGCTCAGGCAGCACTCGTTATCGTTATGAGCGTTATGGCGTACTCAGGTACTCCTACAAACCTTGACCCAAGCGTGACTCAGGCAATTGCAATCATCCAACAACTTGGATCAATTGCTTTCCTTTATGTTGTACTTGGAGCTGCGTACCGTCTTGCAACAAAATGCAGAAAAATGAAATGTGAAATCTGCCCAAACTGTGGAAACTGCATGGCAGAATGCACTTGCTCTGAATCATCAAGCATGAGCATGCCAGCAACAAAGTCAGCGCCAAAGAAAACAGCAGCAAAAAAGAGCACAGCAAAGAAAACGACAGCCAAGAAATCAACAAGCCGGGCTAAGAAGAAATAGTTTAGGACTGCTCCTCATTCAAAAGGAGCGTCGCCACATTCTCTATGTGGTACGTCTGCGGAAACATGTCAACAGGTTGCACTCTTTCCAGGGTGTAACCTGTTTTGGTAAACAGCGCCAAATCTCGCGCAAGTGTGGTTGGATTACACGAAACGTACACAACCCGCCTCGGTTGCATGGCGCCAATATGCTCAATCACCGATTCATGCAGCCCACTCCTTGGCGGATCAACAATCACAACGTCGGCAGCTTCATCAAGATTCGGCAACTCTTTCGCCACATCCCCAACTTCAAAAGCGGCATTAAGAATACCATTTCTCTCCGCATTCGCCCGCGCATTCAGCAGCGCCGATTCGTTCAACTCAATCCCATACACCTTCTTGGCAAACGGCGCACAGGCCAGCGCAATCGTTCCAGCCCCACAATACAGATCATAAAGGACCTCTTTCCCACTTAAACCAGCGGCCTCAATCGCCAAACCAAACAGTTTCTGCGCCTGCAGCGTGTTCGGTTGAAAGAAAGCCTGTGGTGAAATCTCAAACGCCAATTCGTGTTTTTTCCCTCCAACATCAATCAAAAGCTTATCCACAATCGTCGCTTTCCCCCATAGAAGCGTTTCAGTCAGCTGTTTCCGTTGCCCCTTCTTATTCAAAATATGAGTGCAATAAATCGATTGCACATTCTCATCAGCAAGCGATTTCCTCACCGCCTCCACAAATCCATCCAAGAAAGTTGCCTCCCCATTCTCAACAATCAAATTCACAAGGATCTCTCCCGTATTTTTCCCCTCACGAATAACCAAAGACTTCAACGTTGGTTCCGATGACTCCTCTCTATAATCGGTTCCCTCAAAAAACGTCCGCATATCCGAAGTAAACTTCCCAAGGTATGGCGCAAACAAAAAGCATTCCTCAAGTTTCACCAAATCATAACGCCGCCGCCGAACGTGCAAACCAAAATGCAAAACACCATCTCTATCGACATCAAAACTCAACTCCATCTTATTCCGATAAAACCACGGATCATCACACCCAACGGCCGGCTGAACCACAGAACCATCCAATCCGCCTAATCGCTCAATCGCATCACGGACATGCTGCTCCTTCAGCTTCAATTGATCCTCATAGCTCAATCGTTGCAAACTACAACCACCGCAATTATCGCCACTTTCCCCAAAATGCCGGCACTTTGGATCCACCCTTTTCGGCGATTTCTCCAAAAACTCCTCAATCTTTGCATACGCATACTTTCGCTTGCGCCCACCAATCCTTGCCCGCACAACATCTCCGGGAACCGCGTCATCCACAAAAATCGTAAAATCACGGTCCTCAATCGCATACTTGGCCACACCCTGGCCACCAAACGCGATCGAATCAATCGAAACCTCTATAATATCTCCTTTTTTCATGGTTTAATCTTAATCGAATCCCAACCACATGAACATAACAATCGTACAAGTCGGCAAAACCCGCACAAACTTCATTGAAGCAGCGGAGCAGGAATATAGCAAAAGATTGCAGTCAGATGCAAAACTTCATGTAAAAACCCTCAAAAGTGGGAAAGGCGAAGTAGCCAAAATGAAAGAGGATGAAGGCCAATCCATCATGGAAGCGATCCCGGAAAACAGCTTTGTGATTGTTCTTCACGAATATGGAAAACTGCTCACATCCCCGGAATTTGCCGAACTTATTGAACAAAAGAAGAACTCCGGTACCTCACACCTCACCTTTATAATAGGAGGAACATATGGATTGTCAGAATCAGTCCTCAAAAGAGCAGATTTCACGCTCTCATTTTCAAAGATGACCTTCACGCACGAGATGATTCGCCCGCTCCTGCTCGAACAACTCTACCGGGCTTTCAGCATCATCAAGGGAAAAACATATCATTATTAGGGAGGAAATTCTGCATCCTTAAATATATCTTTAAAATATATTGACAATAAGGCAATGAAGTGGTATAAATTCCTCTTATCCACTATTCTTGGATGTATGAAAGCACAATTTACCAACAAAATGCTGAGTTTCGCGGCACTGCTTCTTATGGTTCTTGCACCAGTAGCAGAAACAGCGCAGGCACGAATTTCTGCCGGCGACAACACCGGAACTTCCACCGGTTCAAGCAATACCATTAACGCCAGTTCTCAAAATACTGGATCAACCACTGGAAATAGAATTCCAGCTGGAGGATCTTCAACTCAAACTGGGAACACCATTGATGCCAGCACAAATGCAGGCAACCGAATTGCTGCATCAGAGGCATACCACGATATTTGGACCAACCACATTGATGCCAGTGGAAACACTGGAACAACATCAACAAGCAATCGAATTCCAGCTGGCGGACAATCTTCACAGACTGGAAGCCACATTAACGCAGGAGGAGGAACATATCCTTCAACCGGTTCAAACCGGATCCCTGCGGGAAGCGGAAGCACTGGAGGTGGAGTTTACCCAAACAGCACTGGAAACCGTATTGATGCTAACAATTCAGGAACCATTGGATACGGATGTAGCCGAATCCCTGGAGGATACTGCTACC
>JAGQLQ010000005.1 GCA_020429235.1 Candidatus Peregrinibacteria bacterium | reverse complement strand
ATTAAATGTTTCTACAAGGAGATCGAATTTTTTATATGGAGTGAGTCTGCCGACAGCGAGATAGAAATCTTCCCGCGGGCCTCCTGAAGTGAACTGTTTTGTGTCGATGAATGGATGGATTACGGTTGAAGGCCGGCGATAGTATTTGTGGATGCGTCTTTGAATGTAGTGTGAATTAGCGATGAAGTAATCAACCCGATCGGCGCTTAAACGGTCCCATAAACGGATTTTATGGAGAAGCCACGGAGCTGCTGCTTTTACAAGGGGGTTGATTTTGTACTGTTTTACGTAGTTAATGCTGTTTTCCCAGGCGTATCGCATTGGTGAATGGCAGTAACTTACATGAAGTGTTTGGGGTTTGGTAATGACACCTTTGGCACATGAATGTGAGCTGGAAATTACAATATCGAATTCGTTGAGATTGAATTTCTCAAATGCACGCGGCATCAGCTGCAAATAGAGTTGGTGTTTTCTTTTGGCAAAAGGGAGATGTTGGATTCCTGAGGTGTAGATTGTGGCGTTTTCGAACCCTTTTACTTTGTCGGGATTGTAAATTGAAGTGAATATTGGAGCATCGGGAAAAAGCCGATGGAGTGAAAGGATCACTTTTTCGGCTCCACCTTGGGTCGTGAGCCAGTCGCAAACAATCGCAATCTTTCGGTTTTGCAAACTCATTTATGGATGATTAGACTCAGCTATCATACCGGAAGTTTGCTTTATACGTCCAGGTGGAAGGTTCCATCCCCTTCTGAGGATGGCTTTTGAGGGGTTTGTGGAGGTTGAGGAGTTTCAATTTGTACTATCGGTTTTGGCGGTGCATTTTTTTGCTGTTGGGCTTTTTGTTGAGCAAGGGCCTGTAATGTTTTTTTATCGTTTTTATCAGGGAACATGTTCTTAAGAATTTTCCCATATGCTGATTTTTCATCCATTTTATCGAGGGCTTTTGCTTTAAAAAGTTGGACGACTTTGTTGTCAGGATCCCGTTCTGCCAGTCGTTCACAAATATGAATGACATCTACATATCGCTTATCATTGAACCACATTCCTACCAGTTCGATAACTACGTCTTCATCGGTTTGAGCCATGGTTGATGACCGGCTTTCTGTTGGATCTGTTACCAGAATGAGTTTTCCGGTTTTTTGTTTTAGTTGATGAAGAAGGAGCGTGAATCCGGCAACAATGTAGATTGCGACCGGGATAATCTGATTGAGCTGAAGCAGAAAGTTGAAGACGGCATGGAGCGCGATAGCCACAATGAGTCCGTGGATAATCATAAGCTCTTTTACAGCCTGAAGCCGTGACATTTTAAAAACTGTTCCAATAAAGTTGGCAAAGCGATGTTTTTTTCCAGCCCAACGTGATTGTTCTGTGATATTCATGGAGAATTTTGCCAGTCCATAAAAATATCCAAAGAATCCTGAGAATATAAGGTGAGCTGCGGTCGTGAAGATTGATCGGAAAAGGTATGGAATGATCAACTGCTGCCAGCCAAGTTGATTGTAGATTGCAAAGATGTAGAAAATATTTTCAGCAAATGCGAATCCCAAGGCTGAAATTAAACTATAGTGGATGGAGTCATTGATAGTCTGAATAAGAAGATATTTGCGATCAACAAATCTTAAAATAATTTGTTTTACGATTTCCTCGACAATTCCAACAGAGATAAAGAGGAGAATGTAGTTGGCGTTTTGGTTATGGATCTGATTTTGGAGGAAAGCGAGAATGTCAAACTGAGGGAAAAGGTTGAGGAAGTATTGAAGTGCAAAAACAGGGACAACGCTAAAGATACTCAAGAAGAACATGAGTATCTGGATTCCGGTTCGTTTTGATTTGTTGAGCAAGAATGCCAGCCAGATAATCGCTGGGATAAGGGCCAATGCTCCCGAAACGATGTAGAGAAAAAGCTGGTTATCCATTGCTGTGCTGGTTGCTAGCTGCTTGGCTGCTCTGGTTCGGCCTCAGTTGGAGGAGTCTGTTGTGCAGGTGCTTCCGGAGCTGGGGCTGGTTGTGGAGCCTCTGGAGTTGTAGGCTGCGGGGTTGGTTGTTGTTCTTCAACAGGTGCAGCTGGGGTTTGTTCTGGCATTGGTGCCGGCTCTGGGGCTGCAGGCGCAGCTTCCGGTGTGGTAGGAGCTGGCTGTTGTTCTGGAGCAGGTTGCGGTGCGGGTGCAGATTCTGGTTCTGGAGTTGGGGCTGGTGCGGCTTGCTGTGCAGGAGCCTCTGTCTCTGCTGCAGGCTGTTGGAAAAGAGCGAGTTTTGCTTCATCCAATGTTGCATAGCAGTTAATGAGCTGTGTTAAACCAACGACCTGCAAAATGTCCAAAATATTGCTTCGTGTTTTTGCGATAGCAATTTTTCCATTTCCTTCGGTTACCTTTCCGTACCAATCTGTCAGGTATCCAATCGATTTACTGTTCATATACTCAAGCTCCTCAAAATCAAAAAGGAGATAGAGGTTCTGTGGGACTTGTTCAAGGAGGTCGTAAATGATTTTTGCTTTTTCATCGACGTTACTTTCATCAAGTTGTCCCTGGAATTTCACGAGTTTTGCAACAATGCCTGGTGCAGAAACTGGAATATCTTCAATCGTGATGTTTGCCTGAGTCATGTTGGTGTTGAGTTATGTATTTTTTTAATTATTAAGCACGAGATGTGTCGGATTTTCAAGTGGATTTTGAGATTGTTGAGGCAAATTTGGGTCACGGAGATACTTTTTTACATGGGCCTCGATCCCCCCACCTTCAATGTCTCTGAAACTCAATTCGTCGGTCCACTCTGACACAATCTTTGAAAGTCCACGACCACGAATTCCAGTATGAACATAGTTTGGATCTGTTCGCTCTTTTACAATTTGTGTGAGCGATGCGGCGTCGGTCTGGACGGCTCCTTTTCCGGTGTCCTGAACCAGGATTTCAATACTTTCGTTTGGTTTGTTGATAAAAGTGATTTTAATCATGTCTCCAGGAGCAGATCCGTGTTCAATCGCATTGTTACAGAGTTCATCTACTACTGATTGGAAACGAAATGCCCATTGTTCAGAAAATTGGGTCATGTTGCGGATCAAATTGAGTGTAAAATCACGAATTCCCGATACGAAGTAAGCATTCGTTGGGAGGGTAATGGTGATTTCCATTGGCTTGACCTCTTGTGTTTGTTGTTGAGGTGCAGGAGCTGGTGCAGCTTGTATTGGTTGCTGTATTGGCATCTGCTGAGCTGGTGATGGATTATTTTGATCCATGATATTAAACAAAACTTCTTATTATTTTATCAATTTTTCGGTTTTTTGTCAAAGCTTGAGGGGTGTTTTTGTAGCTTTCGTGAATCACGAAAAATTAATCGGAAAAGCTTTCTTGTGAGTTTCTTTTTTATGTTCTTTTTTTCTGCGTCTTTTATTCTTTCTTTCAGCACTTCTTTTTCCCGTTTTTTTTGGGTTATTGATAGTTTGTTGAGATGTTTGTATTTTCCTATTTTTGCGCTTATTTGACGGCGTTTCGCAATATTTTCTATTATTTTTCTGTCGATTTTGTCTATTTCTTGCCGTAATCTGGAAAGTTCTGGATGTTCGTCGTTCATTTTTAAAAATCGATTATTTGTATTAATTATAGGCGAAAATGGCTTGATTTCATAGTTTTGATGTATTAAAGTTTGGCTGTTTTATTTCAGTTGATCTTTGGATTGTGCCCTCCTCCCCTAAATTTATGAAGGGGCCAAGCGCAAGATGAAGAAGATCGATGTTAACCCCAAGGATATATGGCTCAATCTGAGATCCAATCAATGCTCGATGCTGCAGTGCACTTTGGGCACAAAACGCAGAAGTGGAATCCACGGATGCGACCTTTTATTTATGGAAGCCGTAATGGCATCCACTTTATTGACCTTCAAAAGTCTCTTGAGTATATGGAAAAAGCTCATGAGTTTTTGCAGAGAGCTTCTGCAGAAGGGAAAACGGTTCTTCTTGTTTGCACCAAACCGCAAGCATTTGACCTCATTAAAGCGGCTGCGAAGGAAACTTCAATGCCATATGTAGTGAATAAGTGGATTGGTGGTCTGCTTACAAACTTTGACACCATGAAGCAACGAATTCGACACTTTAAGAAACTTCGTGATGAAGAAGAAAGTGGAGAGTTTGAAAAATATAAAAAGAAAGAGGCTTCTAAGCTTCGCAAGGAAATTATAAAACTGGAAAGTGCGCTCGGTGGTGTTCGTGAGATGGACAGACTTCCTGATGCAATTTTTGTAGCAGATGTTGTTCGTGATTCGAATGCTGTTCATGAGGCAAAGAAATTGGGGATTCCGATTGTTGGTATTTGCGATACGAATGCTAACCCGGAAGAGATTGATTTTCCTATCCCTGGTAATGATGATGCCATTAAGTCCCTTACTTATTTGATTGAAGGGGTTAAGGGTGCTATCTTAAAGGGGAAAAAGTCAAAATAAATTAATACTTTCCAATGGTCGATCAACAGGATCCTCAAAACGAAAATGTTACTCAAAATACAGATGAGGCAGCACCTCAGCAGCAGCCTGCTCCTGTAGAACAAACACCTGTGCAACCGGAGACTCCTCCAGAGCCATCTCCTGCTGCACCTGTTGAAGCTCCGGAAATGTTGAAGAAGGCTGCGGATCA
>JAGQLQ010000051.1 GCA_020429235.1 Candidatus Peregrinibacteria bacterium | reverse complement strand
TCGACAATGCCAACGAGTTTATAGAGATCTGCCAAAAAGAGTTCCCTCGTCATACCTTTAAAGAAGGAGATCAACTCAACATTCCTCTAGCCAATGAGACACAGGATCTCATCCTCAACATTCGCGCATTTCATCACCTTCCATCAAAAAAATACCGGATCAATGCCTTAAAAGAGATGCATCGTGTCCTCAACAATAAAGGAATTCTTATTATAAGCGTCTGGAATCTCTGGCAGTTGAAATATTGGAAACAGCTTGTTACAGCCATCATACGAAGTATTATTTCCTTCGGTTCCTATGCATATAATGATACATTTATACCCTGGCAAAAGCACCACAAGCGCTACTATCATGCCTTTACCCAAAAAGAACTGAAAAAGATCCTCAAACAAGGAGATTTCAACATTCTCCAACAATACAAAGTAGGCAAAGATTTTATTATTATTGCACAAAAATGAGCATCAATATTCTGGGCATACCATTTAGTTCAACCGACGAAGAAGCACTGATTATAGAGGTTAATGAAACACTAAAAAGCGCGAACAAAAAGCTTTTCATCGCTACTCCAAATCCAGAAATGGTTCTGGAATCAGAGAAAAATGAAGAGCTCCACAAAGTTTTAAATCAGACAGACATTAACATTCCTGATGGGACAGGGATTCTTTGGGCTGCAGACCGGCTAGCCAAAGCAAAACAGCTCAAATCCAAAACAGCAAAAATTGCAAACTGCCTTTTCACTCTTCCCCTTACCATCTTTAATGCTCGAAAATCAAAACACACAAAACTTCAGCGCATCACCGGCACAGATTTCATGCAGAAAGTTTGCAAGGATGCCATTCCATCAGCCCGGATCTTCCTACTGGGAGCTGCCCCCGGAATCGCCCAAAAAACCAAAAATAAACTCCAAAAAAAGTACAATTGCACCATCGTTGGAACTGACGCGGGATCAGCACACCCGGACGAATACAATCGCATTCGCGAACTCATCAATCTCTCTAACCCGGACGTTCTTTTTGTCGCGTTCGGAGCGCCAAAACAGGAAATATGGCTGGCGCGCAACCTTGAACACCTTCCCAGTGTAAAAGTTGCAATAGGCGTGGGAGGAGCATTTGACTACATTTCCGGGCACGTCCCCCGCGCGCCAGAATTCATGCGCAAAATCGGACTGGAGTGGCTCTATCGCCTTCTCCGTCAACCTTCACGCATCAAAAGAATCTACAACGCGTTCGTAAAATTCCCAATCCGCGTTATAAAAGAGATCATTCAGGAATAAACTACTTCTTTCGTCGCCGACTTGTTCGACGCTTCTTCTTTGGTTCATCATCATCTTCAAAATCTTCATCATCATCTCCCTGCATATTAGGGATCATATCCATGAAAGGTTTAACTTTGTCCGCAAAAAACTGAAAAATAGCAAAAGGCTTCACAAAATAAGTCAAAATCTGGTCAGCCGTCGATGTTACTTTTCCCGCAAGCTCCTGAACGTTTTCATTCACTGTTTCAGCCGTATCACGAACACTGGCAGTAGCATCAGAAATATCTCTCAAAATTCGAATCACATAAAAAAGTGCTATGCAGAAAAAGAGCACTAAAAGAATAACTCCTCCACCAATAGCCCAGTACATAAAAGATTGTGCGTCCATAAAAATTTCTTTTAAATTGCAATTGAGATCAACTCATATTCTACCGCAATCCTCATCAAAAAGCCACCTTATCCCACCAGTTTCTTCAAAATATCTGTAGCAACCTTTGCATCAGCCTGCCCTTTCGTTTTTTTCATGACCTGA
Organism: Candidatus Peregrinibacteria bacterium; assembly: GCA_020429235.1. GTDB lineage: Bacteria > Patescibacteriota > Gracilibacteria > UBA1369 > UBA1369 > JAGQLQ01. The sequence goes on along the minus strand of JAGQLQ010000051.1, from coordinate 17,130 downwards.
CCAACCAGGAAAAAGAATGCGGCCTCTTTACCACTCTTATAATCTTCAATCGATTGAGGATTTTCATCAATCACCTCCTGACAAATCTTCTCCAACTCCCCTTCATCACTCATCTTTTCAAGTCCCTTTGCTTTCACGATTGCTTCAGCATCTTTTCCGGTTTCAAACATCTCTTCAAACACCTCACCTTTCGCAATGTTGAGAGAAATTTTTCCATCAGCCACCAGCTTCACCAATTCTGCCAGATTTTCGGCAGACACCGGACTTTCATGTACTTCAAGGCCATTTTTCTTCAAAAATCCCAATAAAATTGTAAGCACAAAAGTCAAAGAACGTTTCGCATCGCCACTTATCTGAACAACCTGCTCAAAATAATCAGCGAGCTCAGTATCATTGCTCACCAAAAGCGCTTCAGCCTCTGACATTCCATAGTCAGAAAGATACCGTTCTCTCTTTTCAGATGGCAGTTCCGGCAACTCTTTCTTCATTTCATCAATAAAATCGGCCGTTACATTAATAGGCGGCAGATCCGGTTCCGGGAAATACCGATAATCATCCGCGCCTTCTTTATCACGCAAAAAGTATGTCTTCCCCTTAGCATCAGTCCACCCCACCGTAATCTCTTTTGACTGGGGATTCCCTTCCTCCCACAAACCAATTTGCCGATTAATTTCATACGCAATCGCACTTTCCAACGATCGAAACGAATTCAAATTCTTGATCTCTGCTCGCGGATACAGTTTTTCATCACCTTTCGGACGAATCGAAACGCTGGCATCAAAACGCATCATACCCTTTTCCATATCCGCATTCGACGCATCAACCGATCGCAAAATCGCCTGCATTGCCCGCGCGTAAGCTCCAGCCTCTTTAGCATTTCTCATATCCGGTTCGCTCACAATCTCCATAAGCGCCACCCCACTTCGGTTATAATCACAGAGCGTTCCATTCGGAATATGCGTCAACTTTCCGGCATCATCCTCCAAATGTAACCGATGAATACGAATTTTTTTCTTTTCTCCATCCAAATCAACCTCAATCCATCCTGTCTCCGCCAATGGCTGATCATATTGAGAAATCTGAAACCCCTTCGGCAGATCAGGATAAAAATAGTTTTTCCGGTCAAACTTTGACCATTCAGGAACTGTACAGTTGAGAGCCAGAGAAGCTTTAACTCCCTTTTTCACGGCCTCCTCATTAATCACCGGTAGTTGCCCAGGAAATCCCATACAGATAGGACAAACATTTTCATTCGGCTCAGATTCAAAAGAGTCACTGCTGCAACTGCAGAACATCTTTGATTGAGTCGCTATTTGAGCATGAATCTCCAGCCCAATCACCGCTTCATATTTCGAATCATTCATAAAAGTGCATTACATTCTGCCCTATAATAGCGGATTACCCCCGCTTATCCCACCATTTTTTTAAGTGATCGTACAACTCATCAATCGTTCCGTTATTGTCGATTTCTTCCGTTACATCCTTTGGTTTTTCCTGAACCTTTAATATTTTTTCAAAAAGATCCTCTTTCATTTTTCCATTTTCAACGACCCGTTCCTTCAATGTTTCTTTATCAGTAGCCAGCCACAAAATATCCTTCACCAATCGCCCCAGATGTTCAGGTTTAAAATATGTTCCTTCCAGAAAAATCTTGGAGACATCCAAAGCATCAATTCTTTTCTGGATCTCCGCAGTAACAATCGGATGAATCAAATCGTTCACAATTCGCAGTTTATGCTTATCATTAAACCAAAAATCTGCCAGTTTCTTTCGATCGATCTCGCCGTTCTTCTTCAAAAAATCATCCCCAAAATAGTTCACCAGTTTTCGATACCCCTCATTCCCCTGCTGATAGAGATCATCCACGACTTCATCCGCATCAATAAAAGCTGCACCCAATTTCTCAAAAAAATGACCAGCTAATGATTTCCCGGAACCCATAAATCCCGCCAAACCAATAATATCCTTTTTCATAGAATGTTATAAAAGACCAAGATCCCGAAAAGCCCGCGCATACTGCTTTAATGCACGCTCTCCCTCTTTTGGGGAAACCTTTGCATCCAATTCATGCGCCAAGCGATTTCGCAACTTATGCGCCGACCACACACCATTTAAATCAGAAAAAAGCGATCCCGATTTCTTCAGTTTCTCTCCCAAAGAACCCGAATATCCTTTATGTCCCAACAACCGATCCAGGAGTTTATCGGCATCCATAACAGCATGCCTTAAGTCAGAATCATTCTTAATTCGACTCCACATGTCCAGATACTCTCTCTTTTGGACATCACTCAAACCACCCCCATTTCGCTTCCATAGAACAAAAGCCACCAAAAGCACATCGAACATCACAAACAGAATCAGCGCCCAAATCCAGAAATTCATACATCAGCATTAACGAGTATTTTTTGTCTTGGTAGAAGGTTGAGGTTTCTCATCAGTTTTCCCATGATGTTGACGCACCATTTGCGTCAACAAAGCCTTAAGCGTCTCTGAATCTTTAATCTGCTGATCTTTTAAAAAGTGTTCCTGGTACTCCATAATCTTTCGCTCAGCTCTTCGCGGATTTATAGCATCATTCAGAACAAGTGGATTCGTACCACCTCCACGTTGAACGGAAACCGTACCATAGTTCAAAAGTACCCGTCGCAAACCCCGGATCTCAGTCGTCACACCTTCCATCATATTGTATTCAAGACGTGTTGAAGATCGATCAAAAAAACCATGCCAGTACACATCAATCAAACTCATATTCGTTATAAGAATGGCATCGTGATACCAGATCATAAACTCCCGCACCATACGGATCCCACTCACAAGAATCCAAAGACTCAGCAATGGCCACATTTCCGGGAACAAGTACCACAAAAAAACCGGTAGAAAGAATCCAATCCCAAGAATTGGCAAAGCATTTCGCCCAAAAACAATTGGATGACGATGGATGACCGCTTCGATCACTTCGTCATTGTCCAAATACTGCTTAAATAAGTAGTCCGCCAAGATCATGAAAAAATGATACTATAGCCCCCAGCCCTTGTAAAGAAGGCACAAAAGGAGTAACATCGCTCCTGCATTTTGAATCACTATGGAAGAATCACTCCCCAAAGAAACAGCGCCGAAGAAAGTGGCAAAAGGCAAAAATCAATCAACGGTGAAAATCGCATTCTGGTTCGATATTTTGCTCAATCTTATCATTATCATTGGGCTGGTTTTCATTATCCGAACCTTTATTATTTCACCATTTCAGGTGTACGGATCTTCCATGTGTGACACCTTTAACTATTTTGATGGTCGCTGCAACAACGGTTATGGCGAATATATTATTGTAAACAAATTCGGATATCAGAATATGCTGGGCTGGCAGGTGGGATTACCACAGCGCGGTGACGTTGTTGTCTTCCACCCACCACACAATGATAGCGAATTCTTTATTAAGAGAGTTATTGGGTTACCAGGTGAAACCATTAAAATCATCGACAATAAAATATTCATCTTCAACGATGAAAACCCTGACGGATTCGAACTGGATGAGGAGTATCTGAATCTTCGAAACAAGGACAATACTGTCCCCCGTGAAGCCGGAAGTGTTTTTGAAGTCCCGGAAGGCAGTTATTTTGTTCTTGGTGATAACAGAACCGGCAGTTCCGATTCCCGAAGCTGCTTTAGAGAAAGTGTTAACCAGGGGAAATGTGGGGAAGGGCGCAACAGTCCATACTTAACGCTTGATCACATTGAAGGAAAAGCTGCCATTGTTTTATGGCCATTTACAAAGCTTTCCGTCATCTACAATCCAGAATATCAGGCAGAAATGTAATGGATTTAAATGCCGTGGGTTAGAGTAATCACATACCATAAAAGTATGGCGATTTTGCGCGTTGACAAAAAGTCACAAAAATTATACAAATAACACTTGACAAGTAGCGAAATAGTTTATACTATCCTCTCCTTAAATTACTTATTACAAACTTTTAACCTCAATATCTCATGAAGTTATCAAATACTCTTGGTGCAGCAACGCTCGCACTCGGACTCGCAACCGCCGGTTGCTCAAATGACAAAGTAGAGACTGGCGAACTCTCTGCTGAAAAAGCTGCTGACATGCAAAAACAAGCGGCTTCTGCTAGCGCTGCTCCTAGTGCAGCTCCAGCTCCTCAAGTCATTAATAATTATTACAATACGCCAAATCCGGCAGCTCAGCCTGCTGCAGCTAATGGACTCAGCAAGGAAGACCTTAAAGCACTCGACGCTTTCTGCGAACCAAAAGATGCTGAAGGAAATCCTGTTCCAAAAAGTGGACAAGAACACCTTGTTGTTGATGGTACAAAAGTATATCTCCTTTGTACTGACGGACACGACAAAGTTATGAAAGTTCTTGATCATGGAAAGGAAACCAACGAATCAGCTCATGTAAAGAAGGCTTCTGAAAAAGAAGACGGTCAGGGAAACACCTACTATGACCTTACTATGACATGGCAGGACCACTGTAAAGATGGTAATAACGTTGTTCTTCACGGTATGGTAAATGCCAATGCCAAGAACCAGACTTTCTTTGGTCACCCACTTTTCAAGGGACTTGGAGTAGACAGCACCAAGCTACCATTCTCACCAAGTGCACTCTTGGTTCCTGTAAGTGCAGACACCACTCCATGTGACAAGGTTGTTGCCAAGACAACACCAAAAACACATGTTCAACCAGTACAACCAAAGACTCCCGCGCAGCCAAAAGGACCTTCAGAACACGACAAGAAGCAGGATGAAGCAATTGCTCAACTTGGTCGACGAATCGACGCCAACGACGCAGAAACTGCTGCATTGAAGGGACAAGTTGGAAAACTTAAAGACTGGGCTGTAACTGTTAAACCGTCTGAAGACAAACCAGACCTGAATGCTGCTGCACGCGAAGCCGCACAAAAGAAATAAGTACAGAAAGGCATACACACCCTTGAGATATTGAAAAGACCCCGTCCGGCGTGATGGGGTCTTTTAGTTTTGTATTATCTCTAAACCGGCTCTCTTGCCGCGAAATAAAACTCCACCATCGTTACCACGGCAATCAAAAGCAACCCAGACCACCAGGTCAGTACTTTCAGGAGCAAAAACGTTAAACACCCCAAGGCAATAACCGTTAACAAAACTGCCTGCCGAAAAGCAATATGGATGTGATTATAATAAATCTCGTTTTTATAGAGCCACATACGAAAATAAAAACCCACCACCGTAAACGTACAGGTCAGCGCAAAAAAGAGGCTTAGATAGAACATCCCCAGTGCCAACTCCGGTGACTGCATAGGATCCAGCTTATTCAAAACCACAATCCAGGCAATCCAGCTCACAATGCCAGCTACTCCAATAATCGATAAATATTTATGATGAGTCATAGTGCCAACATTATAGCGCCTCTTTTCGCAATTGTTGAAGCAAAACCGGAATCTTCTTCATATCCTCAAAAAGAACCGGTCTCATAGCCCCATTATAAAGCGCTGAAGCTGGATGATAGAGCGGATAAATCACCTGCTTCTTGGAAAAAATCGATTTCACCCGTTTTGCCTGCCCATGGACTTTGGAAATCTGCAATCCCGGCATAAAACGATTCATAGCATGCCTCCCCAACGTCACAATCAAAAGCGGCTTTATAGCTTGAATCTGCTGATCCAAATAAGGAAAACAGGCCTCAATTTCATCATCTTTTGGATCCCGGTTATTCGGAGGCCGGTGTTTTACAATATTAGTGATGAAAATATCCTCTCTTTTAAGGTTAATACTCTCCAAAAGTTCATTCAAAAACTTGCCGGCAGCACCAACAAACGGCTCACCCTGAAGATCCTCATTCTTTCCAGGAGCCTCTCCAATAAAAAAAATATCTGCATCCGGATTCCCCTCCCCCGGCACCGCCTGTGTAGCCCCTTCACACAATCGACAAAGACGGCACTTTAAGATTTTCGCCCTCAATGCTTCCAGATCTGCCATCTAACGATTCTTCATAATATGCCGAACTACCAACAAAATAACACCTGTTATCAAAAAGATCGCCCCGGCCTTATAAACTTCACCACTAAAGAGCCCCATCATATGGCTCATAAGGTTATTCAGCGATGGAGTATAAAGATCGCCAAGACGCTGCTCCATAATCATTGGAACAAACAGCGTTATAGCAAACCCTACAATCAATCCCACAAGGCCACTAAGCGTAAAAGCCAGCCCTTCCTGCATCAATACCCGCGTAAAAGGTTTGTAGATAAGAAGCGCAATCAAAGCCAAAAGAACCAGCAAAATTCCATAAAACGCCGCCCGAATAGAATCCAATTGAACCAAAACACTGAACACTCCCAATCCTGCCTCTCCAAATGCCGAAACAATATCAAACTGTCCCTGTTCAGGAACTGCAGCATAAATATCTTTCTCAAACTGCATTGAAAGATCGTCTGCAATATCCCCATACTCAATCCCCGGCGGCACGCATGACGGCAAACCATCCGAATTTTCACGCGGGAGTTCACCCTCACCACACGTTGGTAAAGTCTGGAACATACGGAACGCCAAATTATGCGCAAGAGTCAGTAAACTCTCCCGATATGTATTCAACTTGAATGTTAACGGTTGCTCCGGATCATCTTTGAGTGTTTCCACCTCTTCAATCACCTCCCGGACAGTCTTATCAAAAAGCTCTTTTGGGAAAACCCCTTCCACTTCCTCCTGCAACTCCTCTTCCAAAAAATACTTCCCAATTGGACCATTACTCTCCTCAATACTCGAAACAGTTGTACTCACCAAAAAGTCATAAGCCGGATCACGAAGATCCTCCTCGTAAAAAGATGCCCGCAGAAAAGTATTCGACACCGCAAAAACCATGAACGCCGCCGCAGAAACAGCAATAAAAACAAACACTAGAAATGCGGCTAGAACACGCCGAAAAATCATATCGTCAAAAATTAAGCCATGCCATTATAGCAAATTACACCAATTTCGGAAGCGCAGTATTTGATGGCAACTCCTCACTTGGAACAATCTTCCAGTGAAGCTCCTGATGAATGCGCCCCGGCATAGTAAATCCGGCAGCTTTTTTGTGTCCACCACCACCAAACTGCGCAGCCAGTGCCGCTACATCAACATCATCATTTTGTGTCCGGAATGATCCTTTCACATTTCCATTCTTATCTTCATTCAAAAGGCATGTATATTTTGCCCCTGGTACAGAGTTCAAAAGATCAACAACGCCCGAAACCTCATCCGGTCCGGCGTCACAGTCACGGAAATCCTTCCATGTCACCACCGAAACCGTCACCCCATCTTCATTCACTTTCGCGTTCTCCAGAATCCGCCCCCAGAGTCGTAAGGTCGAAACCGGCGTATTGCGGAACATCTTCTTTGCAACGAGCGAGACCTTTGCCCCCCGAGACACCAGATCCGCACAAATTTCAAAAACCTCCAATGTTGTATTTGAGTGCATCAGACTACCGGTATCATTATAAATTCCAGTCAAAAGAGCTGTCGCCATCTCTGCTGTAATCGGAATGTCATGAAACTGAAAAAATCGGTGCAAAAGTACTGTTGTCGACGGACAGTTTGGATCCACCATATTACAAGTCCCAAAATTATCGTTCGACGCATGATGATCAACATTAATTACCGGCACATCTCCATCCCAAATATCCGGATACCGCTCCTGAAACCGGGTCATATACGACGCACCTGCATCAGACACCATCATCAAATCGTAATCACGAAAATCAAAATCATGGATCACCTTATTCATTTCAGGAATAAAGCTCAAACGCTCAGGAATCTCATCAATACAAGCTATATCCACATGTTTCCCAAGCGATTTAATCCACAAATAAAGCGCAGACGAAGCCCCCAGAGTATCCCCATCCGGACGTCTATGCGAAATAAGCAGAATTTTTTCCGCTTTTTCAACCATCTGTTTCGCTTCTATAAAGAGTGATTCCATGTGAATAAAATACCAAATTTAAGAAGAGAGCTTATAGTAAAATGTGCACTTTGGCAAGCTTTTTAAAAATGTTACACTAACGTCGTTACTTTATCTTCACCTATGACCAAAGTTGTCTTCATGGGAACCCCTGAACTGGCTGTTAAGCCCCTTCAGGCACTCATCCTTCATCCTGATTTTGAAGTGATTGCCGTTGTAACGCAAGAGGATAAAAAGGTTGGCCGAAAGCAGATTCTCACGCCTCCGCCAGTAAAAGTAGCAGCGGAAGAGCACAATATACCGGTCTTACAACCACCAACTTTAAAAAACAATGAAGAGTTTCAGGAAACCATGGAAAAACTCGCTCCCGACTTCTTTGTGGTCGTCGCCTACGGCCAGATTCTTCCAGCAGAAATACTCGAAATTCCGAATGAAAAACCTATAAACATCCATTTTTCACTTCTTCCCCAGTATCGCGGTGCCTCCCCTATTGAATCCGCCTTTCTTGCAAACGATCAGGAAACCGGAATTACATTCATTGAAATGACAGAAAAAATGGACGCCGGCCCAATCCTCCACCTGGAAAGAGTAGATATTTCAAAAGAAGACAACGCCGAAACCATGCGTGAAAAACTGAGCACCATGTCCGGACAGTTAGTCCCAACCGTTTTACAGGATATTCTTGATGGAGTTGCCACGCCAATCCAGCAGGACGAATCTCACGCCAGCTACTGCCATAAAATTTCCAAAGAGGATGGCATGATTAATCTGCAAACTATGACAGCTCAGGAAATCCATAATCGCGTTCGTGCCTACATTCCCTGGCCATCATGCTTTCTGTCTCTTGGTGACAAAAAGCTCAAACTCATAGAAATCGATGTTGAAGAATCCAACGCAACTCAACCAGGAAAGGTTATCGACAAAGAGGAAGGGATAGCCATTGAGACAAAAGCCGGGCTCATCATCCTTAAAAAAGTTCAGCTTCAGGGAAAACGCGAAATGGATATTCAGGATTTCTTGCGCGGCAACAGATCATTATTCAACGAATCACTCACCACCCCCAAGTAAAGGAAGAGCACCGTTTGCCCTGCGTAGAGAGTAAAAAAATAGTGATCAAAGAGCATAATAAAAGCCAGCACACTTAAAAGCGCGATCGAAACCGATGCAAAACTTTTCGCATCCTCTTTTTGCATTTTCAAACCACGTAAAAGCTGGACAAAAACAACACAAAGAAGACCAACAAAAACTCCTCCTGCAAGAATCCCAGCCTCGTTCATAATAAGGAGCACAACGTTATGAACCGGCTGAAGAAGCCAGGGATCTGCGCTCTGAATCATAAAATCCTGCATTACCAGGGTAAAGTGCCCCAAACCAATTCCAAACGGATAAGCCATAAGCATTCTTTTCCCGGCATCCAGATATTCCAGCCGCTCCACTGTGGCATTCGGATCATTCCCTCCAAAAAAACGATCAAACAAAACATCCTGCAAATTAAAAAGAACAACCAGAAAAAGCACTACGCTTCCCCAAAGCAGAACATGCTGAAACCGAATCTTTTTATCACTCAAAGAAAGAAAAACCAAAATACCCCCACCAAGAGCCAAAAAAGCACTCCGTGAAAAAGAAAAAAGAAGTCCCAGAATCAAAAGCGCTCCAATACCAAGGAGTACCAGCATATTTTTTCTGAAAAGATAGTATCCCCACAAAAGAGCCATCACCACCATTCCTCCTAAAATATTCGGATGACTAAAAGTTCCATAGCCACGCAAAAATTTCCCTCCGCTAAAATCCACTTTTGCCACACCAGGTTCTTGCGGAGACAGATGCGCTTCACCCAGAAATTGCAGCCCGACAGAAGATTGAAAAAGGTACTGTAAAAGCGCTAAAAAACTTTGAAAAATCATTCCATAAAGAAAAACGCGCAAAACCTGTCGCCGATCCACAAGTTGATTCACCAATAAAATATAAAGCCCAAAAAATTCAAGAAAGCGCAGAAATTTCCAAAATCCCACGACTGGAAAAGTCGCAAAAGGAATCGAAGCCATTAACAGTCCCAAAAAGAGAAGCAGCGTCAGCGTTACCGGCCATGAGCCGTACTGGATCTCTTTCACTTCCCCACGATAAAGCGCCACGCCAAATGCCAGGAATGATCCAATCAAAGCAATATCGCTTAAATGAAGAAAAAACGCAGCATATTCATTAAAGTTTCCCGTTGGAGTGAACGGCAGTTGAAAAACAAGAGTTCGAATCTGAAACGGAAAAAGCACTAAAAAAGTTAGCAAAAAAAACTGCGCCACCCCAACGGCTGTAATCGATTTTGCAAAATCTTTTGCATGCTCCAAGCCCTGCCGAATCAATTGTGCCATATGCTTGAATTTGACGGCTACGCACTACTCTCCTGCTCTGCTGGCGGAGGGATTAAACCTTCCGATGGCAGAAGATCATTCATCTCAGTTTCCGCTGTACGGATCGCGTCCGCAACAGAACCGGTAGCCAACACAGAGTCCACCGCTTTGCTGAAAATATCCGCATAAGCGTTGGCATCATAAATCGGAAAGCTCTCGGCAAAACCAATCTGCTCAGCATAAACGCCATAAATTGGGTCCTGTTTCTGATCTTCAATCATATCCCGCCGGCTGGTCGGGCGATGGGTTTCATCATTATAGTATTCAAGATTATCCTTTCGACTCATAAAGAGGAGGAATTCCCACGCGGCTCTCGCATTCGGCGATGTGCGGCTCACCGTTTCCGCGTAGTAACTTGCCAAAGCATCACGTTTTTCAGTAGAAGTTTCCGGATCATACACCTGCGGAACCATCGCAATCCTCACATCTGAAGGATCAATAGTATTCACACCTGTTGAGTCCAATTCCTGAATCTTATCCATAATCTGCTCATACATAAACGAATAGCCAAAAACCATCGATACCTTCCCTCGCGCAAACGTATCCAGCTCCTTTTCTGCAGATTGAGCACTTGCCAGGAAAGAGTTCCATGAATAGTTTTTGTTTGCCGGAAGAGCAAAACTGGTATAGAGCTCCAGCGCCTTCTCTGCCGGATTAATACTCTGACCCGTCTCGGTCACAATTCGCTGCCGGGCAAACTCCGCGCCCGAAACATTATCATTGTAGAGTTCAGTTCCATACTGCAGCATGAGCATAAACAAAATATCCATCCAGCGACTAATATTGTCAGATCGTCCCATTGCAATTCCTGCTAATTCAAAACGCTCAAAACTATTATCAGTCTTGGAAAGTTGAAATACATCTTCCTGCAGTTCAGCCCATGTAGTGGCCGGACGCCCTCGTGACGGGAGCTTGTCTTCAAACTGTGATTTGTTGTAATAAAGAGCTAAAGTATCGACTGTTAGTGGAATTCCAAAAATCCGGGTTTGTCCATCACGCGGATCACGCAAAACCAGATCATTCGTAGCCACATTCACAAACGTCGCTTCAAACTGTTCAGGAGTCGCCATATCACTCGGAAGCGGCGAAATCTTTTTTGTATTCCTCAAAAACCAATGGTTTGGCATTGAAAAAATATCCGGACCCTCACCCTCCGCCAACTCATTAATAATCAGATTTTCATACTCTTCAGGGTCTTCAAACTTCCGATACGTAATACTCACATTTGGATGCTCCGACTGGTACTGCTGAATAAGCGGACGAATAACATCCTCTCCATCAAAAAGTTTGTAGTAAACCAGTTCAATCTTTTCATCATTTGTCTCCTCAACCTGCCCTTGCGGACGAGAAATACATCCACTTAACAATGTGGTGGACATCACTCCCAGCGTCAAAACGGCAATAAATCGTTGAAGGTTCATACAGATAGTATAAAAGAAGGCTTATCGATTGTGAAGACCTTCCAAAAAGTATCGCTTTGAAAGCGCATAATAGTAGAAGTTCGTCACGTGTCCCTGCGTTAAATCCCGAATCATCCGCAAAACAGCCAGCGCCAAACGGTTTGAAAAAAGCCAAAACGCAAACTGCTTCATCTTTGATGGAACCTTTCCAAGCTCAGGATACTTTTCGTGAATAATCCATGCCGCTTTTCCAATGTTGTACATGCGCTTTTTCATTGCCTCCTCTGTTAAAAAGTGGTCATGAAAGCCAACCGCATCTTTATTATAGTAGAGTTTCATTCCAGCCTCCTTGGTAAGGCGGTAACCCAGCTCAATATCTTCCCATCCATACCCCGAAAATGCTGGATCAAAAGGATATTTCTCAAGCAGTGATTTTTTTAAAGATAAATTCGAAGTATAGAAAAAGTTATAGTCTGCCTCTGTCTTTCCTTCCAGCTTTTCATACGCAAACTGATGCCCCCCAAATCGCCCCAAAACTGTTGATCCATTCGTCAGCCAGTTCATGAGTGGAGTTTTTTCCAGTCTGGGGTGCCATAAAGTAAGCCCTAAAACCACTTCATGTTCGCCAGGATGACGTAAATGCGTCCTTAAATGTTGCGTCAAAAAATCTTTTCGCACAATCATATCATCATTAATAAGGACGATGATCGATCCTTTTGCGTGCTCAAATCCCAAATTTCTGGCTTTCCCCTGGCCCTGATTCTTCTGATGAAAATAGCGGATATGATCATGGGCATGAACAAACTCTTCAGCCACCTCTTTTGTTCTATCTTGACTCCCATCGTCAACAACGATAACCTCATAGTCCTTCCTCGGAAGATCCTGCTCAACCAAAGCCTGAAGGCATTCTTGTAAAATAGACGACCGGTTGTAAGTGGGGATAACAACAGAAATTTGCATACATGCAAAGTGTAACCTAAAAACTCAAAATGCAAAGCCCATCTAGCATAACCCGGCGAGACACTCTCCAACAAAGACGAGAATACTATGAATCTCTTCCTCAACCTGAGAACCTTGACCATATCGGCATTTCTATCGAGCTCATTTTTGAAATCAAGGAAAAAATTTCAATCATAACAGATGACATTCGCAAACAGCTTACCCAAATAGCACGCTCATCAGGAGACAATATTACTGAAACCGAAGACTATTTATATACCAACCTGTTTCCCAACAACCTCAGCCTGGGCATTCTACAGGATGAACTAAAGGAACAAGGACTTACTGTTTCTGAAGACCAAATTCGCCAGGCGATTTTGCATGTTAATCGAATACAAAATCCAAAACCAACCATCGTGAACATACCGAATTTTTTCCCTCCTTACACACATCTCTACACCATGCTGCAGCATAACAAACCTCTCCCACCAGAGGTCGTCAAACTGCTTGACCACTTTTCTTTCTAAGCAGCCTCCACCTCAACCAGTTGGATATCTTCTGTCTTTCCAACCTTCTTTGAGGTCAGAAAATTAAACATATCCATCACAATCTCGGTAGAAAAACGATCCACCCCATTTTTGTCTTTGTATTGGTTATTCATAAGTCGACCTTCCATATAAATTCCGGTTCCTTTCTTCAGATGCTCACCGCAAATTTCACCCAACTTCCGCCAGGCAATCACCCTATGATAATCCGTCGCTTCATGGAGCTCACCATCCGCAGACTTCCAGTCCCGATTGGTCGCGACTTTAAAGTTGGCAACGGTATGGCCAGTCGCCGTCTGCCGGATTTCCGGATCTGCCGCCAGATGGCCGACCAAAATGACTTTATTAACACTCCTCATAAATAAAAAGTTAAGAAATAAGAGTACCTTCAGCATAGTCAGCCAGCATGATCCCCGGATAAAAAAATGATAAATTGACTTTCCTCCCCTTCTCCATAAGAATATCTCCGCTATGTTCACTGGAATAATCAGACAAATAGGAACGATTAAAACCGTCACGCCCCGTGACGAACTTATCGTATTGGAAATTCAATGTGCTGGTATGGAGAAAAAAAAGTCAGGCGATTCCATTGCTGTTGATGGCGCATGCCTCACCGTTGTACAAATTACCGAAGACGGATTCACCACCGAAGCCATGCCGGAAACCCTTGAAAAAACCATCTCCAAAAACTATCAGCCCGGGACAAAAGTAAACATTGAAGAGCCACTCAAAATAGGCGATGAGCTGAACGGTCATTTTGTTTCCGGACACGTTGATTATGTTGGAAAAGTTCAGAATATAAAGGAGGATCAAAACACCAAAACCATTCACATAACTGTGCCCGAAAAGATGCAAAAATATTTCGCGCTCAAAGGATCGGTAACTATAAACGGCGTAAGTTTGACCATTAGCGACATTGGAACAGGCTGGTTTGGAGTTTCCCTCATCCCGGAAACCCTCCAGCAAACCAACCTTGGCGCGCTCAAAAAAGATGACTCAGTCAATATTGAGGTTGATCTGATTAGCCGCTACCTGGACAGCCTTATGAAAGACAAAGAAAAACAGGCATCATATGAATTCTTACAGGAACGAGGATTTCTTTAATCTACTATTATGAAAATCGAAAGCAGCAGCGCGAAAAATTTAAATGGAGAAGGACTCAAAATCGCTATTGTCCTCAGTCGCTTCAACGACTCCATTGGCAGCAAACTCCATGAAAATGCCAAAGCCACTCTTATAAATCTTAACGTGGAAGAGGCCAACATTTCCACCATTCGGGTTCCTGGATCACTGGAACTTCCACTCGCCTGCAAAACAGCCGCTGAAACAGGCCAGTTCCATGCCATCATTGCTCTGGGTATTGTTCTGCGGGGAGGAACCATCCACTATGAATTGGTTTGCAATGAATCTCATCGCGGCATTATGAATGCCAGCCTTCAAACCGGCGTTCCAATGATTTTCGGCGTCCTTACGGCTGAAACAGAAGAACAAGCCCTGGAACGGGCGGAAGCATCCGGCCTTAACCGCGGGAAAGAGTATGCCGAGGCCGCTGTAGAAATGGCTTTACTCATGAAGCAATTGCGCTCAAACAAAAAAAACGTAGAATAAGAACAACCATTAATTTCTGACCATGAAGATCCGATCAATCAAAAGCGTGGATGTTGATAACAAAAAAGTTTTGATCCGCGTTGATTTCAACGTGCCACTTGAAAACGGCCAGGTATCAGACGACACACGCATTAAAGCCACTCTCCCAACCCTTCAACACCTGATCGATAATCGCGCAAAGATTATTATCATCACTCATCTTGGAAGACCGGAAGGCAAAGTTGTGGAAGAGTTACGATTGGATCCTGTGGCAAAAAAACTTGCCGAGCTCCTTGGCAAAGAGGTCAAAAAAGTAAACGACTGCATTGGACCAGAAGTTGAATCAGCGATTGAAGAACTGCAACCAGGACACCTTCTTCTTTTGGAAAATGTTCGATTCCATGCCGAAGAAACCGACAACAGTGAAGAGTTTTCCAAGAAGTTAGCAGCCCTGGCCGATCTTATGGTTATCGACTCTTTCGGAACCGCTCACCGGGCACACGCATCAACCTATGGAGCAGCAAAACTCCTGCCTACCTATGGCGGATTTCTGATTGAAAAAGAGATCCAGGCGCTCTCACAAGTCATGCACGACGTAGAAAGACCGCTCACCATTATTATGGGAGGAGCCAAAATCGAAACCAAGATTGGTATTATGAGAAAATTTGTAAGTCAGGCAGATCATTTCCTTGTTGGCGGAGGATTGGGGAACACCTTCTTGGCAGCAGAAGGATTTGATGTAGGAGAATCACTTTATGAAGAAGACAAAAAAGCTGTCGCGCAGGAAATTTTACTGGAAGCAGAAGCCCTCGAGGATCAATTTCACATTCCAACAGATGTTGTTGTTGCCGACGAGGTCAAAGAAGATGCCAAGAAACTGGATATTCCCGCAGAAGATGTTATGGGCGATATGAAAATTCTTGATATTGGAGTAAACACCATAAAAAAATTCGAAGAAGTTATCGCCAAATCCAAGACCATTGTCTGGAACGGTCCATTGGGACTTTTTGAAATGGATGCCTTTAGCCGTGGAACCCGACATATTGCCATTGCTGTTGCCAACTCCGAAGCAAAAACCATTATTGGTGGAGGCGACACCATTGATGCGATTAAAGATTTTGGCATCGATCTTGAAAAATACGACCACGTCTCAACCGGAGGTGGCGCTATGCTTCAATTCCTGGAAGGAGAAGAACTCCCTGGAATTGAAGTGATCCGTGAAGGCAACTAGCTCTTCATCAGTCGCTTCAGCTCTTTTTTGATTGCCCGTTCATCCTTTGGTTCGAACGTGGCACTTTCGGGCAAATAGGTAAATGGAATAACTGGATCTTTCAATCCATTTCCGGTCGCAATACAGACAACAGAATCCTCTTCCCCAAGAAATCCAGACTCCTTCAAAGGCTTTACCGCCGCCAAAGCCAGGGCAGAAGAATGTTCAGTAAAAATCCCTTCTCTGCTCGCCAACAAATGCTGGGCATAAAGCGCATCCTGATCTGGCAGTTTCACCGCCGTTCCACCCGACTCCATCACAGCTTTCACAGCCAAAACCCCATCGTTTGGGTCCTCCACATCCACCGCGCTACAAATTGTCTGAGTCTCATACCATTCTTTATAAATAGGATCTTTATTCTCAAAGGCTTCAACAATAACGGCCGCTCCTTGAGGCTGAACCGCAACCATCTTCGGAAGTTTTTGAATGATCCCCAACTTGTGATACTCCTGAAACCCTTTCCACAAAGCAGCAATATGGGTCCCCGCTCCAGTTGGAACAATGACAACATCCGGTGCACCCTTTTTCGCATCAAGAGCCAAATCATCACAAAGCTCATACGCCAATCCCTTTTGCCCTTCCCGCCGGAAAACATAATCTCCAAGAGTGTACATATCAAACTTTGGCGCAAACTCATGCACGAGTCGAACGCAGTCATTATACGAACCCTGAATCCGAATCACCCGTGCCCCATAAGAAACAATCTGCGCCAACTTTCCAAGCGGCACTTTCTGCGGCACAAAAACATACATTGGAATTCCCGCTTTACCCGCATAAGCACTGCAGCTCGCCGCCATATTCCCGGAAGAGGCAACAATCAAAGCTTTTGCTCCCAACTCTTTCGCTTTCGAAACCTCCACCCATGTACCCCGGTCTTTAAAAACACCTGTTGGATTCGCCCCTTCATTCTTCACAAAAAGATTCTTTACACCCAGCTCCATCCACAAAGACTCAACTTCATACAACGGCGTCTTTCCCTCCTTCAAACTCACCACATTATCTCCTTTTAAAGGATATAAATGTGGTTTTTCTTTTCGCACATTTGCCCAGTCATACTCCA
>JAGQLQ010000050.1:538-8900 GCA_020429235.1 Candidatus Peregrinibacteria bacterium | reverse complement strand
GCGAACAGTTAATGGAACTGAAATTATGGGGATCCCGGCTATTACGGATGAAGAAATTGGTATTGAGACTGTTGATTCAACAATAGTAATGGATTTGGCCTCTTTAATAGATGAAAAGGTTAATGGGACAGTGGAAATGAAAATTAAAGAGGACGAGTAGATTAGTCTTTTACGAAGACATCCTGAAGTTCGAATAGCTTTTCATCGAGCTCAGGGTGTTTTTCAAGAAAAGGATCTTCGTTGATAATTTTTTGTGCTGCTTCCCTGGCAAGGCTGATAGTTTTTGAATCGGTGAGGGATGCCATTTTTAGATCAGGAATCCCGCTTTGTTTTACGCCAAAAATTTCTCCGGGACCACGAAGCTGAAGATCAATTTCTGAAAGCTTGAATCCGCTGGCGTGGCTGACCATGGCGCCAAGGCGGGTTTTTGAGTCCTGGCTGTAGTTTTTGGGGAAGAGAAAGCAGTAAGATTGGTGTTCGCCTCGTCCAACACGGCCGCGGAACTGATGAAGTTGTGAAAGTCCAAAGCGATCAGCTCCTTCAATAACCATAATTGAAGCGTTTGGCACATCGATCCCGACCTCAATAACAGAGGTGGAGACAAGAACGTTAATTTCGTTGGCTTTAAAGGCTTTCATTATGGTCTCTTTTTCTTCGGATTTCATTTTTCCGTGAAGAAGTCCTACTTTAAGCTGAGGGAAAATATTTTCACTCAAGTTCTGGTACTCCTGGATGGCAGATTTTACTTCCAGGGTGTCTGATTCGTCGATGAGAGGGCAGATGACAAATGCCTGACGTCCTTTCATGACCTGGTTTTCAATCCATCGATACGCATCGACCCTTTTTTTCTCGGGAACAATTCTGGTGATGATCTCCTGACGTCCTTTTGGCATTTCATCAATGATGGAGAGGTCTTGGTCGCCGTAGAGGGTCATGGCGAGGGTACGTGGAATGGGTGTGGCTGAGAGGCTTAAAAGGTGCGGATTGCCTCCTTGTTTGAGGATGTTTCTTTGTTTTACTCCGAATCGATGTTGTTCGTCGATAACAGCAAGGCCAAGGTTGTGGAATCCAACTCCTTCCTGAATGAGAGCGTGGGTTCCGACGACCAAGTCAACGGTACCGGTTTTGAGCTGGTTAATGAGCTCTCTTTTTTGTTTATCTGTGGTGCTGCCGGAGATGTATTGGATATTCATGCCGATTGGCTGGAGCAGTTTGAAGAGCGTGTTGTAGTGCTGCTTGGCCAATATTTCTGTTGGGGCCATGAGTGCTGTCTGGTAGCCGGCTTTATAGGTATTGAGGATTGCAGCGGCTGCAACGACGGTTTTTCCGGATCCGACATCCCCCTGAAGAAGTCGTGACATTGGATATGGTTTTCCCAGGTCGGTTATGATTTCTTCAAGGCATCGTTGTTGAGCGTTGGTGAGCTCAAAAGGGAGATTGGCAATGAAATCATGAAGATCTTTATGTTTTGGGATTGGTTTGGATTCATGCTCTTTTACGTTTTGCCAGAGCCATTTTTTTTGAAGAGCTTTGAGCTGGAGAAGGAAGAGTTCATCAAAACTAAGGCGGAATTTGGCGCGAGTCAGCTTTTCTTCGTCGCTGGGGAAATGAGCTTCCTTCACGGCGGTTGAATACGACATGAGATTGTATTCATCTTTGATACTTTGCGGCATGTAGTCCTTCAGCTGAAAAGCCCACGCTTCAATAATTGGCTTTAACTTTTCACGGATCCATTTTGAATGAATGCCTTCCGTTTGATGGTAGACGGGCACTATTCGGCCGGTATGCATCTGCTCCTCTTTTATCTCTTCATAACTTGGATTCTGAAGAGTGGTTTTGCCATAGCTATATTTGGCCTTTCCGGAAAGGATGACTTTCATACCATTATGGAGAACCCGTTGGAGATATGGCTGGCTAAACCAGATAACATCGACGCTGCCACTTTCATCGGTGATAACGGCTTTTGTCAGTGCTTTGCCTGCACGGCTTCGTTGATGAAAGACTTTGGAAAGTTTCCCTTTCACGTTGTTGACTTCGTCAGTGCGGATTTCAGCGATAGGGGTGTATTGCCTTTTGTCGTCGTAAGCTCGTGGGAAGAAAAGGAGGAAATCTTGTACTGTTTTTATTCCCAAGTCTTCAAGTTTTTTGAGGTGAGACTTGGTTGTTCTGAGTTCGAGGGATAAAGGTCTGTGAAGTGTCATGTTTCAGGATGTTGTGAAGTCGATGGTCAATGTTTCGGAAGATTCCCTGTACACCGATGATAGTACCATTCTTGTCGGTAATCGTGACGGCATTTGTTTCGAAATATTTGGTTTCTCCGTTTTTGGTGCGAATAAATGGGTGGAAATTTTCTATGTGTCCGGATGTTTGGAGTTGATTTATAAAGGTCTGGCGGTCTTCCGGATTGACGTAAATGTTTTTAAGATTGGATCCAATGAGTTCTTCGGGTTCATAGCCAAGGAGATTTGCCCCGGCTTTGTTGATTTCGGTACAGATCCCTTCCTGATTGGCAAAGTACACGCCATCATTGATAGTTTCAAAAAGTTTTTTGTATCGTTCTTCGCTTTGGTGGATCTCTTGTTCAAGGAGTTCATTTATTTCGGTCACATCCTGAACTTTCTGTTTTGCTTCGGATCCTTCTTTGGCGATCTGTGAAATTGTGGTTGCGATGTGTTTGAAGAGGTTTGCGCAGGCTTCCAGTTTTTCTTCGGTAACGATGGGAAGGGCCCAATACATATCCAGAAAAGTATCGATGTCGATGCTGAGTTTAAGCGATTCCTCTACGCAAAGATTTTTGCTCGGATTTCCATATCGGGTTAATCCACCAACGGCAAATCCGGAAATCATCCCCTCAAAATAGATAGGGACGACGAATGCGAAGCAATCCAGATAGGCGTTTATAATTTGAACCTGTCCGGTCTTGGCGCACTTTTCGAAGGCTTTTTGGCAAATG
The DNA here is from genome assembly GCA_020429235.1 of Candidatus Peregrinibacteria bacterium. GTDB lineage: Bacteria > Patescibacteriota > Gracilibacteria > UBA1369 > UBA1369 > JAGQLQ01. Next base: position 5,947 of record JAGQLQ010000050.1, on the reverse strand, counting down.
GCCCGATAATTTTGGGCAATATTTCTGTCGGTGCTGGCTTTTTGCCAGAGTTTACTGGGGTTGCTGATTCTCGTTACCTGGGTGCCTTTTTCATTATAGATTACGCAAGACATCCCAGTTGCAACTGAGAAATTATCTTGTATCTTTTCGAGTGTTCGAGCTGATACAAGGTCTGTAAGGTTTCTTTGTCTGCCCATGCTAGGTTTCTTTAACGACTTTGAGAAACTTTCTTTTTCCTACTTGTATGAGTTTTTCTTTTTCGAGTGAGAGGATCAGGTCCTGTGATTCGACTTTTTCGTTGTCGACTCTTACTCCTCCCCCGTCTATAAGTCTGCGAGCTTCACTTTTGGAGCTCGTTAAACCTGTTCGGGAAAGTAATTCTACAATGTTTAAGCTTTCCTCGGCAAGTCGTTTTGTCTCAATGTCGGATGGGAGTTCTTTTTTGCTGAAGACCTGAATAAACTCCTGTTCGGCAGATTCGGCATCTTTCTCGTCGTGGTAAATAGTGACAATTTCACGGGCAAGACGCATTTTGGCGTCACGCGGATTTTCGCCTTTTTCCAGTGAGTCGCTGATTTTTTTAATTTCATCTACGGGAACGGATGTGGCCAGTTCAAAGTATCGGGTGATGAGTTTATCGGGGATGGACATTATCTTCCCATACATCTCTTTTGGCTCTTCGTTCACTCCAATGTAGTTGTTGGTGGATTTTCCCATTTTAATGTTTCCATCGGTTCCCTCCAGAATTGGAACGGTGACAATGTCTTGTGGTGTCTGTCCGTATGCTTTTTGGAGTGTTCGTCCGGCAAGAAGATTGAAGGTCTGATCGGTTCCTCCTAACTCAACATCGGCTTTCAATGCTACTGAATCGTATCCCTGCATGAGTGGGTACATGAATTCGTGAACGGATATTGGTTGGTTTTTCTTTACGCGTTCCTGGAACATATCTCGTTCCATCATTTGGGCAACGGTAAACTGGGCTGCCAGTTTTGTGACATCGGCGAAAGTGAGTTTTCCCAGCCAGTCTGCATTCCAGACAACCTCTATGTTGTTGATGTCGAGTACTTTTTTAACCTGATCCAGATAGTGTTTTGCGTTTGCTTCGAGTTCTTCCTGGGTTTTTACCGTTCGGGTTTCGCTTTTTCCTGTTGGGTCGCCGATTTGTCCGGTGAAATTTCCAAAAAGAAGATAGATGTTGTGTCCAAGTTTTTGAAACTCCTGAAGTTTTCGTATAACAACCATGTGTCCGATGTGAAGATCGGCTCCGGAAGGGTCAATTCCAAGCTTGATGTTGAGCTTTTTTCCAGAAAGGAGTTTCTTTTCCAGGTCTTTTTTTACGAGAACTTCGACGGTTCCACGAGAAAGAAGATTGTTAATCTGATTCAGGTCAGGTTTTTCCATTATTTTGAAGTTTAATATCGCATGTCAGCATAGCGTGAAAGTTGCTTTCTGTCATCCTTTCAGCCTGAATGTTGCTTTTTAAAAAAATATGGTATAGCTTATTTTCTATCCTTAATTTAAAAGTTATGTCAGTTGAATATCGATCAGGTGAGTATGGTCTTCTAGATAGTGATCTTGTTGCTGATGAGGTAGAAACTCTCGTTGCTGGGCTTGATGATCTTCGTTCACGTGTTGACTGTATTGAAGGGGCTGAAGGGTTTATAGGGATATCAATTATTGATGGAGTGTGCCTCAATATTGACAAGAGAGGTTTGGAACTCCGATGTGATGTTCATATGGGTAGCTCTAATGCTATGGCTATTGGTTCAATTGATAGCCCGGAAATGGAATCGGTTATTAAATCATTAACTTCTATCGTAGGCTTAACGCCCGCTCTTGTTGGGTTTGGATATGAACGTAAATCTTGGGGAGTGGATGAAACTGCATACACTGTTCAGTTTATTAAAAAGATCGACATATCTGATATAGAGCAGGTATATGCGGAAGTAGAGACGATGATAGATTGTTTTGCGGATAGCAACGGAACAACGTAGAATGATCTGGCTATGAAGCCTTCTATAGAATCTTTTACTGCTCAGGAATCTGACCTTTCTCTTCGATTGGATAAAGTTTTAACTCAACGTTATCCGGAAAAGAGCCGTCAGTATTTTCAAAAACTTTTTGAAGATGGTGCTGTTTTTGTGAATGGTGCTCCTGTAAAAGCCAGCGCGAAGCTTAAGGCTGGAGATATGGTGGAGGTTCGGTTTCCGGAAATGAAGGAGCTGGACCTTGAGCCTGTTGATATGAATCTGGATATTGTTTTTGAGGATGAGGATATTATTGTTGTGAACAAGCCACCTGGATTGGTTGTGCATCCTGGGGAAGGTGGAACTCATCAGAATGATAGTTTGGTGAATGGTCTTTTGTATCACTGCAAAGGGAGCTTGAGCGGGATTAATGGTGTTTTACGGCCGGGAATTGTTCACCGTCTGGATAAAAATACTTCTGGACTTATGGTGGTGGCGAAGAATGATACTGCTCATCGGGGTCTGGCAGAGCAGTTTCATGATAAAAAGGTGGAGAAGGTGTATTTTGCTTTGTTGGCTGGAATGTTGGAACCAAAAGAGGGTTCGATTGATGCGCCGATTGGACGGGATCCAATTCATCGAAAGAAGATGGCTGTGGTAGATGAGCATCAGGGGCGGACAGCGCTTACGCACTATCAGGTTGTGGAATATGTTGGGGATTTTACCTACGTTAAGGTTCAACTGGTGACCGGGCGGACGCATCAGATTCGTGTGCATTTTGCATCGATTGGGTTTCCTCTCTGTGGGGATGAGCTTTATGGTAAAACAAAAGTGAACCGTAAGTTTGCGGAGTTTGGCTTGAAGCGACAGTTTCTTCATGCGGGATATTTGTCTTTCACCCATCCCCGGACACAAAAAAAAGTGGAGTTTGAGGCTCCACTTCCTTCAGATTTATCTTTGGCTCTTGAAAGGCTCAAGAATGACTAGCCTTTGATGCTGGTGATCTCGATTCGAGTGTACTCTTGTCGATGTCCCTGAGCTTTTTGGTAACGAGTCTTTGGTTTGAACTTGAATACTCGAATTTTTTCTCCCTTAAAGTGTTCTACTACTTTTGCTTCAACACTTGCTCCTTCTACAAAAGGTTGTCCGATCTTGGCATCCTTGTCTGAAGAAGCCAAAAGTACAACATGGTCAAATTTTACTGTTTTTCCTGGTTCTGTAGCGAGTTTGTGCACTGCTACCTGCTCATTTTGAGCAACTTTGTACTGATTTCCGTCGATATCTACTACTGCAAACATATTTGTGGGTTATTAAGCCAAGGTAATGTATGGCTTTTTTGGCAAAAAATCAAGCTTATTTCGCGTTGTAGCTATTCATTGCTGAATCGATACCATCATCCACGATAGATTCGATTGATTTTACGGTTTTTTCTAGTGCATCAGCGAGTAAATCCTCTTCTTCCTGAAGAAAGGGTGAGAGGACAAATGAGCTGGTTTCTTGTTGTTTTGGGGCTGTTTCTCCTCTGCTTTCTATTCCGATGCGGATGCGGGGGAAGTCTGATCCAATGTACTGAACGATCGACTTCATACCATTGTGAGTTCCCGGACTACCAGATTTTCGGATGCGGATCTGTCCTAAGGAAAGGTCGAGATCGTCATAAACGATAATAATATCTTCTGCTTCAACTTTATAAAATTGGCTGATGCTTTGAACAGCTTCGCCTGAGAGGTTCATGAATGTCGTTGGTTTCACCAGAATTAGCTTTTCTCCATGAAAATCGGCTGAGGAGATATCGGCATTGAATTTTTTTTCGGACTTAAAATCGTCGGCGTTGAGTTTTTGGGCCAGCATGTCTAGAGCCATAAATCCCACATTGTGACGGGTTTTCTGGTACTGACTCCCTGGATTTCCGAGTCCAACAATGATAAGCATAGGGTTTTGTTATGACCTCATTATAAAGGTTTTTCCGGCAATGCGAATGCGATCTCCGGGTTGGGCTCCAAGTTTTTGGAGATTTTTCTTAATGCCCATTTTCCGGAGGAAGTGGTAGATGCGTTCCAGTCCTTCTTCGTTGGTTTCATCGGTCATTTTTACCACCTGTTCAATACGAAATCCTGTGACATCGAAAATTCTGCGTGTTTTCTGGGTTTCTGCTTCGAGTTTGGTTCGTACAAAGCGAACTTCAAATTTTTTATTTTTAAGATGAGGCCGGAATACTTTTTCCTGATCTGAGACCTGTACTTTTGTTTCTTTGCGGGCTTTTTCTTTCTTTGCGCGAAGTTCCTGTACTGCCTTATAAAGAACAAAAACAAGCTCTTTTATGCCGTCTCCGGTGGCTGAAGAGATAATATAAATTGGGTTCTTCTTGAGTGATGGATATTTTTTACAGAGTTCGTCCTGGAAAGCCTTGATCTCGTCTTCAGGAAGTGTGTCTGCTTTGCTTATAACAACGATCTGATCCTTTCTTGCCAATCGTGGATCGTGAGCTTTTAGTTCGTTATTAATGATTTTGTAGTCGGATGGATTTTGTCGGGTTGGGTCAATGAGGTGAACAAGAATTTCTGTTCGGGAAACGTGGCGGAGGAAAGCATGGCCAAGACCTTTTCCCTTATGTGCACCTTCGATTAATCCTGGAATATCGGCTACAACAAAGGAATCATTGAGTTGGCGATCATAGGTTCTCATGTCCACGACTCCAAGGTTTGGAATAAGCGTGGTGAAGGGATAGTCTGCGATTTTGGGTTTGGCGTTGGATATGCGGGAAATAAGGGTGGATTTCCCGGCTGATGGAAAGCCGATAATTCCAATATCTGCCACGAGTTGAAGCTCCATGGTTACAAGGATTGTCTCCCCTTCTTCTCCCGATTCTGCAAATTTTGGAGCCTGATGGACGCTGGACTTGAAATTAACGTTCCCAAGCCCGCCTTTCCCTCCTTTGGCCACGATATATTTTTGGCCATGTTCCGCTAAATCGGCTATTTTTTCACCTTTTTCAGTGAAGACAATTGTTCCGGCTGGAACTTCGAGTAGGAGTGTTTCCCCGGTTTTTCCGGTTTTTTGTTGCTTTGATCCGTTACCACCATCTTCTGCCCGGAAATGTTTACGGGTGTTATAGGCTGAAAGGGTGTTGATGTTGTCGTTGGCGATGAGAACAATGTCTCCACCATTTCCTCCATCTCCCCCATCGGGTCCTCCGCGGGGAACGTGTTTTTCCCGGCGAAAGCTTACTGAACCGTCTCCGCCATTACCGCCGGAAAAGGTTACACTGGTTTTATCGCAAAAATTTGACATCGGTTCTGATTAGATTCCTGGTCATAATACACTTTCTTTTGAAAGATGCCATAATTTTTGGCTTTTTTATGATTGAGTGATTGACTTTAGTGTCTGCGATTCTTAGTATGGTGCTTGTCTGTTTTTTGGGCGAGTGGCGGAATTGGCAGAC
>JAGQLQ010000050.1:0-497 GCA_020429235.1 Candidatus Peregrinibacteria bacterium | reverse complement strand
GGTTCGATTCCCTCCTCGCCCACCAGAAAACAAATCTTCACAAGTGTGAACTGGTTTTTTGGCTTATTTTCATGTATAATGAAAAGACGTTTAGAATTTAATTTTGCGATATGGCAGAGAATCAAAATCCTCCACAATCAAATGGAGATGGAAATAAAGCAAAGAAGCTCGACGTTGAAAAAGAGCTAAAAACCGGTGATTTTCGTGTGGCGATTTTTGGATCGGCGCGAATTAAGCCGGGAGATGAAGTTTATGAGCAGATTTTTGATCTTGCCCGGTCTATTGGTGCCCGTGGATATGATGTTGTTACCGGGGGTGGACCTGGTCTTATGGAGGCCGGGAATAAAGGCCATGCGGCTGGGGATGCTGCTGGACGAGCTGAATCGATTGGGCTGAATATTGAGTTACCTTTTGAGCAAACTTCAAATCCTTATGTTGAATTTGAGCAGGATTTTGAAAATTTCTCTGAACGGCTGGACACTTTTATGAAGCTTTCA
>JAGQLQ010000004.1 GCA_020429235.1 Candidatus Peregrinibacteria bacterium | reverse complement strand
TCATCGACCCGGAAATGGTTATCCCAAATAAGAAACTCAGCCTCTCTGAAGGGGCTATTCAACCATGGTCCGCTACAACATCACATCTAACCTGGTATAACCGTCTTCTTGAGACCGTTGCCAAAAAACAAGGATTTTCAATGGATGTTGCCATAGAAAAACTCACCGATGAGCAGATGGAGATTGTCCTTTATGGAACCGGAGACAAGAAATACGGTGTAAAGGTAGGGGATAAAGGCAAATCCAAGCTCAAAGGCGAATATTCAATGTCTTTTGAAGGAGTCATTCCAAACCTGGAACGCCGCTATATGGAAACCGATTCAGACTACATTCGCAAAAAGATTGAAAAATACATGCAGATACTCGAATGCCCTGAATGTAAAGGAAAACGCCTCCGTCCAGAGGTCTTGGCAGTCACAATCGACAATAAATCAATTATGGACGTCACAAATCTTTCTGTAAACAAGGCCTCAAACTTCTTCCAAAAGGTAAAATTGACCGAAATGGAGGATCAGATTGCCCGTCCTATCTTAAAAGAGGTGGCAAACCGGCTTCAGTTTCTTGAAGACGTAGGACTTTCGTATCTGACTCTTGATCGTGCCGCCAACACCCTTTCCGGGGGAGAAGCGCAGCGTATCCGCTTGGCAACACAGATAGGATCGCGCCTTTCAGGCGTTATTTATGTTCTGGATGAACCAAGTATCGGATTGCACCAAAATGACAACGCTAAGCTTATTAAAACGCTTTTGCACCTTCGGGACCTTGGAAATACGGTTATTGTGGTGGAGCACGACATCGATACCATGCTCGCTTCAGACCATATTTTGGATGTCGGACCGGGGGCAGGGCATCAAGGTGGACGAATTATTGCTGAAGGAACGCCAGAAGAGGTAATGAAGAATCCCAACTCTGTAACTGGTAAATATTTGAGCGGTAAAGAGGAGATTCCTGTGCCAAAGAAGCGCCGTAAAGGAAACGGAAAACATTTGGAGGTGACTGGTGCGGTAGAGCACAATCTTAAGGACGTGAGCGTTAAAATTCCTCTTGGAACATTTATTGGAATTACCGGTGTTTCAGGATCCGGAAAATCGACTCTTATTAATGACATCCTGGTAAAACAGGTCGAAAAAACTCTTAATGGCAGCAAACACCAGGTTGGCCGCCATAAGGAGGTAAAAGGAATCGATCATTTGGATAAAATCATTAATATCGACCAATCTCCAATCGGACGAACTCCGCGGTCAAATCCCGCAACCTACACCGGAGTCTTCACCGATATTCGGGACCTTTTCGCGAGTACTCCAGAAGCAAAAATGCGTGGATACAAGCCAGGACGATTTAGTTTTAACGTAAAAGGTGGTCGATGTGAAACCTGCCGTGGAGACGGTATTAAGAAGATAGAAATGCACTTCCTGCCAGACATTTATGTCCCATGTGAAGTGTGTAAAGGACGCCGATACAACGCACAAGCCCTTGAAGTAACCTATAGAGGTAAAAACATCGCGGATGTACTGGATATGACCGTTGCAGAGGCTCTTGAGTTCTTTGACGCCATTCCAAACATCAAAACGAAGATGACAACTCTCTTTGAGGTGGGACTCTCTTATATTCACCTTGGGCAGTCTGCTACGACCCTTTCTGGAGGTGAAGCACAGCGAATTAAGCTTGCAACAGAGCTTTCACGGCGCTCAACCGGAAAAACACTCTATATATTAGATGAACCAACAACAGGACTCCACTTCGACGATGTAAAGAAGCTTCTTGATGTTTTACAGCGTCTTGTGGACAAAGGAAATACGGTACTCACCATTGAACACAATCTGGATGTTATTAAGTCAGTGGACTATGTCATTGATCTGGGGCCGGAAGGTGGAGAAAAGGGCGGAACTATCATTGCTGAAGGGACGCCAGAAGAGGTAGCCAAGGTGAAGAATTCATACACAGGATTTTGGATCAAAAAATACTGCCATTTAAACTAAGATTTCAACAAAAAGAGGATTGAAAGGGGTGTACTCAAAGTGTACCCCTTTTTTACTATATAAAAACGCATAAACCTGCATAGGGTAGACCAATGCCGAGATATTTCTTCTCTTATTAGGATTTAATAAAGTTTAATTAAATTTAATAAAAAGAAATAAAAAATGGGCTGAGTCAATGTTGAGAGCATGTTCAAAACTCGTGCATAAAATGTTTAATAAAGTTTAATAAAATTAAAAAAAGATTTGCAAAATAATTTTAGACATGATAAAAGTAATTTCAGTGGCAAATAGCTGCTTTAAAAATTGTTTGTTGATTGAAAAAATGGTACAATTAAGGTAAGTGCGGTGGGAGATAAAGCACTTAATTTAAATTGTACGAAATGGATGAAATTCTGACGGCCGAGCAGGTTGCAAAAATTCTGCAGGTCCACCCATTCACTGTCTTAAAATTCATCAAACAAGGGAAGTTGAAAGCTAGTAAACTTGGGAGGGTTTACCGCATTCGACGCCGAGATGTTGATGAGTTCCTGGATAACCAGATTCAGACACCAGGTGAACCAAAGAAGAAGACAACCAAATCTAAAAAAAAGGGTCGTCAGAAATCCAGCAAAAAATCAGCAACAACCAATAAATCTATAACGAAAAAAACTAGTAAGAAAAAATTAGCGAAACCAGAGAAGGCAAACGATACGAATAGAAAGGATAGTAAAGATCAAGCGACACCAAAGTCACGCAAAGAAACTGTTGGCCCACCGATTGAAGTGCCAACCACTGAGGTTCCAGAGACTCAAGAACCTCCAACGAAAGACTCTCAAGTCCCTGAACCTGATGATCGAAGCCAAAGAAGCGACCTCGATCACTATAAACTGGAAATATAAAGTCATTTACATGATCTTCAATTGCCTCGGATGTGGAACATCCATATCAACAAAAAGAGAAAAGTGCCCATACTGCAAAGTAAACAATATCGAAGCGATTGAAGTGCTCACAGGAACTGCATCAAAACCTGCCCAGACAGAATGGAAAGAAAGAATTAAAGGAACCATTCTCTCGTACGTCCTCAGATAGACGGACTATGTAACCGCCAGGATTAGGAGCCTGGCAAAGGTTGCAGAAAGAACATCGTCACGGCCCTAGAAAAGCTGAAATAATCCTCAATGGTCTCATTGGGGGTTATTTTTTATTCTGAAGAAGATTGACATAGCGTGAATAAGAGTCACTATTCGACTTCAAAACAAACGATTTAAGCGAATAAAATTAACACTGCTTATTGTTGATCGTCTTAGTACACTGAATGGTTTGGTTCTGGAATGGAACCGTCTTTTCAATAATATCCTGGAGAAGTGACATTCGTTCAACCACGCGACGTACAAAAGTGTCACTTGCTTCACCATACTGGGTCTGGTACTGAGCAAGATAAGTGGCTTCCATATCAAGATAATTCACATTTTGATCAGAAAGCTCTTTGGCAGCCTGAAGTTGAGAGAATGTATACCCTTCTGGCAATTGTTCTTCAAGATAGTTGCCAATCTGATCCAGACCTTCTTCAGCCGGTAAGCCATTCACGCGGGCATCAATAAACCCTAAATAGTAATCACCTCCACGCCGCCAAGGTGTTCGCTCAACGCGATCCCATCGTTTCTCAAAACTTTCCCCGGCTTGCTGAACTGCAGGTGCGATACCCCCGGCAGTTTCCCGAAACTGATTCCATTTGGCGACCAGTTCAGCCCAGGTTGGATCGGAACAGTTTCTATAAGTATCAAGCCGTGCTTCATATCGGTTTTTGAATCGGTCAAACAGCGTGCGAATATCAGCATCCGAGAAAAATCCCTTATTAATAACAAAATAGTCACGCATCTCCTTGAGCAGTTTTTCATCATCAACGACCAAAAAGTTACCATTATCAGCATTAACATATTTCCGAAGGAAGAAAAGTTCGGCCTCAAGTTCGTAGTAGGTTTTCTTTAGTTGTTCGGTGTTTGCACAGGCGTAAAATGCATTACGAATCTGTTTTCGGACTTTATTAAGACGATTAAGGAGGTTGTCAATATCGGTATAGTGGCAGATATTCGTGTTATATTTCACTAAAATATCGTCCCAGTACTCAACAAAATCATCATAACTCAGAGTGGCGGAAATGAAGGTTCCCCAGTCACGATCCCCTCGACAAATAACCGATTGTCCAGCAACACCAGGAGTTGGCCCGGAAGTACCAGTTTCATCGCTAGGAGCTTCCTGTCCAAGTGCGAGCGAAGACCCAAGCCCCACACTCAAGGCCAGAGCAAACATCAATATGTATTGTTTTATTCGCATTCTTTTTTGTTTTTAATTTCTATACATGACTGTTGTCCCGGGAAATTTTCTACCTCTTCATGGAGGCTATGCAGTACTTCCTGAATTTTGAGGAAGTAGTAGTTCATCTGATCCATTTCTGTAAGAAGTGGATCAAAGAAGACAGCGCTTTCATCAATACCCCGCTGTGCATTCAATTCATCAAGCGATTCCTGACTCGAAATATTGTAGCCGACGATGATTTCATCAAGCCGCTGGTTTACTTGAGCTTGAGTGGCATCATCGGAGCTTTCAACGATCGCCTCTTTTGCTGCGCGATCAGCCAGAATTGGTGGAGGTTCATATTCTCGCTTCTCTTCTTCAGTTTTTTCCTCACCAGTCTCAATCAAATTACATTCTTCAACCGGGAAGAATGCCGTTTGTCTACAGAATTCAGCCCATTCATCCTCTACGGATGTACCAAAAATAATGTCATCATTGGTTGGAGTTTGCACCGGCATTGCAATCGCATAAAAATTCATGCTTACAGAACCAAATCCTGTCGCCACAGCTTTTTTACACTGCGCAGACTCCCCAAGATTTCCAGGAACTTTACTTGGAACAAGAGAATGAGTAATAACAGTCTTCAAAATATCATTAATTTTCTCAACATGGCAGGCAATGCAGTTGTCACTATTCGCATAAGCAGAGGTTGCCGGCTTCTCAACAAAGTTCACCTGCAGACAGAAAACATCATTACATGCTCCATCCTGGAGCCAGTTGTCGGCTGCGGCAGGCTGTAAATTACTGTAATCAGTTCCCGGTTGAGCTGGCAAAAAGTCATCTCCCGAAAGCGCTTGTTGTGTTTGTCCGGTATCTTCACCTGCATCAGTTTGGGATTCCGATCCATCCTTAAAGTTTGAATCTGTCTGTGATTTTTCCTCAAAATCGTTGAGTGCTTCATCATAAAGATTTTCAGCAAAACAGAAATTTGGATTTACCCCAAAATCCTCTTGTAGTGGGGGGGTATCTCCTTCCGAAGAGTCCTCCGTGAGTCCCTGGCCTGTTTGTCCAACCTGCCCAGGACCTTTGGTTCCATCTGGACCGGTAAGGTTTGCCTGCGTTCCACCAGCTTGTCCAACCTGAGCAAGTCCATCATCAAAAGCAGACGTATAGGATCTTCCAATATCGATTGGACTAGTGTGAAGGAATAAAATCTCTTCAATGATCTCCAGATCATGAATCAAATCAAAACCAGAATCACCAACATCTCCATTCGCAAAAATTTCACTCGTTTCCACCTGAGCCTGAATATTAGCTTTTAGCTGTAAAATTTCCCGCTTAAAGGCATATTCTTGTTGAATTTCAACCACCTTTAACTGCAGCTCTTCTTGCGTTAGGCCCGGTTTCTTTTGGGCAATAATGTCATAGTTTCCATTCACAATTTTATACATTTCAGTCTCTTCAAGACCATACTTCCCAGCAGTTTCCTTGCTTGCCTGCCTTTGCGGCTGGATCTCAGTTTTGCTGTAAATTGTTAAATACAGATTCTGCCCCACCTCTGCCGGATCATCTTCACCAAAAGAGGTCGTCCAGTCAGCATTGGGATCAGCCCCGGTTGCCTCAAGAAGTTTTGAGAAAAGTCGTGCTGTGCTGAACGGAACATCAGCTTCATCACAAGAAAATTGACCTTCCCCACCGCAGGACATTGGATCATCCTGCCCAAAAGTGATCATCGGATGCAATGCCGATGAGGCAAACATGAAAAATCCAAGAATGTAGAGAAGTTTTTTCATTATGTACAAGCAGTGGTAGTGGCATCAATAAACTTGGCAGGGAACTCTTCAACCTGGTGGCGAACTTCAATCATCTTGTCACGGTATTTCACCAGATCCTGATAGATTTCAATAAAACGAACATGCATTGGCCATGCCGTTTTAAGTTCATTATAAGCAGAAAGAGTTTGATCCAGCGCGCGCTTTGCAACATCAATCTCACGATTAATAGCATCAACACGGGCGCTTACTTCCAAAGCTTTTTGATACTGAAGAGTTTGTTCAAACTGTTGTTCATTTTCTTCACCAACAATCAATGCATTCCCGTAATCCTGATAAAGACTTTCCTCCTGAACCGTATCAAAAATTTTATCCCGTCGGCAGTTCAAAGCCTGAGCATACTGCAAATATCCATCACCATTGGTTGTGTCAGAAATCATATTCGCTGCAACACAGAACGTACTGTAATTTTTCCGATTCTCATCACAGAACTGTTTCATCGCATCCAGACTTCCAGCATCATCAGGAAGCTCTGGAGGAAGACTATTTTCTGGAACAGACTTTGATTCCGCGTTCTGTTTGGTAATCATCTCTTTGATATACGTATTAAACTTTTCGTTCGTTCGTTCGTGATATGTGGTCATAATAGTTTCCAGAGAAAGCTCCGGATTGGTATAAATATTCTTACTTTCCGCAGAGGGATCATACGCACAAAGATCAGTTCTTCGTGGATCTTCCTGGCTTTGTGCCTGCGTTGTTACCGCGGCAAAACCCATGAACCCTGCAAGGAATCCAAGAAAGCTAATACTGATTGTAAGAATAATTTTTCTCATACTATTTATTACATTGTTTACTGATATAGCACGGAAGTTTGTCGGCAAAAGTATCCAGGTGTTTCTTCATAGTAATAAAGCTTTGATACAAATTTCGAAGTTGACCATTGATTGACTGATATTTTTGGAGGAGTGCTGTGGTTTTCTTTACAGTCGAAGTAGTTATCGCTTTTTGTTCCAGTGTGTCACGTGCGCTTCGAAGCGCTTTTTCAAGAATGTCCCGACACTCACCAAGTTCCAGACCTTCGCTCAATTGAAGTGCTCCCTGGTATGGGAAATAATTATTGTATCGACCATACAAACTCGCCCGGAAATCTGTATAACGAGCGAAAGCATCATCCAGAAGAGATGTTGTTGAACTCTTGTTATTAAAATGTGATTCCATCCATTCGTTATAGCGCGGCACCTCGGTAGCCAGGAAAGCCGTTAAATCAGCCTGGCAGAAAGAGTTTTCTTCACCTTCAGGCGCGGCACTTTGGGCAGGAATATCGGTTGGAGTCTGTTGAGCCTGTAAAAACTGAACAGAATTACCAGCGCAAAGGAGAATAACAAGCGCAATCATCACCGCAGTCGGATGAAAATGCGATCGAATTCGTGCAAACCAGTTGTTGTGTTCTTGTTGAATCATATCTAACTATTATATCAGGAATCGTCCTCTTCAGGAATGGCTGTAATCTCAACAATATTACTCTTGCTGAAGATTTCTGAATCATCTTCGTTCGAGATCACGGCAAATACTTTGTCTCCAGGAATAATGTCAGCCGTATGCTCAATCGCCGAAGGACATGGACACTGCAAACATTCATCCTGAATGACATAAATGCCTTCTTCAAGGTCAGAACGAGGATCAATCAAATCATCGGCAGGGAAGAGTGGATCAGTGCCTCGACCAACTTCCGCTCCATCATTCACACCACCATCATCAGTGTCAGGATCAAAAGGATCGGTTCCATACGTATTTGTTTCATCAAAGTCTGAAAGTCCATCACCGTCACTGTCACCATCATCACGCGGATTCAACGGATTTGTTCCGAGAATAAGAACCTCATCACCATCACTTACGCCACCTTCATCAGTATCTGGATTTTCCGGATCAGTATCATAAATGTTTGTTTCGGCGCGGTCAGTGAGTCCATCACCATCAGTATCAATTGGATCATCAATCGCATCGAGTGGATTGGTGGCTTTCTCCACTTCATCACCATCATTCACACCACCGCCATCAGTATCTGGATTTCGAGGATCAGTTCCATGTCGATACTCATCCAGATTTACAAGCCCATCACCGTCAGGATCATTGTCAGCATCGCTCGGATCAAAGGGATCAAACCCAAACTTACTCTCCCAGTAGTCTGGCATGCCATCCCCATCAGAATCGATCAAACTACAATCGTAAACCTTGAGAACCCGATCAGCCATGGCAATAAATTCGGAGCGGGTCACTGGAGCAGAAGGGTTCGCAGACTCATCAGCAGTGAGGATAAACAGATCCCGTAGAGCTTCTGCATCAACAAGGTAAGGGTTTAAATCTTGTCCCACTTCAATGAAGGCGTCATACCACGGAATAGTAGTCGCCACAGTATTCAAAGAAATAATCTGTTCACGTTCAAGCGCTTCCAAAATAACCTTCACGGTTTCAGCCTTGGAAATTGGATTATCCGGACGGAACGGAGTTGCACCAGTTACAGGATCAATCTCCCCAAGATATCCGGTCACAAAACCTTGGAAATTCGCCTCACGAACAACAGGGTAATACCAAGGTAATCCCCCTGGAGTGTAAGGAATATCGGTAAAGGTTGATGGTCCTTGATAAGCCGCCGGTCGTGGAATAATACAGAATGTATCGAGCATAATCTTTGAAAACTCTGCACGGCTCATATTTTCTTCAGGACCAAAGTTAAGAGCATTTCCACTTGGAATTCCCTGAAGAATATTACGTTGGTTCAGGTTCACAATCGCATCATAATAAGGATGGCTCGAATCAACATCTGCAAAAGGGGAGTCGGCTGGTTGCGTTGGGCTGCGACCATAAATGAGCTCTTCAGCATCAGTGAATCCGTCTCCATCAGTGTCAGGATTATTTGGATTCGAAAGCGCCCGATACTCTTCAAGGTTGGTAAGACCATCATTATCCGGATCTTCCTGAGCGTCAGATGGATCATTAATATTAAGGCTATAAACGAGTTCCCATTGATCCGGCATACCATCGCCATCGCTATCAAAAAGTGGACCACGTCCGCCTCCTTCCACGAAGAGTTTAAACTTATCCGCAGGAACAAACTGAAGCCCATCACCACTATTTACAGCAATAAAGAACTCCGCAATAACAACCGGTGCGCTATCGCCATCATTCATTAAAACCTGAATCACCAATGGATCACTCAAGTCATTCGCAGGCCTTAAGCGCAAACTCATACGCTGATCAAAAATATAGAAGTTGCCACCAGTATCCACCAGTGCGGCACGCACCTCGTCATCACCGCTACCAGAAACAATCTCTGTGGCTCCCGGCCAATTAACATCATCAGTAGGAATCATTCGCATCTCAAACGAATCAAGCGGATCAATATCCTTAATGTGTACGCCTTCAAACAGAGCCACGGTCGCTTCATCATATGGGAAATCAGAAGGATCAATCGTTGTATCGGTATTAATGTCCGGGACCAGGAACATGGTCAGAATGACCTCTTCATTAGGGCCAACCACTACAATTCGTGTTGGCAAAAGCGGTATTTCTGCCGGCAATACATCAATACGATAGTCATCATTGTATAAAACAATGCGGCCCGTCTCTGGATTAATTTCACCAATCGCTTCACCGGCATCATTCTTGATAATCAATGTATCATCCAGGTTCAGATCCAGAATCTCAAACTCCCCAGACTCATTCGTGAAGTATTTACCATTTTCATCGGCAGAATCAGTCACGATCTTTTCAATCACACCCATGCGATCGCGGAGTACAGAAACAGGAATTTCACTTTCCGCCGGATCGGTGCTTCCGGAAATCGTACCACTTTCAGCCGCAGAACTATCCAGAGAAATCTCCGGAACATAAATGGAAATAGTAATTTCCTGTCCGGCAACATTAAGCGCCTCATCCATCACATTCAATTTCACCTTTCGTTGATCCAGATCGCTATACGGACCAAGAACAAAATGCGGATCATCCAGATCATTTGCCGGATCACCATCTCCATCAAAATCGACCAGAACATTCAGATCATTCCCAAGATTTCGGTCATTGGTCGGATCTCCATCATTGTCATCATCAATCTCCAGATTGGTATCAATCCAGTAGCCGATAATATCTCCCTGCGTATCAAACGATCCACTCGCATCAATCTCCAATGGCTTGAAGATCGCGATCTGTTTCTCTGTCGCACCGGCATTTGGGAATGGGCGTTGGTCATCAGCACAAATAGATGGTGCCATCAAAGCCGTTGACGACATCGTACTTCGCCGACCAAGCCGGTCAAAAGCCTGAATCCGGGCATAGTAGAATCCATTTGGAACTGTAAGATTAGCTGTTGGACTATCATTGCTGAGGAGTTCTTCAACATAGAGCTCTTCACCGGCAAACAGCCGCAAGTACGATCCATCCAAAAGCCGCACTGTTCCAGTTCCTCCATCCACAGATTTTAATGTGGATCCAAAATCGATCATCATACCTTCCACAACCGGCATCTCTTCAACAAAATCTTCAGGATTAATCACCTCCACGACACCGGCAACAATGTCGAGGGAAACAGTTTCGGTATAAATATTTGGCAACTCAAATGCTGTTCCCTTTGGCAGAGTTATCTCACCTTCCTGCCTTCCGCCCTGATCAATTCGGATCGTTGAATCAGCAAGTGTATGAATAATTTCACGCGGTGAAACAACAGCAGCTCCCGTCTCCGGCACCACAATCCGTCGCGCAAATCCATCCACCAGAGCAGTGCCCACAACATTTTCAGCAACCGCATATGAACGATAAATAATCTCTGGAACAAGGGATGCGTTTTCTGGAATAAGCTCCTCTCCACCAAGTAAAGACTCGTCCTGAAGAACATAGCCAGCCCGTCTGGTTGCCCCAAGCCCTCCCTGGGTAAAGGCATCTGGCGCGGTTTTATACGTTACTTCGTATCCAGACAAATCAGGATCACTGGATCCGGTCCAGGCCAATTCAACCGCCTGATGATTGCTATAACTCGTTGCAAAATCATTCACTGCCGGCTCGTTCGGAAGAATATCTTCCAATGCCACCACGCGCGGCTGATCGCCAATCAACACCGGTACCTGCGGCACATCATGATTCTTTTTCAAATAAATATTGCTGCCATAAGAGTAAACAATATCGCTATCAGAATCGTTATCAATATCAATGAACTCCAGCCATGAATCCTGATCCGCTTCATCAATATAATTAATCAAACGTTCATTGATCTGTTTTTCATGATTGAGGATGAAGATACCCTTGTTCGCCGTCGCAGGCTCTTCCATCCCCGTTGTTCCAGGAGCATCGGTCACGCCAACATCCGCAAGCAGCCTTAAGCTTCCTTGCAGATCTTCCTTCACTTCCTGCCCATAAGAGGTCAGGCCGCTGCCAACAATCTTTAAAGTATTGGATTTCGGTTGCGAACTATTCACAATCGGCTCGGTTGAAGCAAGTTGCATACCCTCTTCTTCCGCAATCAGCCGGTTGGAAATAAAGAGATCATTTTCATCAGGAACAAGGTCGTCCAAAGTGTTGGCCTGGGCCAAAAGTCGCCCCATAGTTCTCAGGTCATCACTTGTTCCAATCGTAGCATCAATGTTTTCCTGTTCAGTAGTGTAGTCGAGCATAGCATTTCGGAGCGCCACCCAACGTTGCTGACTTTCAAATTCAGCTTGAGGATTGGCAGCAATCGAAGCCTTCAATTCAGCAGTATCACGGTTCAAAAGCGGATCATCATTGTTGAGCAGACGTTGGCTGGCAACAAGTTGAATATCCTCAACCTCTTCTGCCATTTGAGCATATTTTTCAGCATCACGTTCAAGAGCTCCATACGTTTGAAGGAGTGCGGCAGTTGCTTCACCCAGCGCCGGATGCACAGCGGTTAAAGTATTTACATCAGCACTCAAATCGACTTCAATATTTTCATCAATTGGCGATTCTGGCTGCAAAATATCGTCAGCAACAGCAGCATTTTGTGCAGCAGTCTGATTCAAAACCTTCACAAGATCGGTCGCGATTGAGTTCCAGTCATCGGCAACAGCCTTCACAGTGTCAAAAATTGGATTAAAGTCGAGTTGGAAGTTCAAAATTCCAATAATTTCAATACGATCAACATAGTCGTACTCAATTGCCGGAAGTTGAAAATTAAGGCCAAGATCAATTGGCAACAGCGGAGAAAGCGGACGCTCAGTCAGTTGTTCAATTTGCGACTTCAAAAGATATTCCGGTACAGGAATCAATCCCTTCTTAATCAAACAAAGAATTCGAATAATCTTCTTTAAAATTGAGATCACAGCCTTAATACTCGCAGGGAATTCAGGCACCTTTGGCGGAGGTGGAATATCCGGGAGTGTTGGGAGTGGCAGAGGAGGGAGATCCGGAAGTTCTGGCAGCGTTGGCGGTTCAGGAAGTACCGGAATTCCCGGAAGTTTCACCGTTAATGACGGTAGATCCGGCAATCGGAACCGTGGAAGTTTTGGAATAATCAATGGTTCCGGTCGGAATCGAACATTTGGCCACACAACTTTCAATCCAACCTGAATTTGAGACAGATCAATGTAGATGTCCGGAAGTTTCGGGAATGGAATAACTGGTGGTGATGGAATCACCGCAAAGATCCGAACAATCAACTCCATGAGCGTAAAGCGCGCTGTTGAACATTTATCACAAGAAGCCTGATACTCAATCATCAGATCAACGAGCAGCCGCCAGTTGGCAATCGTTTCTTTCACTTTTCGAATCATCTCAATCCACGCATCAATACGGGCCTGCTGTTTATGAATGTATCCACCGGTATAGTTAATAATTGCATCCATATAACAAATGAGCGCGTAGGCATACTTGGACAAAATCGTCCTCCATGCCAAAAGTTGTCGCGGAAACTCTTTCCATTTTTCAAGAATTTCAATATTTTTCTCTACACTCTTAATAAGTTCATTGGCATCCAGAAGGAGTTTATCGCAAAGAGTCTGTTGCTGGCTCGATTCATCACATGTCCAAATCTGCTTCACGCGTTCAACTTCGGCCTTGGCATCAACAACCCATTGTTGGGCATCTCTCTGGACCTTTTCAATCTCGCGCCGCGTGAGAGCCGGAATCTTAATCAAAATATCACGTGACTCAATCTGAATAAGAGGAATGGAGTTCATGTAAGAAAGAACCTCTCGGAAACTTTCCCACTCTTTGGCCTTCGGAAACTCCCACGCAGGTTTCACTTCACCAGAACCGTTCTGGTTTGCTGTGTCCTGAGGAACAAAAGCTCCCACAAGCGTTGTTGGATCCGGATAGATAAAGTAAATATCCGGAAGATCTGTGAGTTTATTAATAACCTCTTCTGTCTGTCGATCCAGCCAGTTGGTCAAAACAGCAGGGAATCCAGGCACCCGAAAATTCGTCTGCACCGAGGCTCTATACTGATAATTGCCCAGCGAAGCACTTCCCTCAAAACCACCAGTAGATGTTCGTCCGCTCGCATCAGCTGCGCCTTCAACACTTCCATCAGAGCTAATAGCAGAGATGCTTTCACCAAGTCCCTGAGCAAAAGACCCGGCTGCGGAAATTGCACCATTAATGCTTCCCGCAATCTCATCACAAAGGCCACTTGGCAAAAGGTCAGTGATTTTAAACGCCCAACATTGCCCAGCCAGATATGGTCCCAGACAAATTCCGGTCGCCAGACTTCCGGTGAGTGTTGGCGAAAGATAGATCCGGCCACCAGCAGCACCTTGATACGGACTTGGAGGCCAGACAGGAACAATACTCGGAACGCCCCATCCAAATACCGGCAAACCTGGATCAAATCCACTCGGAACACCCATGACATTAATCGCTCCCGGAGCAAGGAAAGCAAAATTGATCGGCATAGGAATACATCCGCTGCTACATGTAAACGCAGCAATCGCCGACTCAATTGTATCGCCAATTTCATCCAGCGCACCTTCAGGATTAAAGCTTCCAGAAGGAGCCTGCTCTTCCTGATAGTTCTGCACCACATCCGGCACACCATCAAAGTTTATATCAAGCGGCAATTGAGAGACATCAATTCCATGCGCAGGCTCCGGAGTATCCGGTGGCAGTGGATCTGGAGTAACATACGTATCATAAAGAACTTTATTCGTACCAGGATCCGCGCCCGTAGAGTAATAATAAACCATTTTACCAGTTGGATTACCCTCAGGTGTGGCACCGATATCACCAAGATCATCATTCAGATACCCTGTATTCAAATCATCGCCAACCACAATCTTCACCCGTGGCGTTTCCTGAATCTCTACACGATAGGTAATAGTTCGGATAGCATCAGCTGGCATATTTCCAACAAGGAAAACATACGGATGTATACTCTGCCCTGACTCCGTAACATCAAAATTAGTACATCCACTACAAGTAATGCTCTCTTCATCCACCTCAACATTACCAGCAATAACATCGCTGACCATCACATTCGAAATGGTTTGTCCGCTGGTATTTCTAAGTGTAATCGTATACTCAACTTCATCACCACGGGCAGTAACATTTGCCGGAGGGGTTAAATCGTGAGCCCGCTTTTCTGACTGCAATCCAAGAGCTGGATCCAGATCCAGATAAACAAAATCTTTCTGTGCCATTTCCGGTAACGTTCCCCCACTTGCCTGAACCAGATCCCCACCATTCAAAATGGCATCGTTAATAGCACTTAATTGATCCTGTTGGTCAGGAAGAACATTTGTCCCCGAGGTTGGGACATTGAAAGTTACAAAATTAACATCATCACTAACATCATCTGGTGAATTAGAAGGACTTCCGTCATACCCAACCAGTACTTCTGTTTTCAAATTATTACCCGGTTCAATACTAATACCAAGCGATCCAATTAACTGACCAAACGTTTCAAACGAACCGCCATTATTATAAAAAACACGGACCGCCCCAGTATCATCAGACGTAATCAAATCCGGGAAAGAGTCTTTATTTAAATCAAAACTCTTCAACATATAAACACGATTATTCGCGTCAAACGGATTCAGTTGAAGATAATTTCTCACAAAATTACCACCAAAATTCTTATAAAAATTGATACAAACCTCACCTTCACGGCAGCTGTCCTGAAGAGCCACAACCAGATCCTCCTGACCATCCTGGTCAAAATCATCGCTGGCCATACTCACAATACCATTCGGGAAATCTAGGAAAATCCCCTTATCTTCAAACTGAGGATACCCTTCATTATTCTGCAAAAGTCGAACCTCTCCACTTTCATACACCACCAAAATATCATCACGGCCATCACTGTTGTAATCAATAATATTCATCTCCTTCACCGGTTGGTCACCGGCAAAAATCTCCTGACCAATATCACGCGTGAAGCCGGTGTCATTGGAAGCCGACTGTTTATTATCAATCCGCACAGTTGGATCTCCCAGCACAATACCAACCTCAGAAGCATATGGAAGATTCGATTCTCCAACCGAATTACCGGCCGCAAAAAGAAGCATATGCTTATTATCACCAGTAAATCCAATACCCGGAACCTCGTCTGATTTTTCCAGAGAAATATAATTCAAACCTGGAGCCTGGCTGGCATCCAGCTCTGTTGTGGTATCCACAATAAAGAGACCTTTTGGCAGCGCTGTTGAGTTCCCGGAATAAGCAATTTCAGTATCAATAGTAGATGATGAACTAAGAATCCGAACATATGCACCAGGATTTAAAGTTCCATTTTCATTGCTGATCGATGCATCACTTTGAACCAGCGTCACATTGGTAAAGAGATCAGTCGCGAACGTAATGTTCAGGACTTCCGATCCGCGATCGGTCACCAGGAAGCGTAGATATGGACCTCCGTAATCGTCGAACATTACATGGAAATCGTTATTCAGAACATACATATTACCTTTATGATCAATACGGAAAACCTCATTGCCATTCTTCAAATAGCTGACACCCTGATCTCTTTCCAAAAGCTCATAATCTTCACTCTCAACAATCGATTGAACAAAAATTCCACTACCACTTTCATCCAGAGTGGCATCCGAACTTAAAACTTTCGCACGTGTCTGAACTGTTGGAATCAGTGCCACTTCAACGGCATCTTCATCACTTTCAAGATCACGAACGATCAAACGGTTTGGATAAACAGATCCATTGTGAGGAATAACAGAAACCTCAAGCCGTCCAGGATCAAAAAGTTGAACCTGGCCACTCGGAAGTACATTCATGAGTCGGCCGTAAGGCTTTGGTTTACTTAAAAGTGAGACAACGGCCTGCGCTTTACTCAAAACTTTCTCGACGCTTTGTGTTTGAGTGTTTGGATCAGTAACAACCCGATCATCACCGGCAAAAAGCATCCATCCTCCAAGATAATCTTCAGCAAAAACATTCCCAAAATCACTTCCGAGCATCGATGCAAAGAGAACATGAGGAGTCATCGAGTTCAAATCTTCGGCCTTAAATTTCTTTACAGCCTGAGTACTTAAAACACCTGGAATCAAACCTGAAGATTCAGCAACCAGATTCACCGGTCCGGTTAAATCTTTTCCACGAAGGATAATGGCAAACTCACCATCATTGGCTTGAACGGTTGAAGGCGTCTGGAATTGAGCATAGAGCTTACTGGTATCAGTGAGTTTTACAGAAACCTGTGTGGAAGAATCGTTCCAGGCAAAATTTCCATCGTTGTCATAGAGTTTTCCATGAATTTCAAACAGCGCACTTGGATCACTATCCATTTTCTCTTCATTGGCCTCAAGAACAATATAAGCGGCCTTTTTCGGAAGAACAGTCACAACCGTATTAATTGGAGCAAAGCCTTCTGCTGTTGCAGAGATAGGAGCTTCCCCAGCCTTATTCGAAGCACGGAACGGAATGGAAGTACGTCCATTCACAATCTGTACAGGATTCGATCCAAGCAGTTCGCCAAGCTCAGGATTCAAAAGTTGGAACTGTGCGGTTCCCTGGAAATCAGAAACAAGAGAGCCCCCAAAATCCTGAACCTGAAGTTCAAGATTGGTCGTACTCGCGTAATCTGAAGGGATTGTGTCGCTACCTGGACTCAAAACCAACTGAATATCGTCACGGGATTGAATAGTTCCCTGGCTTGTAACATTTGGTTCAGCAGGAGCAGCATCTTCAGCAAGATCTTCCTCAGTCGGTTCAAAATATGAAGCTTGAACTGTAATATTTCCGGCAAGTTCGGTCGATGTCACAACCAGATCATAGTCACCGGTAATAGTTGAAACCTGCAAGCCATCCATATTTGGGTCTTCATCCAGTGATTCATCAACCATTCCCGGACCATTCACCTCAAAGGTCAAAGAGGTAATATCATTATTCACCAGATTGCCATGCATATCCAAAACCTCAACATGAACAACAGATGTAGAAAGTCCACCAGTGCGAATAACAGGCGAAAGCGGAAGAACTAAAATCTCTGCCGGCTCAAGCGGAGTCACGTAAATCGGCCGCTCATCAACCGGATAAAACTGCCCATCAATCTCCGCAGAAGCAATAAATTCGCCGGCATTCGTCGTCGACCGAACCTCTGTTTCCGCCTCACCATTCAAAGCAATAACATTTGCCGGCTCAAGCACGGCAGATCCATTTCCATCCTCGGCAAAGAACCGGATAATGCTGGTAGAATCATTTTCATTTACATCACCATTTTCATCCAAAATTGAAGCCTTCAGGAACAATCGACTCGAACCATCAGCAGGTATTTCATCTAGATATTCAATAAAATCTTCCTCTTCACTCGTATCCGTTTGTTGGAAGAAATAGTTATCAAAAACAGTATCCCCAACAACATAACCACCCTCATCCTGTGCGGCAGGAGTCGCGTCATCATCACCGTTCAAAGGATCAATCGCCTTAATAATTTCATCACCATCCTGTACGCCACCATCATCGGTGTCCGGATCGTTTGGATCTGTGCCATAACCATACTCTTCCAGATTTGTCAGACCATCTCCATCCGGATCATCATTGGCATCACTTGGATCAAATGGATTTAAACCATGTAAATTTTCCCATTCATCAGGCATGCCATCCCCATCACTATCAAAAGCAGCCTCTTCTTCCGGTACCTCCGGGAAATCATCATCGGCAAAAAGAGGATTCGATCCGCGCAAAACCTCATCACCATCACTAACACCACCACCATCGGTATCAGCTTTCACGGCAGAAGTTGTAGAAATAAACTTTTCATAGTTGTCCGGAAGACCATCACCATCCTGATCATTCGCCTGACAATCATACAATTCGGTAAGCTGCGTCACCATAATGGCAAACTCCCGCCGGGTAATATTACCTTCAAGCCATGCGATAAAATCACTATTTGGAGTTGCAATTTGCTGATCAAACCAGGCCTTAAACTCAGCTGGTCCAAGCGTATCAAGTTCTGTAAAGCGCGCCCGTGGGAACAGTCGTAACTGCTGCGCGGACAAAACATAGTTATAGTGCCACGGTTTCCCGGCAGTATTATTATCGGCAAGTGTAAGGCCTTCAAACTCCTCCTGCGCTGTTTCCAGAATAACTTTGGTTGCCTCCGCGCGACTGATTGAATCTTTCGGAAGATAGTATCCGGTATTCGGGCTGCCCTGATATCCAGAAATGATCCCTTCATTTTTTGCATGTTTCACACAATAAAGCAGATCTTCAGAAAAATCGGTATCCGGGAACGGATCTGGATCATACAGACCATCAATCGCAAATTTCACTTTCTCATCAAAATTCGTACATTGCACGCACACCGCTCCAAGATTCAATTGTACAAACTCTTCACGAGTCAAAAGATCGTTCGGGCGGAAAGTTCCATCTTCAAATCGTGAAATAATTCCCCGTCGGAAGAGTTCCAGAATGTCAGTAAACCCTTGCATATCTTTCGTCAGATCCGTAAACAGAATCGCATCTGGTAAAAGCGGATCATAGTTGTTTAAAATCTCCTCTTCATCCTCAAATCCATCACCATCGGTATCAGTATTTCGCATGTCCAGACCCAGAACAATCTCTTCCAGATCAGAAAGTCCATCACCATCAGTATCTGGAATCTGAACTTGAGCATGAGCAAAATTAACATTCAAAACCATGCTCAAAAGTCGATTCAAAGCATCGGCAACCAGATTGAATTCACTGTAAGCACCTTCTTCCCCCAGAACCTCAATCCGTGGAAAATCAGCACCAATATAAATATCAAACAGTGATTCAGAACCCTTGCGAACCTCAAAAACAACCGGATCAAGACTTGAAGAAATCTGCTTCAATGTTAAGTCATAGTCGTCGGTAAGGAACACATTTCCAAGACGATCAACAATACCAAACCGGTCACCGTTTTCAGTCAAATATACACCACCAGCATGAAACTGAGCATCATCATCCACAAACTCAACTTCAAAATCATCCTCAGCCAGATCCTTAATATGCACACCACTCAGCGATTCAAAAGTATTAAAATATGAAACATCTTCACTATCCAGGAAGATTGGATCCTCTTCACTCGCCACAAAGAACACCGATGCAACAATAGTATCGGAAGCCGTCTCTTTCACCGCCAATCGTACCGGCTTATCTCCTTGCGATGGCAACACCTCAAGTTCAAACCGGTTATCTTTAATATCCACAAGACCTGTTAATCCATCAACCTCGGCGATGATATTCTCCTCATCATCAAGAATGATAAATCCGGTCGACCCGGCCTGATCAAAAAGTGGTCCGCTATTTTTTTCATAAGAAACAAGCCGGATCTTGCGGCTGGTTGATGCCAGAGTTTCACTATCTGGTGTGATCCCGGACTGATTCGTCGCGGTAGCAGTCACAACAAAAGATCCAGAAACATCGGTTGGTAAAATACGGAATTCAGCCCGTCCGCCCTGAAGCCGTGTAGGATTGTTCGATGAAATACTGGCCAAACTTTCATCATCGACGGACAGTTCAATTTCTGTAAAACTATTGGTTGTCTGCAGTTGTCCGGCGGTAGAAAGACCTTCAACAGAAACGGTAATAACGTCGCTTGAGCCGGTTTCAGCAATTTGAGGATCTCCACTTACACGCAATTGTGCAGTATTTTCAGCACCGTCAGGAATACCATCCCCATCATTGTCAGGACTATTTGGATTACTGTCCTGATCGTCCGGAACACCATCCCCATCCAAGTCCCCAGCTGCCAGGAGTTGATCATAGTAGTCACCAGGAGAATCAGAAATACTACATGCCGGCGCAACTGAGTAGGTACTCACATTGCTCACCGTATCATCCACCCACTTTAATATTTCCGGAAACCAGAGTGGCACCAAAATCCCTTCCAAATAATCAGAAACATCATCACCCCCACTACTTCCCCCAGCATTTTGACCACCCGGTTCAGTTGGAACAGGTCCTTCATGATTCATAGCCTGTAAGAATTCCAGATCAGCTTCAGCATCTGGAATATCCCCATTAAAATTCATAAAAACCGTATCGGCATCGCCATCAGCAACAAAATAAAGCGATTCATAACCCCGATCTGTGTCCCCAACAAAAGCGGTAGTAAGCGGATCCAAATAGGTCTCCATGACATAAACATGCTTGTCATCAATATTCATGGATTTCCACTTGTAGGCGTCATCCAATTTTTCCGCATTCGCAGCTACCAGAGAGGTCAGATCATTCGGATCGTTATAAACATCCTGCATACCATCCACAATGGCTGTCAGTTTTCCATCAATGTCCAAAGCCACGCTGGTCTGACTCGCAATCTGCTTTAACTCTTGCTCCTTCTGGACCAGAATCGCGCGGGCCTCTTCAATACTGTTCGCTGCAAAAATATTCGGATACCGGATCTCCTGCAACCGTCCCAACTTATCCACAAAACTGAAATATCGCGGATTATCCATTGGGATACTCTGTGGAGATTGCGATTTTGGTACCAGTTCACCCTTATCGTTCGTGTTATAGCTGACAGCAAGTGTCTCCAGATTCGGATTATCATGGGAAACATACGATGTCAGATAGATAGGATCTCCATTAGAATTTTTCGCGATCACAGTATCAACATCAAACTCCAAACGCTTAATGCCTGGAAAAGCTTCTGGTGATTCATCAAAAACATATGTTTTATCTTTACTCAAAATGGCGGCACCAACAGCTTGTGGATCACTCGGATCAATTCCATATTGCGGATCACCTTCCCCATACTCATCCACAAAACCGTTATTATTATTGTCGATACCATCAACCTGCCCCCATTTTCGGGCAATATCAGCAAGCGTTAAAACATTGGTTCCATCATCAAAAATCACTGTTTGGCTCGGGAATAAATACGGTGAACCCGGCTTTGGGACAAGATTTTTCGCCGCATCATTATCATAATCATCCAGAAGATTGAGATAAGTATTCACCTCATCACGGTAATCCAGATAACGATCCTCTTCTTTAAAATCGTAACAAGCAGTTTCGGTTGTTGGGCTATCCCCATTTGTGACCTCTTCTGCTCCCAAAAGATCAAACAAAGAAAAAAGTGCCCGATCTTCAAAACAACGTTCTGGAGAAAAATAGTTCAATGCGGTACAACCGGCATAGAAAGAATTGGTTAGATCATCATCAAACACATTACGAAGATGATGAGCCTCCACCAAAATCGAACTTGTTGGTGAAAGACCCTCACTACCACGCAAAAGTGAACAATCTTCAATCGTTTTCAATCCCGATCCAAGCCGACCATTGACCAGAATCGCATCAGAGTAGTATGGATCCTGTCCAAAATTAATGTACGAATAACCCTTTCCAGAAACCTCCGAATCATCAGGCAGTGTAATATCAGCACTAAATGATGAATCTTTTAAAAGTGGGGTTGGTTTTTGAAGTTGATTTCCCGAAAGAACATTATTTGGATCGTTCACAATAATATTAATCTGATCCTCAACAGCATCGTTCACAATTTTCAGATACTTTCGGGTCAGCTCATCCTTAATCGTAATATACGATGGGACATTCGCAACATCACTGCGGTGTTTAATTTCTCCACCAACATTAAAAGTCACATTCGGATTGTACCGACCGGTCGACGTGGCCCAGTCGTTTACATTTGAATAGAATTTCTCAAAAAGTTTATCGTAACTCATAGCCAGCTGATCAATCAGCGGCTTGGTTTGTGCATCTGGAATAGTTTTTGTTGAATCACTATCAACCGCACCACTCGCACCCTGATCTTCATCAACTTTTCCATCCCCATCATTATCATTGTCAGCAAGGCCATCCTCTTCAATCAGACCGTCTTCATCATCATCAAGTGGAGACTCTTCATCAACCCAATCACTGGAATCCGGCAATGGTGCCAGTCTCAAGATTGGAATCGGCGCAGAAACAAAATCCAAAGGAACACTCACAGGATTTTCCGGATCAGTCGGCAAATCACCACCCGGAGTCAAAGATCCATACTGTCTCTCATACCCATTAGGATATCCATCGCTATCAAAATCGTAAGAATCCAAATCTTCATCAACCCCACACTCCCCGCTACATCCATCACCATTCATGTCACCAGGACCATCTTCATCAACTTTTCCATCTCCATCAGCATCATTATCATTGGTGGTATCTTCATCAATCAAACCATCCAGATCATTATCAATCCCTATAAATGGATCCCCGTCATCTTCATCAATCCCATTATCAACAACACCATCTCCATCATTATCAATACTGTCAGCTACAAAATATTTTGAACCTGGTTTTACATTATAAAAATTATTCACGATCAACTCTTGCCCCGGAATACTACAATCTTTCAGTTGATTCGGAACATTTGGAACAATGTCACAAATACCAAATCGGCCTTCATCCGGCTCATCAATCTGTCCATCATTGTCATTGTCGATTCCATCCGCCAGACCATGGAGCGGACTTCCTGCTTCAGCATCTCCATCATTATCCACACCATCCGCTGGATCTTCATCAATGAGTCCATCTCCATCATTATCAAAACCATCACCTGGCTGGAGCGACTCTTCATTCTCACCCAGAAGGTATGAAAGCAGATGTTTATTGTAACGATAGTATGAAAGATCTTCCCATATTTCCAGATACTGGAGGTAATTCTGGAAAGCCTGTTTATCCATTTGTTCAAATTCACGAATGAAATCCATGAAAAAGAGTTTCTTTGAAAACTGCGTGAAGTCAGCATTTCCACTATGGTAAAGGTGATTCTTGTCCAGAAACTCAGCTAAAAGCTCTTTCCCTTCTTCACCTCCAACTGGTGGACGAATAACACCATGCCATACATCAGCTTTGGGATTGATTACATTTGAGTTGGCCAAATATTGACCACTCGCGCGGTCAAACGTATACACTTTATCTTCAAAATCAGTGTAGGGGAGCATGCTCACAAGCGGATTCCCATTCTTGTTCACCACTGGCATCGGCACATCGCCAATCAAAACCACACCGGCCAACTTGGTCACCATGCCAGTCGAGCCGTCACCTTCAAGGTAAAGTCGCTCAAGCGAGTGAGCAATATCCTCCACTTGCTCAACCTGGCTGACTGGAATAACAGTTGCCTTGGTGTATTCCTGCGATGCTTGAGCATCCAAAGCATACCGCATGACTCGATCCGGAAGCTTTTGGGTGGTCAGCTCACTGTAGTCAGCAGCAATTCCGGGATAATCTTTCGTTTCATTCATCAGGCTCTCTTCTACCAAGACAGCAATAATTCCAACATGCATTTGTGGCTCACTCAATTGTTCTTCTTCATTCAGGCCAAAAACCAGTGGATCAAGCTGCAGTGCATACGCAACCGGAGATCCAAAAGCTTGAAAAAGCAGAAAAAACAGGAGAAAACTGGCAATAATCCGGTGCTTCAAGCCGTGTTGTAGGGAAGTAAGGTACATGCCACCTCTTAAGGTTCTTTACATTATAGCAAAAAAAGCCACTTTTTGGTATGTTTAAGCCGAAAAACAGCAACAAAAAACGCACAAAATCAGCACTTCTGATTGACGGAAGGTGAAAACATTGAATAGATATAGCCTTTTGAACAGATTGGGCAATTTTTTATCGAGATTTCATCTCAATTTGTTAAAAGGGATGAGGTTTCATGGTAATTTTTTATTCCTAACTCACTATTATGGATCAAGAATTTGGAGCGGAAAATTTTGGAGGAGAGAAATTTTGGCAAGAGTTCGAACGTCGTCTCGATGCCCGCCTCGATGTAAAACTCGAAGAAAAATTAGAGGAAAAATTAGAGGAAAAATTAGAAGAAAAGCTCGAGGAAAAACTTGAGGTCAAGTTCAATCAAAAATTCGACGAACGCTTTGAGCCTTTTAAAAAACAAACAGAGTATATTCTTCACGAACTCCAAATAGCTGCAGCAGAGCAAATGATAAAAACAACAGCCCTGCAAATGGACGTTTCCGAACTCAAAACCCGCATGATCAATGTCGAGGATTCTATCGAAAACCTATCAAATCACGTCGTTGGCATAGACCAAACGCTCAGTGACCACATCTTCACAACCGAAAAAAGACTCACAGCACTGGAAGCAAGTAAATAAATCATCAAAAAAAAGCCGCACCCCTTGCGGGGCACGGACTTTTTAATAACTATTTCAGGATATGAACTAGTTGATTCGTACAAGAACGTCACCAGCACCTGGAGCCGTTGTAGGCATAGCTACAGCACCAGCAGTACAATCAGCAAGAGCTGTTGTAGTGTCATAGTTAGCATTTGGAGGTTGCTCCATACCAGCAGCTACATAGTAAGAAGTGTTGGTATCAGAAGAAGGGCAATATGTGTAGTCATCAGCACAGTTTTGTCCAGAAGAAAGACCACTTGGATCAGTAGGGATACTTCCACCTGGGAAATAAGCTGTAAGACCAGATAGTGCTGTATCTACACAGCCACCAGTTGTAGGATAGCTTCCAGTATCTGCTGCATATGCTTCAAGCGCAGAAATGAAAGTATTAAGATCAGCTTGGCGAGCTGCATCACGCGCACGTGCAGGAGCACCAAGGATGTTCGGTAGGAGAGCTGCGGCAAGGATACCAATAATGGTAATCACAATAAGAAGCTCAATGAGGGTAAAACCCTTTTTTGTGTTTGTCATTTTAAAAAAATGATTAAAGAATTAAATTTATATTTATATCTTCTGTATATTATACCCTAAACTAGAAAATATTGCAAGTTTATGACAAGGTTTTTAGAATGTTCCGCTCAAATCTGTCAACTGCATGATAGGGAGCATAATAGCAGCTACAAGCCCTCCAACGGTCACACCAATCACAACCAGGATAAGTGGTTCCATAATTTTTGAAAGTGAATTCACCATAGTATCAATCTCTTCATCATAGAAGTCTGCCACTTTTTCCATGACATTTTCTAGCTGAGCAGTCTGTTCACCAACCTCTACCATGTTCACCAGCATCTTTGGGAACAACTTACTATTAGAAAGATTTTCCGCCATCGGAATACCACGCTTCATATCTTCTGACGTCAAAACCAATCGACGTTTATATACTTCATTTCCAATACTGTGCGAAACAATCTCAATCGACTTAATAATCGGAACACCACTCGACATCAAGTTGGCAAAACCTCGAGCAAACTTAGAAAGCGCTGCTTTTCTAAAGAGATCACCAAAAATCGGTGCATGGAGTTTGAGCCAATCCAAGACAAAACGTCCACTTCTGGTCGTCCGATACCACCCAAAGCCAATGACAAAGAGAACAGCAACACCCAAGAGAACCGGCCAGTATTGAACCGAAAACTCACTCATAAAAATCAAAATGCGTGTTGGCAAAGGTAGTTCATTTCCTGTTTGCGTAAACAGTTTGGTAATTTGCGGAACCACCAGAATCATCATCAAAAAGATCGCTACCACCAAAAGTGACAGAATCACAGTTGGATAAATCAGCGCGCCTTTCACTTTCCCGGCAATACTTGCAGCCTTTTCCACATCATTCGCGAGCGACTTTAAAGTGTTGTTCAACTGCCCTGATGCTTCACCAGCCTTCACAACACCCACTTCCGCGTCCTGAAAAATCTCAGGATAACTTTGCATTGCTTCAGACAAACTGGAACCACCTTCAATCGCTTTTCCCATTTCAAAAAGTGTATTCGAAAGCTTTGGAGTTTTTTCCATTTGTACTCCAAGAGTATTAAGCGAACGGACGAGCGGTAAACCGGCATTCAACATCACCGAAAGGAGACGAAAGAAAATCGCCTTTTCCTTGGTCTTAACCTTCGAATGGTCGATCAAAAACTGATTCAACCGTTTAAAAGTGTCGATGATCGGATTACCGGTCAGGCGAATATCACCACCACGCTGCTTCAAAAGGATCTTTGCAGCACGTGACTCAGCGATATCGAGCAAGAGACTTTTTTTCTTTGGAGCTTCAGGCGTTTGCTTCAGTTGTCCAAGTTCGAACATCTGATCCTTTTCTCCAAAACCGAAACCTTTGGCTTGTTTTTCTGGCATAAATTATTGCTGTTGAGTATCTGACGGTGGTGTTTGAGGACTATTTTCCTCAGGAGCAGGGGCCGGAGTTGGAATCGATGGTGACGCTGGCTTTGGCTGCTCTGCAGGAGGAGTTACTTGTTGTACCTGAGCCACGACCTTTTTGGACGGTGCTGACTTTTCTGCTTCAGGATTTTCATCTGGAATTGGTTTTTGCTCATCAGCTTTCTCATTCTTCTTTGAGTCATCACCCAATTCCATTCTCTTCGCAACACGATAAACCTCGTTCAAACTGGTTTCTCCCTTCAAAGCCTTAATAATTCCCATCTGTTCAAGCGTTACCATTCCACCTTCCATCGCTTTTTTCTCAATGTCAAGCGTACTCGCGCTGCTCAAAATCATCCTTCGTAACTCATTATTCATACGCATAACTTCATACAACCCAATACGTCCCTTATATCCAATACCCTCACAAACCTCACAACCGGGAGCATCATAGAATTGAAGTGTCTGGAGCATTGCAGGATCAATCTCATCAGTCGAATGAATCTCTGAAATCGCTTTTTTCACAATTTCCAAAAGCTCATCATCCACCTTTTCTACAGGCTTCTTACAGTTATCACAAAGT
>JAGQLQ010000049.1 GCA_020429235.1 Candidatus Peregrinibacteria bacterium | reverse complement strand
GCGGATACCATTGTCTGCCCGAAAGCGGTGGCGATGAAGTATCCTCCAATAAAAGGCAGGATTATTCCACCCGCTGCTATGAGGAGGGATTTTTTTGATGCTTTTGCCAGTTCGTGTGGATCTGCCTCCAGTCCTGAGTGAAACATAAGAAAGAAGATCCCGAGTTCAGCCAGGAGTTCAACTGTATGGCTTCCCGGATCAATGAGTCCAAGAACCATTGGCCCCACAATGACACCTCCGAGCAGTTCTCCGAAGATGACAGGGAGACGGATGGCTCGAAACAGTTTTCCGGCGACCCAAACGGTCACCATAAGTATGAGAAGACTTTGAAAGTTTTCCATGAATTTGGGTAAATTTGCTGTTGAAAAACGCGCGCCCTTTTTGATTTTTGTAAGAAAAAAGGGTTTGAGCCCATATTAGGATGTAGCGTACAAGGAGTCAATTGCGGTGAATTGACCTTTTCTCTGAATATGGTTGTACTTGTGTAGATGGAAACCGACCCGCGTGTTAGAACGTGGGCCGGCTTGCGCACCGCCTTATGGGCGAGCGCACCGCAACTTTGTGTCGGAGGATTTTACTCGTGGCTGAACGCGTCGGTGAGCTGATCGTTCACTTCTTTGGATCGACCCCGAAGGGACATCCGAGAGAGAACGCTCAACGCCCCAAAGACAAGCGTTATGCCTGTGAGTATCCCTGGAATCCAGAGTGAGTAGGTTGTCCATCCGAAGATGAGCGGCCCACAAGCCAAGAGGGTGACGAATTGAAACATCACCTTCAGCTTTCCGATTCCTGTGGCCTGATCCTTCCTTTCCTTTTCAGTTTTTTGATAACTGACCAGGAGGTTGAAGGGGCCGCGCATGAGAGTGCTGAGGAGCTCGAGTGACACCAATGGCGTCACGAGCCACCATGGCACGATTCCCTGGATTGCCAACACAAAGAACGGTGGTAAAAACGTCAGCTTGTCAGCGAGTGGATCGATGATTTTGCCGAGGTTTTCGTTGTGTGGGATTTTTGGATTTTCGAGTTCCATCATCCCTTTGGCCGTTTTTCCGTCTACACGGTCCATGGCCAGGCCGAAGACTGCAATGATGAATCCTGCGAAGTGCTGCCCGAAAGCAAACATCAGGATCCATCCCAGCCAGACAACTGGCATGCGCCAGATCGTCTGAGCATTGGCAGTCATATACCATGCTCTTTGACTGGCTTTCGCCAGCCAGCTCTTGGGAATAGCAAGAAGCATCAAAGTCAATGACACTCCCGCTCCCAGGTAAATGGCAGCCGTGAGCTCCCACCCAAACTCTTTGAGTAAATCCACGGGTTTCCTATCCTTTTTTCAAGTTGCGGTTGGCACTTTGGCTGTGTTTCTGCGGTTGCCGAGACCAGTCAAAGTGGAAATCACTATAGTCGGTTCTTTAAAAATTGCAAGAATCTGCTTTTTCTGTTCTGTTTACTATTTTTCTGTTTGTCAAAAAGCCTTTCATATTATTGAAAGGTGAGATGTGGAGTGACGCCCTTCATGGGTCCGAGACCCATGACAATGCTGGAGTCACCACCAGTCTGCTCATGGCGAGCCTTCCATGTCTGGTAGAGCTTCTCCACTTTGGAGGGCTCTTTGTACGACTCTGCTACCGATTGTTCCTGTTGCCGAGGTGTCACCACCACGGCAAGTACCAGAACCGGTACTAAAGTCACCAGATACCTCAATTTTCGATACTGCATTGCAGTTCTTTCTCTTGTCAAACGTCAATATACGGGCACTATGCCCGAATATATGCGGATTATGTCATAGATATTTCAGCATTTCAAATGGATCTGTCACTCTCTAAACTGAAGAAACCTCTTCCATAAAGAATGACAATTGTATTAAAATTCGTACTATGCCTCATCGGTGGGGCATGCTCAACTGATCATTGAAAGAGAAGAGAGAGAATACAAGAATGTCGAAACCCCTCACATATCTCCTCGCATCCTGCCTGGGCCTCACGGCCTGCTCGGCAGATTATGGAGGAGATCCCCCCGACACCACCGCTCCCCCCCTCGCGGTGACACCTTCCTCCAACGCTCATGTGCTGGAGGTCGAAGCGAATACACTGACCCTGAAGGCTGATGACATCCGTCACTTCAAGAAGGAGTTCAGCGGTTCGTTCAAGCCGGTCGACCGTTCCGTGATTTCGGTCGCCCAGTACGTGGGTCAGCAGCAGAAAGCTCTGAGCCTGTCGTCGCGTGCAGTCAAAAAGCTGTACCTGTCGCTGGCTTTCCAGTTTCTCTGCGATCCGGTTCCAAGACCTGATCCGGTAACGGGTTGGGGGTCTGGCGACCAGGCTGGCAACACCAACACGCAAGACAAGGGTACCGTATGTAGGGCCGGAATTCTCCAGTCCTACATGAATCATGGCAAGCTCTACAAGCTGGATCATGTCATGACCAACGACTCGCCGATGTCCGCTTTTGCGGATAAGCCGTTCCTGATCGAGCCGAAGGAGACGTTCTGTCTTCCCTACACTCGGTTCTGCGGCCACAGCGAGTACATCAGCGGTGAGATTGGTGGTCAAGGTACACAGCTCGATTTCTTCGGGCATGTGGGCCTCCGCCCGACTCCTGTTTCGGACCCATCGGAGACCATGTTCTACAACGGCTTCACTGCCGAGGAGGTGTACAACGGAGCCCTGTCCGCTGATGCTGTCAATCCAGTGAATGGCATTGGCATCCTCCTGGATGCCAGGTCGTACCTGGGTAACGGCACTCCACTGACTCCCGACCGTGTCATCACCAAGGAGGAAGTGGAGGAGATGATCGTCGCGCACGATCTAGACTGGCTGGGCCTTCAGCCCGGCATGACGGTGTTCATTTACACCGGCAAAGCCGAAGGCTGGACGTCTGATCCGTACTACTACTATGCCGGCCCGGGGATTCGCGTGGAGGTCATGACCGACCTCTACATCCCCAATGGCATCGTGTACCACGGACTGGACAACCCGTTCAGCGACCAAGCCATCCTTAACCCGGATGGCTCAATCATCGCCAACTCTGGTGATGACCCCGAGATTGGTTTCCCCATTCACGCTAACGCGCTCATGAATGGAGTTCTGCAGTCTCAAAACCTCAACCTGACGGAGATGGCGGCAGACCACGTCTACCTCTTCTCCATCCAGCTGTCCGCGCCCCGCGTGGCCAAAGCGAAAGGAGCCATGGTTTCTCCGCAGACTTACGGAGAGCCCTGGATGAATCAGTCACCCACCATGTAAAGGCACTGTGGTGGTTAGGCGCTTCAAGCGATCTAACCTCCCGTCCATGGAGCAGAGGCTCATCCTCTGCTCCACTTTTTAAACATACAAAAATTCTTTCCAGCCCAAAGAGCCTCGGCGGTAGTTTTTCGCCGGGCTCTGGTCGTTTGCCTGTTTCGCACACTCCTTCCTTTTGAAGGGATAGAGTCGCAAAACGGGACACGCTGAGGGCTGTGTAAGAGAAATTTATACAATAATACTCGTCCTTGAAGAGCGAGACAGAAAGCCGTGGACGAACTTATGAAGCTCATCCTCGAAACGACGGCAAAAGAAGGTATCACCCATGTCGATGGGCTTTTGGAGGTAGTAGATGTCGTTTTCGCGTAGATCGTCGCGGACACGAAATCTCTCCTCGGCAGTGACCATGATGATCGGGACCTGAAAATTCAGGCCACGTGCCATCTTGCAGAACTCGGGACCGTCCATGACTGGCATACGACAGTCCACGATCACGAAATCTGGAGTGAACATTTTGAGGAGACGCAGCCCCTCCTGTCCATTGGAAGCCTCCATTGCATCCAGCTCACCACCAATCTTTTTCAACGCGCTCCTGTAGAACAGAAGCATCGTCTTTTCATCATCCACAAGCAGAGCATGCATTTTTCTGGCCATGCGGCCCCCTCTCTTTCTGGTTAGTGTTGTATTTCAATGAACCACGTTCCTCAACGTTGGAGGCATTAATACCAGTATTTTTCAACTTCGTCAAATGGTTCTGATGTGGCTGTTATTGAGTCAAAACTTTGCTGACCATGAACATCATTTCTCCCCGTGTTACCACATGGTCCGGATTGTTGTATGGCATGGCGTTTATGGCTGTAAGTGCTGCCATGTAGGGTTCATACCACTTTACTCCGGCCTTGGAATCCACCTGGATTTCAAAGGATTCAACAATCATTTTAGCGACTTCAGCTCCGTTGGCATTGTCGGCTGGGCGGACTGTTGTGATGCCTGTTCCGTTTCCATCACCCGTCATGATGTTTTTGATCCGGGCAATTTCTAAATATGGTGTGTACCAGGCTCCAAGCTGAATATCGGAATATACTCCGGCTGAAAGCTTTGCTCCTTCAATCTCTGTATCTTCAGTTGTTGCTTCTACCAGAATTTTTGCCAGTTCGGCACGATTCACTGGGTTATCTGCCAGGATTTTCCCTTCCGGCGTTCCGCTTACAATTCCCTTTTCTTTTACATCCGCGATTTCATCGTAGTATTGATGATTGGGATTGAGGTCAATGAAAATGCTGTTCGGAAATGTTGTTGGTTCCGACCCAGGAAGTGGAGACTGAACAATGTCTTTTAAAAAGGATTCGAAAACAAATCCGGTTCCGACTGATGTTTTAATGAGGTAGAACTCGTTGTATTTGTCGACTTCCAAAATCTGCACGACTTCGCCTGCTGGGATAACTCCAAGTGCTGCTCCTTCCGGACAGTCGTCGCGAAGATAGACTGCAGAGCTGATGGTTGCGTGCCAGTCCACCTGTGTCCGGGCGGTGCAATCTCCTGCAAAAGCAGGGCTGGCTCCAACTATAAAAAGGAGCATGGTTGCTGCTGAGAGGAAAAGCTTCTTCATGATTGTAGGGTTAGGTTTTGTTTATTGTAACCGAATGTTGTCGCTATTCAGAATCAAGAATCACTTCCAGTGTTCCGCTTCCTCCACGGTCGAAGCGGCCTTCATATACCCGAAACACATACGGAAGGGATGAAAGGTATTTCTTTAGAAATGGCTTGATGACTGGCATACCATGTTTTGAGTGGAGGCCTTTTCCAGTGATGAAGAGTATTTTTGTGAGTCCTCTTTCTCTGCACTCTTCTAAAAATTCGTCAGTCAGCTTTTTGATTTCGGGCTTGGTCAGGATTCCACGATCGTGAAAATCGAACTCGGCCTGGGGTTTGCTCAGGTTATCGTACTTGTTGGTCTTCTGCTTTTTTTGGAATCGTTTTTTTGCCATTGATGACACTATACCAGAAGGATTTGGAACAAGGAGTTAAAAGGTCGTGTCCGAACGAAACAAAAAAACGACGCAGTTATGCGCCGATCAAAATTCTTCTGGAGCGGGTAATGGGAATCGAACCCATATCTTCAGCTTGGAAGGCTGACATAATAAGCCGTTATACTATACCCGCGCGTTTTCAAAGCAAAGAGATTGTAGCGGATGAGCCTTCGTGTTTCAATATGTTTTCTGATTTATTGCTTCAGATGTTCCTGATACAGGAGAATGGCGTCTATAAGCATGTCTTTGAGCGCGCCCCGTGCTGTTCCAAAGAGTGTTGTCTGGTCATAGGGATTTTCTGACTCCAGGTCTGTGAAATGGTTTGCGCGCATGAGGCAGGCAGAAAGGGTTGTGCCTTGTGCCCGGAAGCGTGTTTTAAAAAGCTTCTCTTCCGGGGCATCCGGCATGGCTGTCATGGTGTTGACCACTAATAGAAGTTTTTGGAAATTCACTTTTGATGCCTGCTCTTCGATTTCTGCCAAAATCTCTTTTGCCCATTTTTGACGCCCATTGGTTGCGGCAATTGCTCCATCACGGCTGCGGGTTCCTTCAATAAAAATGTAGACGTTCCCTCCTCTACCCATCTCTTCCACCACCTGCTCTGCGATTCTTTTAATTTCCTGTGTCCGTTTTTTTGGATCTTTCAACGCGTCGCGGCTTACCGGAATTGCTCCTCTTTCCTGCAATCCATCTTTAATATACGGGATTTCCATAAGTGATCCTTTCACGACTAATCTCCCCGGAATACCTGTGAGTGCCTGATGGATATAGTTTTCGCCTCCTCCACCCTGATGAGTAGTAAGAATGAGCGCCGGTTTTTCATCAATCTCTTCTGGTTCAAGATCGGAATGGTATTGAATGTGAAGCCCTGCTTTTTGAAGATCGTTCAAAAATGCTTTCTCGCACTTCATAACGTGATGAAGTTTTTCATCCAGTGCTTTGTTGCCTTTTTTCATTCCTTCAATGGCGTGAACCATATTTCTGGCTAATGAAATTTGTCCACGAATACTCTCTACAATTGATGCGATTGATCCTTTTTGAGCCTGAAAATATTCCAAAATCTGATAGCATTCCTCAATGCTTAGTTTTTTCAAATCATCTTCGGAAATTTCATCAAGTGGATCGTCTAATTTGACGCCCAGATGATGAGGGATAAATGGTTTTGGGCCTTTTTTGCGC
Source organism: Candidatus Peregrinibacteria bacterium (assembly GCA_020429235.1). Taxonomy (GTDB): domain Bacteria; phylum Patescibacteriota; class Gracilibacteria; order UBA1369; family UBA1369; genus JAGQLQ01. Next base: position 5,279 of record JAGQLQ010000049.1, on the reverse strand, counting down.
TCTGGAGCCTTTTCTCCAAGTTCAGGAATATTAGGGTAGAACAGGCTTTCAGCGACACTTTCAGCAACTTGGCGAAAAGATGACATGGCTCGTTATTAATAATTTAAGAGCCAAGCGTAGCAATTTTTGAAGTGAATGCCAAATTTATGGAAGTTCAACAACTTGTCCGCGTTCTGGTTGAACTACATCTTTATAGCCGTTCTCTTCCAGATACGATTTGAATTTTTGTCCCTGAGTTTCTTCTCCGTGGACCAGGAAAATCTTTTTGAGTCCTTTGATTTTGCTGATGTATCCAAGCAGATCACTCCGATCGGCGTGTCCGGAGAAAGCATCCATTTTACAAACTTCAGCGCGAACTTTGTAGGCATCTCCAAAGATGTTGACCATTTCATTGCCATCAAGGATTTTGCGACCAAGCGTGTTTTGAGCCATAAATCCAACAATCATGATGGTGTTGCGAGGATCTTCAATGTTGTTTTTCAGGTGATGAAGAATTCGTCCGTTTTCACACATTCCGGACGCGGAAATAATGATTGCCGGGCCGGATAGCTCGTTGAGAGCCTTGGATTCTTCCACATCACGGGTGTATTTGAGTCGTCCAAAACCGAATGGATTCTTTCGGTTGACGATAAACTCTTTAAAAGTGTCACGATCAAAACATTCCGGATGATTGGTGAATACTTCGGTAACGTTGGCAGCAAGCGGACTGTCCACGTAGATTGGAATGTCTGGAATTTTATTCTCCTGCCATAAAACATTCAGGTGATACACAATCTCCTGTGTTCGTTCCACCGAGAAGGCAGGAATAAGGATTTTTCCTCCTCTTTCGGCTGTCTTTTTTACCACCTCTTCAAGACGTTTTCCGGCGTCCAGCATGGATTCGTGGAAGCGGTCACCGTACGTACTTTCGGTGATGAGGTAGTCGGTTGGAGGGAGATCCTGTGGATCGCGGAGAATTGGAAGGTTTTTTCGACCAAGGTCTCCGGTGAAGGCAAGTGTGTAGCGTTCATTTTTTTCTTTGTCGTCAATAATCAGATGTGTTAGCGCCGAACCAAGGATGTGTCCGGCGTCGTAGAATGAGCAAACGACACCATCAGTTACAACAAAAGCTTTTTCGTAAGAGACGCCGTAGAACTGTTCGAGTGTTTTGACCGCGTCGTCGGTGGTGTAGAGCGGTTCTACCAGCGGTTCTCCTTTTTTCTTGAGTTTTTTGTTCATGTATTCAGCATCTTTTTCCTGGATAAACGCACTATCCATGAGCATGTAGTTACAAAGATCCCGTGTGGCAAAGGTTGAAAAGATCGGACCTTTAAATCCGTTCTTCACCAAATATGGGAGTCCTCCACTGTGATCAATGTGAGCGTGCGAAAGAATCACAGCATCCACCTCTTTTGGATCGATGCAAAATTCACGATTCTTTTTGGCAGCATCGTCACGATGCCCCTGAAAAAGTCCGCTATCGAGCAAGATCTTTTTCCCATTTATTTCTAAAAGGTGTCGGGATCCGGTTACTTCGCGTGCGGCACCACAGAACTTTATTTTCATAGCTTTTGTTTTAAGTTTGTCTTTGTATTATAGCACAAAAAAGCTTACCAATTAACCCCTCTTTCGCTTTTTAAGCTTCTTTTTTGATGTGGACGTCCCGTTGTGGGAATGGGATTTCAATGCCCTCTTTTTTGAAGCGTTTATGAAGGGCTTTCATGAACTCATGGCGTATAACGTACTGATCTGTAAACTCCTGAATTCGGAGAATGGCACTAAAATTAACGCTTGATTCAGCGAATTCGTTATAGCGGACTTTTGGTTCATAATCCGGAACTGCTCCTTCTACTTTTTTGAGTATTTCTGTTGCCACGTCGATTACTACTTTTTCGACTTTTTCCAAATCACTACCGTAACTGACCCCAACCGGAACAATGAGTGACATCTCTTTTTCCGGGCCGGCATAGTTGGTGACGATTGCTGATGCTACATGGCTGTTTGGAACAATAACCAGGTTGTTCCCAATGGTTCGGAGCGTTGTGTTCCGCCAGGAAATATCCTGAACGGTTCCTGTCTGTCCGGAGTCGAGTTCAATATAGTCGCCGGGCTTGAGTTTTTTTGATGCCAAAATGTGAAGTCCTGCAAAGAGGTTGGAAAGTGTTTCCTGAAGTGCCAGAGCTACTGCCAATCCTCCAACTCCCAAAGCGGTAAGAAGCGGCGTAATAGAGATTCCCAATGTTTGAAGAATGACCAAAATCGCAAAAGCAAAAATTGTGATCTTGGTGAGGATGTTGAACATGGATGTGGATCCAATTGTTTGCGTGTTTTTGGATGAATAGCTGTGAATAAATCCAATGGCTATGCGGGAACCAACTGCCGCCACTGAAAGGACGAAGACCACTAAAATCAGTTGCCACAAGAGTTTCTGGTATTCAGGATCGATAGGAAAATCGACCAAAGTTGTGTAGATTCCCCCAAGAAGAAACCAGAGAATCGGTGCGTTGCCGATGCCATCAACGATGATGTCGTCACCATTCCACTTGGTATGTTTGCTGATCCTTCGCATCTGTGAAATGATCACTTTTTGGAAGATGTATCCAATGACCACACTCGCTCCAATGATAATGAGCGGAGCGATAAAGGCGTCGATTTGAAGGTCTGCGAAAAACTGTTGCATGTTGCGCACTGTATCACAAGACAAGCTTGCCGTTAAGGATTGCCTGCTTTTCTGCTTCCGAGTGGTCACCCCATTCCACGAGTTTTTGTAGTTGAACGCGGGTTTCTTCTTCGTTCATGAGGCGTGGCTGGCTCTGTTCCAGCTTGATTGGCAGGAAGTAGATAATGGTTTGGTCGTCTTCGATAATCATGGCAATAGAGAGGCCTTCCTGGGTTGGGACGGACCAGTATTGGTCGAAAATGGCGTTCCCAAGTGAGTAGAAGATTGGGCGACCGTTGTAGGTTTCGTAGGTTTGGATAACGTGTGGGTGTGCTCCAATTACCGCGTAGGCCCCGGCATCGATCCAGGCGTGGGCAAGGTCGCGCTGGCGTTGATTTGGTCTGTTTTGGTATTCAATGCCCCAGTGCGGATAGACAATAACCTTATATCCTTCTGCCACAAGGGATTTTATTTCATCCAGCGCTGCCTGGTCCGGGAGTGGCGAGTTCACTTCCTCCAGTCCAATAAAAGCGAGTTTTTGTCCGCGAATAATGGTTTTGGCGGCAGTGATGTCGGTTATGTCGCGCTGGTGTCCAAATGGGATTATTCCCTGCTCTTTTATGAAGTTGATGGATTCGTTGTAGCCGTCATCGCCTTTGTCGAGCGTGTGATTGTTGGCTTGTGAGAGAAGATCGAAATGGTGATTTTTAAGGATCGGGGCTACATCCGGGAAGAATCCAAAATTCATGCCGGTGTTGGTTCGGACAGCTTTGTTGGTGACTGGACCTTCCAGATTTCCAAGGAGTAGATCGTTCACGCGAAGATAGCTGTCATCCATTTTCTGAAAAGGATAGTCCAGGCCATTTTGGTCCATGAGTGTGCGGACAAAGCGCCCGAGCATGATGTCTCCGAAGGCGACCAGATGGACGGCATCGGACTCTTTTTGGGGCTGGTGCGCGCCATAAAGTTGAAGGTATCGACCAAGGATTTCGTAGGTGACAGTGCTGCTTAAGGGCAGATCTTTATAGTGAGATGTGTCGTTGGCGTTGAGCACTGTGTGGCTGAGTGACTGCTGAAACTCTTTTATATGCGGATTATCGCTGTACTGCTCTTCTGCAACAGCTATGACAAAACTGTCTTCCGGCAAATAGGATTTGAAAGCATAGGCGGTGACGTCCGGGTGTGGAATGTCTGTATTGACGGAGAGAAGGATGAATTTAGCGTTGGGGAAGGCATCGCGAATGTCGTACATGAGCTGGCGGTTCCACCAGCTGTCCTGCGTGATGGTTCCAAGCGATTTGACGATGTTGGCAACCTCCATTTTGAAGAGGATTTCTTTGTTTGTCTGGAATCCGAGCGGCGTGGTTTCGTCGTATGTGAAAATTTCGTCTGTGTCCGTTTTGTGATTCGTTGGTGCCAGAATTACTACATTTTCATACTGATCTTTGTTTGGAATTTTATTTAGTTCCTGATTCAGCGTTGCTTCTGTCACGAAAGCGCCGAGCATAAGTTCTTCTGTTGTTTCGGTTGGTTCTGGTGTTTCAACTGTCTGCTCAAAAGTTCCCTGTTCCGGAAAAACAAGGATATTTCTATCAAAAATATTGGTCGAGCCGTTCATACTTTGGCAGCCACTGAAAAAAGTGAGGGCCACAAAAGTGAGGGCAATTTTGGGCAGGTTTTTATGATTTTTTTTATGCATCAACGATGACGATCATGTACGAGAATGCGATCATAGCGCATGCAACGCACAGCATAAATGTGATGAGTTTTTGCTTCATGATTTGAATAACGTTGGGTTTATATTAACGGCAAATTGGATAGAAAAAAAGCCCGGCTTTTGTGGCCGGGCTTCGGGCTTTCGATTTTGGTGATCAGGAGTTTGTAAGATCTTTTAGATCTTGGTGTCGTAGTATTCGATCATCTTCACAATGATTTTTGCTGCTTCTGCGCGGGTGATTGGTCGGTTTGGATCAAAGTTCCCGTTTCCGATTCCCTGTACCAGTCCGATCACACGGGCTTTTTCCACCCATCCAAGCTCCCATCCGTTTACGTCTTTAAAGAAAGATTCGGTAACGTTGAGTGGGGCAATGTTGTAGGTTGAGAGAACAACTTTTACGGCTTCTGCACGGGTGATGTTCTGGTTTGGTGCGAAACGGTCGTGAGAATATCCCTGTACAATTCCCCGGTCGTAAGCTGATCGAACCCAAGGTCCCTGCCATTGGTCGAGGTCGTTGAATGGGCTTCCGCAGTCGTTGTCATAACATCCTGGGTTTGGAGCGATTCCTCCTCCAAGCAGTCCCATCTTGAGCATTTCTGCACGAGTAATTGGTTGATCTGGTCGGAATTTTCCGTCTGCGTATCCTTCTACAATACAAAGGTCGTAGAGGCGTCGAACGTAGATTTCTGACCAGTGTCCGTCGATGTCTTCCGGGTATGGAAGGTTGTTACAGGTGTTGTTGTTATTATTTCCTGAAGCGTCGATTCGATTTCCGTCATTTGAGTTGTTGTCTGATGATGCATCGATTCGGTTTCCACCATTTGATGGTGTACTTGATCCAGAAGCATCAATGCGGTTTCCGTCTGTTGAGCCAGTGTTTCCGCTGGCATCCACACGGTTTCCTGGCTGGTAGCAGTATCCTCC
>JAGQLQ010000048.1 GCA_020429235.1 Candidatus Peregrinibacteria bacterium | reverse complement strand
AGGTGCTCTACCAACTGAGCTAAGCGTCCACAAACAAACTAAAAACGCCAGAAAAAGTTAGCACACGAATTTAGACTTTTCAACTAGAATTAAAAAAACTATAGTAAGAAAGCGCCGAAGGCGAGAATTCTGCCTCTTTCCGTGAGCCCAAATGTACAAAATCTACAAAACAGTACGTGGAAAACTAACCAATCCCCAAAAGCCAACTCCTGGCTGCTGGATTGACATAAACTCACCAACAGAGGAAGACCTGCAGGAACTCAGCCCATATTTTGAAATCCCTGAAGAGGTGCTCGTCTCTGTACGTGACGTTGATGAAGTACCAAAAGTCGAAGAAGAGGAAGATTTTCAGTTCATTCTCATACAAACCCCTCTCAATAAAGCCCGCAGTGGTATTGGTGAATACGCTGTTGTCCCTCTTGGAATCCTTTATAATAGGGATTATGTCATCACCATCTCTGATGGAAAGAACGACATCATGAACTATCTTCGCCTTAAACTGAAGAATTTCAGTAATAACAAAATCATCAACACCTCAAAGAAACAGCAATTCATTATGAAGTTGGTTCTTTTTTCCTCAAAAATTTATCTCCGCTACCTTAAAGTTATCAATGCCGGAATTAATAGTGCCCAAAAAGACCTTGGAGATCGCGCTCAAAACGAAAAAATCACGCAACTCCTGGACATTGGAAAATCTTTGGCCTACTTCAACCGATCTCTCCGGTCCAATCGGTTTGTAATCGAAAAGCTCTCCAAAAGACGACTCTTTAAAGCAACAGAAGACGATGAAGAACTGGTGGAAGATGCTATGGATGAAACAGTTCAGGCCATTGAAACTGTAAAAATTTACGAAAGAATCGTTATCGATACTGCCAATACATTTGCCACTGTCATTTCCAACGAAGTAAACCGGACTGTAAAAACACTCACCTCAATCACCATCATCCTCATGATCCCCACCCTTGTGGCCAGCATGTACGGGATGAACATTCCTCTTCCCTACCAGGACTCCCCTCATGCCTTCCTGATTGTCCTGGCTATGTTGATCATTTCATCAGTAATAGGGATCCTTTTCTTCTATCGATCCAAATTATTTTGACAGTATTTTGTCATCCTTAGCCACTTGCAAGGATGGTGAAAATGTTTTATAGTATACTGATGCCTTAAATTTCTGAAGGCATATCAACAAAAATATACATAAACATTTTTACTTAAAACAAAAATGAAAAGAACCCCTCTCTTAGCAGCCGTTGCTGCAGTCGGAGCAAGCTTTGCTCTCGGCATCTTTACCATTGCCGGAGGAGCCAACCTCCTCAAGGCTCAACTCCTGAACAACCTCCTTTCACCAGTGGTTGATAACGTTGTTGATCCTATAGTTGACCCGATTTCAGATCCAGTCAACAACCTTCTTGATCCCGTAAGTGGAATTACAGAACCCGTGCTTGATAGCCTCGATGAAATCCTTGGAGGAATTGATGACATCTACCTTGGAGAAGATGTTGAAAACCTTCTTGTCACTGTTGAAGATGCAGGACTTCCACTTGATTCACTTGTTCCCATCCAGGTTGAAGCTCCTCTTTATCTTGGAGAAGACAACTCTGTCACTCCAAGCCTTAAGTTCTTCATTACCGAAGAGCAGCCTGTCGATGTTGCTGTTAACTATGTCATTCATGGAAGCACCTCAACTCCAGGAGAAGATTTTGTTCCACAAATCGGAACAGCCATTATTAAAGCTGGAGACCTTGAAGTAGAAGTTCCTTTCGACATCATTAATGATGCCATTGAAGAACCTCTCGAACAAATCCTTGTAACCGTCTTCGACCCGGTAAACGCTCTTCTTCCTGACGATACTGCTCTTGAAATCAATCTTGAAGATGACGATTTCCTTGGTCTTTCAATTACGCCAACATGTTTGAACGTCAATGAAGGAAGAGGTGTTTACAATATCAGCCTCACTGGACAACCAAACGATGTTGTGGTTGTTGATCTTGATCCTACTAACAACGTAAATCTTGATGTTTCATCAATCACTCTTTCTCCAGACAATTGGGACATTCCTCAGCAGGTAACGATTGAAGCAATTGAAGGAACAATTTACGACACGGTCCACACCGGCGACGTTCTCTTTATTGCCGACTCTGCCGATTTGGATTTTGTTGGGCAGGATGTTATTGGACTCGATGCGTTCTTCAGTGATGAGGGTGAACAAACCGGTGGAGGTCTTGCCAACCTTAATGGTTGTACGCTCCCACTTTCATGTGATCCAAGTGATCCTGATTGTGATCCAACACCTTGCGACCCAAGCGTTGAAAGATGCGGCGGTGGTGGTGGTGGTGGAACTGGCGGTGGTGGTGGTTCAAGCCACGGAGGATACTGCCTTGAATTCGTTGATGATCGTGACCTTACCTTCCTTGATCTCGATGAAGCCTTCCCAAACGAAATAGCCTACATTGATGCTCTCCGAAGAACCAGGGAAACCCAGCAGGATCAGTTTGTTATTAGTGGATATGCCAATCCGGAAGAACTGACAACTTCTGATCTCAGCAATCCAGATGACTCATTCATCACTTACATTGGACCACGAAACAACATCGTCCGCCTTGAATTGGCAAAAGTACTTCTCATTGCTCACTGTTATCCAATCCTTGATGCAACAACACTGAGCGAAACTGCTGACGGACGTCCAATTGCCGTATGGAGTGACCTTCCACGTGTACACAATGGCGATGAGGTTCACGATGAACTTGTCGACATTGCCTACTCCGCAAACTATTGGGGACTTTGGGAGGGATATCGGGACAATACTGTCCGCATTGGAAACGAAATCAATACCGCTGAAGGTATTAAACTCTTTGTCCGTATTGGAGAAATTGTTATGGAAGGATCTCCACAAACCTTTGATGATCCAAGCGATCAATGGTGGCAGAACTTCTACAATAAAGCCAAAGATGAAGGAACTGTTGTCCGACTCCGAAACATCATGAATGTTGCAGAGCCAGTACAACGTGGTGTTGGTATCGTAGAACTTCTCAAAGGTATGCTTATCCGAAACATGTATCAGGAAGAAGATAAGTTCGAAGTACTCGACTACCTCATCGACAACACAACCGGTGACCCGGATGCCGATGCTAAAATCACTGAACTTGAGCCAGAAAAAGTATTCGAACAAGGAATCGTTCTCCTCGACGATGATCTTACTATCACCATCCCTGAAGAAGGAAATCGTGTTAATCTGATGGCTACGGAAATCCTTAAGTCTGTACCTGAATACCTCAAGACCAAGGAACGCGAAGAAATTGCTTACTACCTTGCACGACAAATTCTTGAACTTGGAGTTCCAAACGGTCGAACCGTAAAACTCTTCGAAAATGGTACAGTCCAGGAATCAACAGCAACAACTGAAACTTCTGAAGATGAACAGGTTGAGCCAGAACCAATCGACAAAGAACCAGAAGAGACTGAATTCTCATTCTAGTTTACCTTCATAACAAAAAACTCCTCTCTGCGATCATAAGCTGATCAAAGAGAGGAGTTTTTTTCAATGGTGCGCAGGAGAGGACTTGAACCTCCACGAGCTAAAATCGCCCACTAGCCCCTCAAGCTAGCGCGTCTACCAGTTCCGCCACCTGCGCTCAAAAGGGAAAGCCAGACCATTCTAGCGAAACATCTTTCGAATCACAACAGAATATGATTCAATAGATGAGGTCTTAAAAAGTTTCATGAAAGAACAAATTCGCGAACAGATCCTCTACAAACGAGCAAAACAGGATCCTACAGAGAAAAAACCAAAAGACGAACAGATTATTTCATTCATCGAATCCCTCCCGGAATTCGAAAAAGCGGAAAACATCCTCATCTACATCTCCATTCATGGCGAGGTAGATTTGGAAGAGCTTTTCAACAAACACAAAGAGGACAAAAACTTTATCGTTCCACGAATAAGCCGATCCGACAACAGCCTGGATCTCTACAAAATCACTTCGATGGAAGATCTGGTCAAAGGAACGTTCGACGTTCCCGAACCAAAAGAAGATCTGGAGCAGGTGAACCCCAAAGACATTGGCATGGTGATAGTTCCCGGCGTCGCATTCGCCAAAAACGGACACCGCGTTGGGTACGGAGGTGGATTTTATGACCGACTGCTCAAGAAAACCACCTGCCCTAAAATTGGTGTTGCATATGAGTTCCAGATCGTTGAAAATATCGACGGCGAGGACCACGATGAGATGGTGGATTATCTCATCACAGAAAAAGAAATCACACATATAACCACCCCTTAATCCCCTTCTATCCCATGGATATGCCTAACATTCAATCGTATGATCCAACGATCTACGGTGCTATTAAAAATGAGGAAAAACGCCAACACGAAGGCATCGAGCTGATTCCATCAGAAAACTATGTTTCTCCTGCTGTACTGGAAGCAAACGGATCAACGCTCACCAACAAATATTCAGAAGGGTATCCAGGGAAAAGATATTATGGAGGATGCGAATTTATTGATGTCGTTGAACAGACAGCCATTGATAGACTCAAAGAACTCTTTGGTTGCGAACACGCCAACGTTCAGCCACTCTCTGGCGCGCCAGCTAACGTTGCTGTGTACTTTGGACTCCTTGAACCGGGCGACACCATTCTTGGAATGGACCTTTCACACGGAGGACACCTGACTCACGGACACCCGGTAACGCATATTGCTAAAATCTTTAATTTTGTCCGATACAAAACCAACGCAGAAGGAAACATTGACTACGACCAACTGGAAGAGATGGCCATGGAGCACAAACCAAAGATGATTTTGGTTGGATACAGTGCCTACTCACGCGACATCGACTACGAACGCGTCAAACAGATTGCCGACAAAGTCGGAGCGCTCACCATGGCCGACATCGCTCACATTGCCGGACTCATTGCTGCCGGAGAGATGAACAATCCCGTTCCTCACTTTGATGTGGTGACTTCAACAACCCACAAAACCCTTCGCGGACCGCGTGGCGGAATTATTATGTGCAAAAAAGAACACGCCAAAGCTATCGACAAAGGAGTCTTCCCAGGTCTTCAAGGTGGACCACACGAAAACAACATTGCTGGAAAAGCCATCGCCTTTAAAGAAGCACTCGAACCAGGATTCAAAGAGTATGCAAAACAGATCAAAGCCAATGCCAAAATCTTTGAAGAAGAGTTTAACAAGCGCGGGTATAAACTCATGTTCGGAGGAACCGACAACCACCTGCTCCTTATTGACGTAACACCAAAAGGCATTTCTGGGAAAGATGCGGAAGAAGCGCTCGATAAAGCCGGCATCACCTGCAACAAAAACATGATTCCAGATGACACCCGTAGCCCATTCGACCCAAGCGGAATTCGAATCGGAACACCTGCCATCACAACCCGAGGCATGAAAGAAGAAGAAATGCGAAAAATCGTTGAGTTCATGGATCAAGCCATGACCAACCACCATAATGAAGACAAACTCGCAGAAATTAAAAAAGAGGTTATCGAACTCACCTCGAAATTCCCAGTCCCGGGAATTAAAGCATAGGAAACATACTACGCCTGCTCCTCTGAGGATCCAGCATCAACCTGCTGGATTCTTGGTTTAGCAGGACCATTCATCATTGCCGGACCTTTATCTGTCCGCTTCAAAACCATAAGGGTCATATCATCCATCTGCTTCCAGTTGCCACAGTACTGTTTCACTTCAGAGAAAAGCGCATTTCGAATAGAAAGTGCATTTTCAAGTGAACCATAAGATCCAACCGCGCGACGCAAAGCCGTCATACCGAACATCTCTTTCTCATTTCGCCAGGCCTCAGGAATACCATCACTATAAACCACAAGACAGTCCCCCTCTTCCATATGCACCTTCTCTTCCTGAAGTTGCTGGGAAATATCGGGAAGCATTCCCAGAGCCAGACCTCCAGCAGGCGTGAGCGTTACGCTGGCATCTTTCGCATGATAGTGAAGCATTTGTTCATGCCCGGCACTCACATATTTCAACTCCTTTTGCAGAGCATCCCAATGAAGCATCACCAAAGTAATAAACATATTTGAAGATGTTTTCTCTTTCAAAATCTTATTCACATCAACCAAAATATTCCGGGGATCCAATGTGCTCGCCTCCCTATAAATAAGAGCATTCGCAATCGAAACCACAATTCCGGAAGGCACACCATGACCGGTCACGTCCCCCAAATACATCATCAAATTATTGTCATCAGGCATTAAGAAGTCATAACAGTCTCCCCCAATCTCTTCCGCCGGAAGAAGACCCGCAGAAATATCCAAACCAGCAATAGCCGGAATTTTCTTTGGCAGAAGTTCCTTTTGGATATTTGCAGCAATCTCCAGCTCTTTGGCTACGCGCTCTTTATAAACAAGAGCTTTCGTACTCACATCCAGCTCCTGAGCCATACTATTAAAGGCATTCGCAAGTGTCGCGATCTCATCTTTCGTTTTTACCTGTACACGATGTTTAAAGTTTCCAGTAGCGATGATCCCCGCACCGTCAGTCAATTTTTTGAGGGGTTTGGTAATATTCGTCGCAAAAAGATACGAGATTGTAATTCCAACTCCCACACCAAAGATGGCAAGCAAGATCCCCCTCATCATTGTCTGATTGATACGATCCTGCAGATTGGCATAAGAAACACCATAAATAACAGCAAAATCCTCGGAAGCCGGCTGTACCAGATACTCAATCCTTTCATCCGGTGCCAACGGAGCCACAGCATTCTCATTCACATCCACATACGAAACATTCCCATCATCATCCTTCTTTAAGTACACCACACGCCCTGACTCCAAAGTTTTCACAGAAGCATTTCGCGACTGAATTTGCTGCATAAGATCTGAGGCAGAAACAGTTCGAGCCGGACCGGCATACTGTGATTCCACCTCTGTTGTTGAATCATAAACCAACTCTCCACTATACGAAGCAATCCGAATACTCGCCAAATCAGAAAACTTATCAAACGTTTTCTGAATCTCCCGGTTAAAATAAACAAAACTCTCCTGCGGCAAATACAGTTGATAGTCAGAAATAACCCCACCCGCCGTCAATTCAGCAAAAGATTGAGCGTTCACAAAAATATCCTGCGTTAATTCACGTTGCTTTTCCCCAAGAAACAACCCTGCCGTAAGACCAAACAGAATCAGGATCAGGACAGTAATAGCAACAATGAGTTTTGTTTTAAGTGAGTTCATAGTATTTAAGAAACTTCAGAAGCAAAGACGTATCCGTCGACACGTGGAATAAAATGAATATCTTTCCGAAAGGCAAAAATCGTCTCCGATTCAAAAAGCGGAATCCCTAAAATATCATCATTCACAATAGTCCTCATCGCCTCCTGCATTTGAGCCAGCCGATCCTCTTCATCCAGATTTTCCCGACTTTTTTCAATCAAATCATCAAGATCCGCATTCATGTAATTTGCTCCATTAAAAATTCCCTGACTATGAGCAACTCCAGCCAGAAAATCACTGGCATCACCAAGTTCGGATCGCCATCCAAGAAAATAAAAATCCGACTCTCTATTCATAATTTTTTGCTGAAGTTCCGCATCACTTAAAGGATTCAGTTCAACATCAATATCCAATTGTCCCAACTGAAGCTGCACATATTCACCAATTGGCTGAAGTGTTGCAGGATAATCAAAAGTCACAACCGTTCGCTCAAAAGATCTTCCCACAATATCACTTATCGCCTTTTTTGCTTCATTAATGTCGTAATCCGGCAACGGAATTGATGGATCAAATCCAAAAACCCCACTACTCACAAATTGATCCGCCGGCTTGGCAAAACCAAAGGCAATATCTACAAAAACCTCTGGATCAAAAGCATGAGAAAGTGCTTCGCGCACACTCCTGATCCCAAAAAGCTCATGATCAAAATTAAAAATAAGAAAACTCACCTCAAGACTTGGAACAGAAGTAATCTCTATTTCTTGACTCTGAATCGCCTCACAACCTTCGGCATCATTAAATCCAGGAATCAAAGAACATCCCGCAGAAGGAGGCAAATTCGCAAGAAGGCTAATCTCCCCGGATTCAAGCATTCGTAAACGCTCACGCCGATCCGGTTCAGCAACAAGCTCAACCTTTGCAAAAGCAGGGGCCCTTCCCCAGTAATCATCATTTCTTTCCAGATCAAGCTGCCCATCTCCTCTTGATACAAATTTATACGGCCCTGTACCAATAGGATAATCAAAATTCACCATCCCATCGGGGAAAATATACACAACCGCAAGTTTTTGGAGTAAAAGCGGATCAGGAGATTTGGTCGTTATCCGAATCCGATCCGAAGTAACCAAATCAATCCCCTTAACCGTACTAAGAATATCCTTAAGGTGTGAATTTTCATAAAATACAGCTCTATCAAGACTGTAAACAACATCCTGAGCAGTCAAAGGCTTACCATTATGGAATTGAACACCCGGACGAAGCCGGAACTCCCAGGTCACCGGATCAATAAGACCCCATGAAACAGCCAATCCTGGCTCAACTTCAAGGTTCCGGTCTGTTAAAACCAGTCCTTCATAAATATCCACCAGATGACTTCGGCTTACCGGATCGAAATTTGTGGGCTCCAACGATGTTGGCTCAAAAGCATACCCAATAGTTAAAACCTCATCAGGTCCACGGCTTGCCGTATGCCCATTACTAAATCCATTCCCCCAATTAATACCCAATCGATCACCAAAAAAAAGATACACTCCAAGCAAAACAAGAAGTGCTATAAATCCAACAAAAAAGAGATTTTTTCCAATCCCACTCTTGCCGATTTGCGGCATCTTCACATTGTTCTGTTCATTTTGAGCCATTTGATACTATTGTTCATAGACACAATAATCTACAAATAATAGCATAAAAGAGCCAAAAAATCAACGGCCCAAACCCTTATGAACGCTTGAGAATTGCCATGAATGCATCCTGCGGCAAATCAATCTTTCCAATCTTCTTTAAGCGCTTTTTACCCTTCTTTTGTTTCTTCAAAAGTTTATCTTTTCGGGATCGATCCCCTCCATACAGCTTCGCCGTCACATCTTTCCGCAGCGCACTCAACGATTCACGCGCAATAATCTTTCCTCCAATTGCTGCCTGAATCGCAATTTCAAACTGCGCCCGTGGAATAACCTCTTTCAACTTTTTGGTCAAACCGCTTCCCACTCCATACGCTTCATCACGGTGAATAATCACCGACAACGCATCCACCGGCTCCCCAGCAATCAAAATATCCATTTTCACCAGTTTCCCTTCCCTGTACTCCAGATATTCATAGTTCATCGAAGCGTATCCAGACGTAATACTCTTCAATTGATCATAATAGTCCGTAACGATTGATGCCAAAGGCATCTCCAAAACCACAATCACCCGATTTTCATCTATATACTGCATTCCTGTGTTCAATCCGCGCCTCTCAAGTGACATCTGCATTACCGCACCAACATAATCTTTTGGCGTCAGAACCTCCACTTTTACCCATGGCTCTTTCACCGCTTCAATATAAGTAGGATCCGGCATCGCAGAAGGATTCGCTACAAAGCGTTCCTCCCCATCTTTCATGACCGCAATATAAGAAACCGATGGCGCTGTCACAATTAAATCCAAATCAAACTCACGCTCCAACCTCTCCTGTACAATATCCAAATGCAAAAGTCCCAAAAATCCACATCGGAACCCATGTCCCAAGGCTCCGGACTGCTCCGGTTCAAACGTAAGAGCCGCATCACTCAACTGCAGCTTTTCCAAAGCATCCCGTAAAAGCGGATACTCATCACCTTCCGTACAAAAAATACTCGCAAAAACATAAGGCTTCACCTCTTTATAACCAGAAAGCGCCGAAGCTTCACTGGCCTTCAAAGGCTTTGTCCCGGATTTCCAGATTGTGTCACCCACACGGGCATCTTTCACATCCTTCAAACCTGTCACGACATATCCCACCTCACCCGTTTCCAGTGAGTTGGCCGGCACATATTTCGGCTTAAAATAACCAACTTCCACCACCTCCAACTCACGCTTATTGTTCAATAAAAAAATCTTATCTCCACGCTTGAGCCTTCCGGAAACCACTCGCACATACGTCACCACTCCCCGGTACGAATCATAAATCGAATCAAAAATCAGTGCCTTAGTCTCGCTCCCTTCTTCAAAATCTTTTGGTGGAGGAGTTTTCTCGATCACCGCCTCCAAAACCTTCTCAACATTTGTTCCCTCTTTAGCCGAAACAGCAATAATATCCTCCGCCGGAATACCAAGCGCATTCTCGATCTCTTTCGACCGACCTTCAACATCCGCAGAAGGAAGATCAATTTTATTCAAAACAGGGATAAAAGTAAGGTCATGCTCAAGCGCCAGGTAGCAGTTTGCCAATGTCTGGGCCTCAATTCCCTGCGTCGCGTCAACCACTAAAATCGCTCCTTCACACGCGGCCAGACTTCGCGATACTTCATACGAAAAGTCCACGTGCCCCGGCGTATCAATCAAATTCAAAATATACTTTTCGCCATTATGCTCCCATTCCATCCGCACCGGCTGCAGCTTGATCGTAATCCCCCGCTCCTGCTCCAGTTCCATCGTATCCAGAAGCTGCTCATGTTTCATGTCACGCTTGGACACCGTTGCCGTCAGTTCCAGCAAACGATCCGCCAAAGTCGACTTTCCATGATCGATGTGGGCAATAATACAAAAATTGCGAATTTTTTGAGTGTTTTTCATAGCCGCCAGATACTAGCAAACATTGAGAACCAAAGCAATTTCTGTTATAATATAAAGATATTTTTGAATCTGAACACCGTGCAATTTAAAGTCCCACAAAACGTACGACGTGAAGACCGCATCGTTGGGCCGCTAACGCTCAAGCAAATGATCATTTGCGCGATTGGCGGATCTATTGCCTATGCCATCTATCTTTCACTCGCGCCATACTACATTTGGATTACCTGGCTTCCGCCAGTCGCTATAGTCAGCATTATTACCATCGCTTTCGCCTTTGTACGTCCACTGGATCTTAGTTTTACCAAATGGGTTCTGTTATGGATCCAGTTTTCCTTACTCCCACAAAAAAGATCCTGGATCAAATCAAGCGGAGAAGTTACCCATCCAGCAGGTCTTCAAACCAAAACACAAAACAAAAAGAGTAAAAAAGAACAAGAAGAAGAGGCTCTCGCCTCAAAACAAGACAAAATCCGTGGACTTCAAAAATTCCTGGATGCAGAAAAGTCAAAATCACAACAATAAATTATCCATATGGCAGATCAAGACAAAAAAACACAAGAATCAGTAAAGCAGGCCCAAAAATCTCCTGCTTCCAGTACCCAAACCTTTCTTAAAATTGCAGAGATCAAAAACGATACCGTCGTGCTCAAGAATGGTGGTCTTCGCGGTGTACTCAAAGTTTCAAGTATCAACTTCAACCTTAAGTCAGAAGATGAACAAAATGCCATTATCTATTCATATCAAGGATTTCTGAATACCCTTGAATATCCAATTCAGATTGTTATCCGATCCAAAAAACTCGACATTGACGACTATCTGGAAGATCTCAAAAAAGTTGGGGACAACCAAACCAATCAACTCCTCCAACAACAAACTTACGAATACATTGAATATGTTTCAAAGTTGGTGGAATACGCAGACATTATGGAAAAAGAGTTCTTCGTTGTCGTTCCATACGATCCGTTCCGGGCTCAAAAATTGAACATCTTCCAGAAGTTCTTCCAGAACATGAATCCAAAAGACAACTATACCGAGGTCAAAAGACGACATGAAGAGTTTGCCGAACTCAAGAAAAAACTCTCTTCCCGCATCAATACTGTCAAAGTTGGACTGGAAAACTGCGGACTCCAGGTAGAAGAGCTCGACACCAAAGCCCTCATTGAACTCTACTATCAGAGCTACAATCCAACTGCATCCCGCTACCAAAAACTGGATGAATTAGAGGAAACCCAGATTAAAAACGACACCGAAATAGGGAGAGCAGCCTAAAACCACTCCACATTTCAGCATTATGTCATAAAAATTGTCGATTTCCAGTAGAAATGGCTTTTTAAAGCAACATAACCCTTGACGCAAAGGAGCCCTTTTGTTATAGTACATCGCAACATAAAAAATACTATGTCAAGCGGCTATAACACACCATCAACCCTCCCTCCAGTTGCCCCCAACGCAGCAATGGAATTTCATACCCCAAAAAGGGAGGAAAAGCGAAGCACCAATCCACAGGAACAGCTTTCTCGACGCCTTTTTGATCGCTACTGGAAAATCTTGCGACGATACAGCGTTGAACCCCAAGACATGAACAATGCTGAAGTTGAAACATTTTTACGCGAAGAAGTAGAAGAGCTCAAAGGTTTGGATAGTGCCATCAAGCTCCAGTATCTTCGCCAAAAAGGAGCCATAGATTCAGAAAAAAATGACATAAAAGTTGGAGTCTACCGCCTTGTTTATCCGAAGATTAAAGATCTCAATGATGTGTACCTGGGACCAAACAAAACCGACGACTTTACTGCTGAACTCAACCGGAAAATCACCGAAGTTTTTAACGCCAACAGCGGACACATCCTCTCTTCAAACTATAAAGGTGGGACCTTTACCATTAATTTTACCGAACTGAATGGTCATGCCCGGGATCCCGAAGAGTTCCTTATGCGAAAAATTGCGGAAATTCATGAAGAAGCAAAAAAGATCCTTGCCCGTCACATTTTAGAACGTTTGAAAATACTCCATGATACCAAACAGAGCCTCATAGCCCAACTGAGCCAGGAAGATCTAAACGAGCAAACTCTGCAAGAAATCACAATAAGGATCAATAAAATCGACGATAACATTCCAAAAATTGAAGCACTTCTAGATGAGATTAAAAATGGAGGAAGCAAACTGGATATCACTTTCGGTTTTGATAATCTAAAACCCGATGTAGAAGGTGCCCTAACATCCATTCGAAACGCCGAGTGCGCCGCAAACATCGCTTCACTCACCAACGGAGAAAAAAAACGACTCCAAATATATAGCGATGAAGATTTTATCTATGCCATCGTTAAAACCGTTCAATATCTGGGAGAACTGAATGTGTTAGATGAAAACGGAATAAAGCCAGAATGGCAGGATTTCTTTGAACTTGATGAACACGAAGAAATTCATATGAAAGGCGACATGATTCGAAAATTCAGAAAGATAGAAGCATATCGGAAAAAAAGCGCGTATCGGGAAATGTCTCCAGAAGAAAGAAAAACTTTCGACGACAAAATCACAAAATTCGGCAACTACTATCGTAAAGTCAACGTTGTTGACGTCCTCAAAAACTATATGGTCAAAAATAAAGACCACTATAAAAAGAGAGTTCAAAGAATAAGTGCATTGATCGTTGAGGCTGAAAGAACGCTAGAAAAAAGTGACTACGTTCGCCCTGAGTGGCATACAATGCGTCAACTATTAGAACAAACTTCTCAAGAATTAGAGATATCACTCAAGGACGAAGGTGAAGAGATCATCAAAACAACCCGCGCTGCCATCAAAAGCTTAATCCAAACAGAAGATGAGCGGTCAGACCAGGAGACCCTCATGATTTTTGGAGATAACATTGGATTTGGAGCATTAAACATCCGCTCCTACGAACAGTCTATTTTGGACATCATTTACGAAATGGGGTTCACCACCAACGATTTTCTTGCCATGCAGGAATCAGACGAACAGATGAGGGAGGTCATTACCCAAAAAGTTGCTCTTCTACAAAAGAGTCAGGGAATCCAGGACAGCATCCTGGGAATTGGAGACAAAGGAACTCAGTACCTTCGCCATCGTGAACGAAAAATATGGGAAGCTTTCGGATCAAGCGGCATTATTAACGCAGATGGCGGCGATGAAATTGCCATTTTCGTTCCTATGCAGGTTGGTCAAGAAATATCTGAAGCAGAAATCAGAAGTACTCTCCAAACCTGTGTTGATGATACTCTTACCTTTCATGGCTTTAAGCCCGAAGATATGTCAAAGACCCGGCTTGCCGGAGTTCATACCAACTTTCACATGCCATCCATGACCCGACTTGAAGATCGCATGATCGTGAGTGATCACGCCCGGGAAGCTATCATAACCTATAAACGGGAAATCATTGATTATGGAACAGAAGACGCTCCAAATTTGAGTAAAATTATTGAAGAAGATACCGGAACATGTCGGGCCCTCTACAAAAAATTCAGAGTTGAAAACCTGGATAAAGCAGCCTAAAAAACTTGCAATCCAATAAAAACCTGCTATACATAAACTATAAAAGCAAGCATAAACCCACTCCCATGACCAGACTTCGTTTAAATGATGCAGTCCTCGATTCTGATCACGTTTTACGTGAAGCAGGAAATGAAGGACGCAACGAAGCTTTTATAAAAAGAGTACAATCTCTCATCCCACGAGTGTCCCCAGAGGCACGTCAAGAAGTATGGGATTGGTGCAGTGATGCTCAAAGTCGGATCAATGAATCTGCTCTCCCTGTCATTTCCCTTGTCAATATCTTGGGCGATGATCAGGATGTAAAAAATGAACTATTGGAAGCTTTCCCGACAATAGCTGATTACGTTGAAGAGTACACTCCTAAACCCGGTGATGTTGTAGAAACTCAGCCGCCAAGCGAAGAAAGAGTTGTTGTAATAGATACAATTGATAGTGAGAGAAATCAAACCCGAAGAGGAGCTCTCAAGGCAATTTATTCAACTGTACCTCCAGATAGAGCTTCAGCCTAAGGGCTAAAAAATTCAAAAACAATAAACCTGCTCAAAATTCTTACAAGCAGGTTTTTCTTTAAACCTTATTCCCCTCTTAAAAAAAACAGATAACTAAAAAGCACTATCTTGGCGGCGTCCTACTTTTCCCATATTGATAACATGAGTATCATCAGCGAAGAGTTGCTTAACTTCTGTGTTCGGGATGGGAACAGGTGTACCCAACTCTCTAGAGCCACCAAGATGGTGCCTTTTAATGCAGTCTAGTTTTCAATGTGCTCTGCAAAATAATTGCATTGAGCTCTTCTTTATTCACTGAAGATCAGATTGATACATTGGTTGTTATAGTTTGTTTCACTTCGCCATGAGGTTTTCCTCATAGCTAGCAAAGATAGTCATATAAGACGATCGCCTATTAGTACTTCTCGGCTGAACATATCACTATGCTTACACCTGAAGCCTATCACCTGGTAGTCTGCCAGGAGGCTAATTGGGAAATCTTATCTTAGGAGGGGCTTCCCACTTAGATGCTTT
>JAGQLQ010000047.1 GCA_020429235.1 Candidatus Peregrinibacteria bacterium | reverse complement strand
TGCAGCAACGGAAACTCCGATTCCAAGTGGTCCGGTTCCGTAATGGACACCATCCACATGGCGCGTAACATGTCCTTCATAAATGCTGCCAACCTGGCGGAATGTGTTGATAACATCCTCTTTGGGGATGTAGCCCATCTCTGCCAAAATGCTGTAGACGGCTGGCGAAATGTGGCCGTTGGAAACGACAATCTCTTCGCCGGTCTGGCTGATGATGAAACTGTAGAGGAGTGTAAGGTAATCGATGCATGAGAGCGATCCTCCCGGATGTCCACTTTGTGACTGTTTGAGCATGCTGATGATGGTGCTGCGGCACGATTTGGCAACAACATCAAGGAATTCAATCTGCTGTGGTTGGAGCTGTTCTCCTATTTTCGGAATGTTCATGATAGTAGTTTTTTGGTAATTTGCTTTGAGAGTTCGACGCCCGGTTGGTCGAAGGCGTTGATGTTGAAAAATTCACCCAGGAATGCGGTGGCTCCTTCAAAAAGGAGGAACAATTCACCCAGGGTGTGTTCGTTGATTTCGTCAATTTCGAGTGTGATGTTTGGCCGGTCGTTTTGAGTGAGGGACTGCACGGTTCCTTCCATTTCGGTGTGGATGAGTTTGCTGAATGTGACTCCTTTAAGGTAGTTGAGTGACTCTTCTTCTGGATAAAGATCGGGAATTGGGGTTTCGATACCCATGTTTTTCACCCGCATGAAAATATGCAGTTTGTCGTTTGGACCTTCGTTATAGAGCTGGCTTTGGGAATGTTGGTCGGTTGCTCCAAGGGCGTTGATTGGAGTGATCCCAACGTTTACTTCTTCTCCTTTATTGTTTACTTTTTTCCCAACGCTTTCCGCTAAAAGTTGCCGATACCAATCGGCGAAGCGGATAAGCTTTTGAGCGTATGGCGTGAGCACATTCATGGGTTTTCCTTTTTTGGCCAGCAGACATTGGATAGTAGCCAGCTTGAAAGGGAGATTTTTTTCTGGATTATCACTGAGGAATAGTTCCTTCATGGCATTTGCTCCTTTTAATAGTTCTTCCACTTTTAATCCAATGAGTCGGGCAGGCAAAAGTCCCACATGGGTGAGGACTGAAAATCTTCCACCAACGTTGGGTGGCACTTCAAAGCTGATAATTCCTTCATCGTTAGCTGTTTTGCGAAGAAATCCGTTTTCTGGATCGGTGATAAAAACGAAATGTTCTTTTGGGTCTAAATCGGCATTGTTGCAGAGATTGCGGAAGTACATGTATTCGGAGAGTGTTTCGGGAGTTCCACCGGATTTTGTGACCACTATAAAGAGTGTTCGTTCCAGTTGGATGACATCCTGGATTTCGTTCATCATCACAGGATCAATATTATCCAAAACAAAAAGTCGCGGTTTGGCGTAAAGGTGCGTCAAACTTTGTTGAAGGCAGATGGTTCCGAGCGATGATCCTCCAATTCCTAAAACGACAAAATGATCATATTTTCCTTCTGCGTTGGCTGCGAATGAGTTGACCTTTTCCAGGAGTGATTCGTCTTCAATGATTGAGTAGAATCCTTGTTTTCGTTCGTGGATTTGTTTGAGGTAGGTTCCCAGTAGTGCTGATTCTCTTTCTATTTCTCCCTCAGATAAGCCGTGTTCATTTGCTATTTGAGAAAGGTTTTCATTGTGGAGGGTGATCATAAGGTTCTATTTTTGAAGGTCTTTTACTTTTTCCCAGTCGGCCAGGAATTTTTCCAGTCCGATATCGGTGAGTGGATGTTTGATGAGTTTGTCGAATACCTCTGGTGGCATGGTGCAGATGTCCGCGCCAATTTGGGCAGCGTCGATAACGTGTCGTGGATGACGAACACTCGCTACTAAAACTTTTGCGTCGTAGCTGTAGTTGCTCAGCATAGTGACAATTTCTGCGATGAGTTCCATCCCGTCTTGAGAGATGTCGTCCAATCGTCCAATGAACGGGCTTATGAGCGCTGCCCCTGCTTTAGCGGCCAAAAGGGCTTGTCCGGCTGAAAAAATGAGTGTGACATTTACGGGAATTCCTTCACTTGAAAGGGTTTTGCAGGCTCGCAATCCGTCTTCGGTGAGTGGAACTTTTACGTAGATATTTTTGTGCCATTTGGCATATTCCCGGCCTTCTTTGATCATTCCTTCGTAGTCGGTGGCTACGACTTCGCTGCTGATTGGTCCGTCTACCACTTCGGTAATCTCTTTAATTCGGGATTCAAGAGAAACGCCTTCCTTGGCGATGAGCGAAGGGTTGGTGGTGATTCCGTCGACGGTACCCCATGCAGCGTATTTTTTAATGGCTTCAATATTCGCGGTATCCAGAAAAAGTTGCATGGTTCGGTTGTGAAAATTTACTGTCTCCACTATACGCAATTGAGCGCTGGTGTACAGTGCTGTTGGCAGACTTTTTTGGAATGTTTCTTTATTTCACCGCGACATAAATGTCGATCTCCGCGTTGTCGGGGTCGGCCGTTTTTGGGCCGTAGATTTCAAAGCTTGGGGCGTAGCTGAATTCGGGTTCCAGTTCATGAATGAACTCCCACATTTCGCGGACACAATTTGGCAAAGCTCCTTTTGCCGTGAACTTCATGTATTTTCCGGCTGGAATTTCTATGCTCATGACTCCTTTTGGAAGTTTTTTGTCGATGAATTCAACCCGTTTTCCCATGATGCAGTTTTGCGGTACGGGATTATCTTTTTTATATTCAGAATAGATGTTCAGGATTTCATTATCTTTTTGATTTGGGATTTTGTTCATGACTCCTTCACGGAAAAATCGGCTCCAAAGTGATTCAACATTTTTATACAGTTGTTCTTTGTCGCCTTTGATTTTGGTTTCGATCCCAACAATCAACATTTCCGGAATGTGAACTATTTGAAAATCGTCCATGAGAACTATTGTTATTTTATGGCCATGTGTTCACGGCTTTGCCCGACTCCAACAAACTCAACCGGGCAGCCAAGAAGCTCTTCGATTTTTTCAACATATTTGCGCGCGTTTTCCGGGAGTTCGCCAATGGTGCGGGCAGCGGAGATGTCTTCTTTCCATCCCGGCATTTCAATATATTCTACCTCTACGCGGGCCAGGTCTTCGATCGCGGCTGGTGGGCTTGAAATAGTTTTGCCATCCAGCTTGTAGGCGACAGCAATTTTGAGTGTGTCCAGGTCGTCAAGAACATCGAGCTTGGTGAGGTTGATGGCTGTGAGTCCATTAAGGTCGACGCTGTATTTGGAAACAACGGCATCAAACCACCCACAACGGCGCGGCCGGCCTGTTGTTGATCCAAACTCTCCACCGGTTTCACGAATCTGGTTCCCGACTTCGTTATCCAGTTCGGTTGGGAATGGTCCTGCGCCAACGCGGGTGCAGTATGCTTTCATAATTCCAATAGACGATGTGATTTTTCGGGATGGCAAACCACTTCCTGTGATCGCTCCTCCTAAAGAAGCGTTTGAAGAGGTTACGAATGGATAGGTTCCATGATCGATATCTAAAAGCGTGGCGTTCACTCCTTCCACCAAAATGTTTTTGCCTTCTTTCATCATTCCCTGGATGAAAGAGACGGAATCGGTAATCATTGGTTTGATCTCGTCCATTTTTGAGCGATAGAATTCAATATCCTCTGAAGGATCGTGTTCGAAGCCATACATTTTCTGAAGGATTTCCAGGTTGGCTCTGACTTTCTGTTCAAAGCGATCAAAATCAAGAAGGTCGCAAACACGAATTCCAATGCGGGCCATTTTGTCGGTGTAACATGGTCCAATTCCGCGCTTGGTGGTTCCAACGGCGTTCTTGCCTTTGCGCTCTTCCTGGAGACCGTCAATGATTTTGTGGTATTCAAAAACAAGGTGTGCCCGATCGGAGATGAAAAGTCGTCCATCCAGGCTAATGTTGTTTTCACGGAGTCGTTCAATCTCTTCGAAGAGTGTCTGCATGTGGAGCACGACACCGTTGCAAATGATTCCTTTTACGTTTGGGTACAAAATTCCTGATGGCATTAGGTGAAAAACGAACTTTTTGGTCTGACCTGGATTGTCTGGATCGGGAATATAAACAGTATGTCCGGCGTTGGCACCTCCGGTTGCGCGAACAATCAGGTCGTACTCTTCGGCCATGATGTCGGTGAGTTTTCCTTTTCCTTCATCTCCCCACTGTCCTCCGACAATGGCTGCGACGTTTCCATATTTTTCGACAAGATTGGCCATGAGTTGCAATAAAAATTTACTGCTTAAGATGTATCACAGAACTCTTGAATCGCACAAATTTTTGGAAGGCTCTATGCTTTTTCCGGAGAAATTTTCCATTTCTTAATAAGATAAGACAAAAGAACCGGGATAATAAATTTGAAGAGAATCATGGTCCCAATCAGGACGGAGTAGAGTTGTTCGTGAATGAGTCCTTTATCCAGAAGAAGTTTGATAATAACGATGCTGGTGCTGAATTTTACGGTAATGCTCATACCCAGAATGAGTGCGTTTTTTTTGCCGATCTCTTTGCGGGTCATAAAATAACTGGTGATCATTTTGGTGCTGTTACTCATCGCCATAACAAGGAGGATGAGAAGCGGAAACTGTACAAGGTAACCAATATCGGTTTCGAGTCCGACCCATACAAAGAAAATAGGAGCAAAGAGTCCATAGGCCATGGTTCTGACTTCGGAATCAATAAAGGAGAGAAGTTTTGGAGGAATAGCGTTCTTGAGCGCGACACCGGCGAGGAGAGCTCCCAAAGCTCCGGCATCGACAAACTGTCCAATTCCTACAAAAACAAACATAATGAAAATGAGAAGAAGGAAGAGGGCAGAGATATCTTTATATTTAAAAGGGATGATTTTTTTGTGGAACCGGAAAATAACGAAAGCCAGAACAAAAAGTGAAAGGAGTGTGAGGAGGTTTCCGCTAATATTCAGATCTCCGTGTCCAACTTCACTACTAATGAAGAAGCTGGCAACAATAACGGTTATCACTTCAACAAGATCGTCCAGCACGCCAATACCTAAAATTGTTTGGCCCAGTTTTGTTTTGGTGAGTTTGAACTCATCCAGAATAGGGAGGAGGACGGCTTCGCCGACGGTGGAAAACGATGTTGCGACCAAAACACTGATAGGCCAGGGCGTTCCAAAAACGAAATGAATAAGAATGGAACCAAAGAATGATTCAGCCAGAATGACGGCGGCGGTGGTTTTAAGGACAAGATTGTTGGAGCCGAGAATCTCTTTCAGATCTATTTCGAATCCAATAATAAATAAGAGAAAGTACATTCCCAACTGTGCCAGGAATTCGAAAGTTGGAGCGGATGTGATGGAGGTAAAAGGATTGTAAGCTGCCAATCCGAGTCCTAAAAGTAGGGCCGCGAAAATCCAGGGAATTCGAAACTTTTCAAGGAGAAGTCCTCCAAGGTAAACGAGAAAGAAGAGTCCGGCGAGAAAGAGAAGCAGATGATCCATGAAATGCGTAACTTGATAGACCTGTCGTCCTCTATTATAGTGGACCTGCTTTATTTTGAAAAATTTTCTATCTATGCTTACTCACGAAGAACTTCT
>JAGQLQ010000046.1 GCA_020429235.1 Candidatus Peregrinibacteria bacterium | reverse complement strand
GTAAGGCTGCTGCCAAGAAAAAGGCTGCTCCTAAGAAGAAGCGTTAAGCTTCTTTTTCTACGTTCATAATCCGAAATTTGCGGTGTGCTCATCAACTATGTTGGGCGCATCGCTTTTTTGGTTTGGTTGGGCCTTTTAGAGGTTGGAATGGAGTGCGTCCACAATGATCTCCGCTAAATTTTCCGGAGTGACTCCAATAAAGCTGGCACTTTTTTCGGCCAGAGCTTTTTCGATCTCCTGGGTAAAAATCTGAATGGAACTTTCGGTGGAAAGACCCTGAAGAGCCTGTTCCACATGGGTGATGGCGTCTTCGGGATGGAGGAAGAAATCGCCGTAAATAGAGACATTGCTAATGTGGTTTGCCGCGCCGTTTGAGGTGGTTTCCATCTTGACGCTAACTAGTTTTCCGCCGGGGATTTTTTTTGTGGCTTGAAATTTCATGGTGGATCTCTACACTGAGTTCGATACTTGTATAACATATATTATGTCCAAGTGGCGAGTGATAGAAATGCAGACGCATGATGCGTTTATGAATATGGCGCTGGATGAAGCGGCATGTGAAGCAGTGGCAAACCGCGAAGTGGCTCCAACTATCCGGTTTTACCGATGGTCGCCGAGTGCGGTTTCTATTGGATATTTTCAGAGTCTGGAGGATGAGGTGGCAACGGAAGTGTGCAAAGAGAAGGGTGTTGATGTGGTGCGCCGGAGAACTGGTGGGGGAGCGGTGTATCATGATTATGAGGGGGAGATTACCTATAGCGTGATTGCGCCGGAAGCGCTTTTTCCAAAAGGAATTATTGATTCGTATCATGTAATTTGTGGGTGGATTCTGGATGGACTGGGACAGTTGGGTGTTGAGGCTGAATTTAAACCGATTAACGACATTGTTTTGGCCGAGAATGGCAAGAAGATTAGTGGAAACGCACAAACGCGGCGTGGTGGGGTTTTGCTCCAGCATGGGACGATCCTTTTTAAAGTGGATGTGCCGAAAATGTTTTCCCTGCTCAAGGTTGGGCAGGAGAAGATCGCGGACAAGCTGATTGCCGCGGTGGAGGATCGCGTGACGAGTATTGAGCAACTGAAGCCCGATGTTTCGATGGGGGAGCTTTATCTTTCGTTAATGGATGGGTTTACCGCCGGGAAACAATGGGATAAAGGGGATTGGACTTTAGGAGAGATGGAGCGAGCCCGGCTGTTGGCGGGCGAGCGGTACGGAAGCGAGAAATGGAATTCTATGCGATAAAAATCAAAGAAACCTCTAACTTTCAACTTCTATGGCTTCTATTTTCACCAAGATCGTGAACGGAGAGATCCCGTGTCATAAAATCTATGAAACTGATAATGTTTTGGCGTTTTTGGATATTAATCCGGTGAATCCTGGGCACACGCTGGTGATTCCAAAAGAGGAAATTGATGATCTTTTTGACCTGAAGCCGGAGGTTTATACCGAATTGATGGAGGTAGTGCGAAAAGTGTCCAAGGCTGTACAGAAGGCTAAAAATCCGCTGCGGGTCGGGCTAATGGTTTTGGGTTTTGATGTAGCGCACGCGCACGTTCATGTTCTTCCCTTGCAACAAAGCGGCGATCTTATGACACGACGAATGGTGAATCCAGATCTTCCGGAACGTGGACAGTCGGAACTGGGGACCGATGCTGAAGAGATTGTGGCTGAGCTTTAGGTTGCCTGGTCTTCTGCGGATTCTGCAGAGTTAATGTGGCGCTGGCAGATTTCGGCTATTTTTTTTGCGTCGGGGATGCCGATGATGTGGATTTCTCCACCGGTTGTGAGCTTGAGGATGACGTCTTTATCTTTGGCTTCGGCGCTGTTGAACTCTTCCCATTGCGTGAGCTCTGTTTTGCCTTTTCTGTAGTATGAAAGGCCGTCCTTGAGGCAGATGTACCATCCTCCTCTGGCGAATGCTGATGTGATGCCGTGAATGAGGAGTATCAGTCCAATGATGACGAAAATTCCCAGGAAGATTGCGGGGAGGAGCAGCTCGTCGATGTTGTTTTCGGTGATGTGGGTGGGTTCGCCATTGATGGTGATGTCGAGCTCGCCAAACAAGAGGAACGGGCCGAAGAATACTGCAATGAAGAAGAGGGTGAAGAGCGTCCAACATGAACCGAAGCCCAGAAAGCCGGCGGTGTATGCTTTGGGTTTATGTCTGGAGGAGCGCAGGGCAAAGTCGACTGACTCGCCGCTCACAGCCTGCTGCAGATCTGTCGGGAGTTGGGCGTTGGTGATCATTTATGACTTTTACTTCTCCTCAATCAGCATGAGCCCCGGATCCTCCAGGGTCTCCTTCACGGTCTTGGTGAAGAGGGCGGCTTCGGCGCCGTCCAGGACGCGGTGGTCAAAGCTGAGGGAGAGCGGGAGCATTTTGCGGACTTGTGGTTTGCCGTCCACTGGGACGACCATGTCCTGAATCCATCCGGTTCCAAGGATCGCGGCTTGAGGATAGTTGATGACCGGTGTCGCAAACCATCCGCTCTGGGCTGATCCAATGTTGGTGATGGTGAAGGTTCCTCCCTTCATGTCCATTGGGTTGAGCTTTTTGTTGTGGGCTTTGTCGGCCAGTTCCACGATCTCTTTGGCGATGTCCAGGACGGATTTTTTGTCCGCGCCTTTGATGACCGGCACCATGAGGCCGTGTTCGGTGTCCACTGCGATTCCGATGTTGTAGTATTTCTTGACGATAATCTGGCCCTCTTCTTCGTTGAGTTCGGCGTTGAGGGTTGGGTGCTTCATGAGTGCCTGGATGGCTGCCTTAATGAAGAATGGCAGGAAGGTGAGTTTAATGTCCTGCTTTTCGGCGTTCTTTTTCTCTTTAGCACGGAGGGCAACGAGTTCGGTGACGTCAGCCAGGTCTGTGTGGGTAACGTGTGGGATGGTGAACATGGATTTGACCATGTGCTCACCAACAGCTTTGCGAACGCTGTCGTATGGAATGCGGTCGATGTAGCCAAACATATCGTACTTCTTCACGGCTTTAAGGCCGGCTTTTGGCACGTTTACGCCTCCTCCACCTGTAGAAGCTGACTTGGTTTCCGCCTCTTTCTTTGGCTCCTCTTTTGGTGCTGATTTGGCTTTTTCTGCTTCAATAGTTTCTTTGGTAATGTCTTTGACTGCCGTTTTTGGTGCTTCCGTGGCTGGGGCATCGCCAAAGACAGCTCCAGACATTTCCAGGCTTGGTGCTTTCATTACTCCGGTTGCTGTTTTTTCCAATGCTCCCACTACTCCAACACTCTCTTCTTTCTTTGGCTCCGCGTCTTCAGCAGGAGCTTCCTCTTTTGGTGCCGCATCTCCTTCTGGTGCGTCGATCTCTGCCAAAATTTCCCCAACGTTAATGGTTTCTCCTTCCTGATGGTCGAGCTTTAAAATTTTTCCGCTTACTGGAGAGGGAATTTCTACAACAGCTTTGCCGGTTTCTACTTCTGCGATTGTGTCGTCTACTTTGATTTCGTCACCTTCTTTTACGTGCCATTTTACAATTTTTCCTTCGTGAATTCCTTCGCCGACGTCTGGAAATTTAAATTGGTAAGCCATGATTGTTGGTTATTTCGTATATGCGCCGGCATTGTAGCATAGAAAAGATGTGCTCGCGATGGGCTAGATCCTCCTCATCTTTTTGACGATGTCCGCCTGGCGGGCAGCTTTTTCCTGGTAGAGTTTTTTGAGCTCGTAGGCGTTGAAAATGCCTTCATCGGTCACGGTGAAATCGATGGCAGAAAGAGGTACGCGGTCGTGTGAGAACTTGTATCGTTCGAACTGGATTTTTTTGAAAGGATGTTGTTTGGTGTAAATGTGCCCAATGACAGCTTTTTTCTTTCTTGCCTTCCAGAGCGCGAATTTGTTGGTTGTGATGAAGAAGTAGATCGGTTTTTTCTGAAGGTGAAACTCGGAAATAATGGCGTTGGTTCCGGTATCGACCACAAAGTCGAATGTACTCTTGAAGGTTACAGCTCCAAAGAAACACATATCGATATCGTCTTCGATATTGGAGAGCATGTGTGCCGGCACTGTTTGAAACGGGATCTTATTTCTGGTGAGCATTTCAATGTTGTGGAACGTTTTTTCGGGATCCTGCTCCGCTACAATGACACGAAATTTCTGGCCTTTTCGCTTGAGATGGCGAAGAACGTCCTGAACGGTATGGCTGTGATCGTGAATGAGAATGGTTTTCTTGTTGGCTTTAATTCTTTCGGCAAACTGGGTGAGATGGACTTTGTCTTTGTAGGCTTTGCGGATGAGTTTATTGATGAACGCTATAATTTTTTGTCGATATGCTGAGAAATCGTGTTTGTGTCCGTCTTTGCTACAAATTTTTTGCATCTCCCCGGCAATGTTGTAGAGATCGTAGAGGATAATGGCATATTTTGGTTCGGTGCTGTTAAAGATATGGATGATCTCTTCCATTTGTTCTTTGAGTGTTTCGACTGTTTTGATTTTGCAGCTTTTGAGCGCGTCGATAAGGGCATTCAAAATGAGCAGGTTGAGATCTTTGGTCCCAATATCACCTTCAATTTCTTTGAGTACTGTCCCAAATCGATCAATCATACTAGAACGTTAAACGATAGAGAATCCACGCGCTTGAAATTCCAAGGGCCAGAATTGCCAGTGGAAATGCGTATTTAAAGTGTTCGATAAATCCAATATTCACTCCATGCTTTTTGGCTAAATCGACTCCAACAATGTTGGCTGAAGAGCCGATAAGTGATCCGCTTCCGCCCATAACGGCTCCAAGAGCCAGAGCCCACCAGAGCATTTGAAGGTTTGGTTCGTTTGGAAGGTTTTCCTGAATTCCTAAAATGACCGGGATCATAACGGTGACGAAGGCGATGTTGTCGAGCATCATGGAAACAAAGGCCGAGGCCCAGAGGACAACCAGGAGAATAACGGTAAAGTCGTTACTGATGCTGGTAATGAGGAGTGAGATTTGTTCCAGGAGTCCGGTTTTTTCGATGGCTGCCACCATAATGAAAAGTCCTCCAAAGAAGAGGAGTGTGGTCCATTCAACGCGCTGGAGGATGTTGTGAAGTTTGGTCTGGCGGACGGAGAGTATGGAAAGGGCCAGGGCACCGGCGAGAGCGAGGACGTAAATTGGCAGGTGGAGTTCTATTTGGAACGCGAAGGCTACGAGTGTGATGAGGAGAATAGCGATCGATTTGATGATGAATTTTTTGCTGACTTCGATGTTGAGGAATTCGTAGCGGAGTTTGCGGATGAGAATGGTTGAAAGGAAGAGTGTTTTGAGGTTTTTATCGATTGGTTTGAGCTGTTGCCAGCGGACAACAATGAAGATTGCGAGCAAGGTGAGGATGGCTCCACCAACAGGGAAATAAAGGTTGGCGATGAAGTCGTTGAAGGTGAGATTGGCTTCTCCTCCAATGATGATGTTGGTTGGGTCACCAATGAGTGTGAGCGCGCCGCCCATGTTGGACATGAGGATTTCCTGGAGGATGATGGGTTTGGGGTCGCGGCCGAGTCCTTTAAAGAGTTCGATGGTGATTGGTACAACGATGATGATGGTACTGACGTTGTCCAGGAAGGCTGAGAAAAGTGCGGTGAGAAGCGAAAAAATGATGGCGATGACGAGTGGATTGCCTTTGGTTATGGAAACGAGTTTCACGTTGAGCCAAGAAAAAAGGCCGGAATCCCGGGAGATTTCGACCAATATCATCATGGACATTAAGAGGATGATTGTCTCGAAGTCGACGGCAAGCAGTGCCTCTTCCGGGGTGATAAAGCGGAGGAAAATAACAGTCAATGCTCCGCCGAGAGCAATGAGCGCTTTATCAACAAACTCAAATGCAATGAGGATGAGTGCTGCCCCGAAAATGATCATCGGAACAAAGACTGAAAAGGCTTGAAGAAGCTCCACGGGGACAGGTTTAGGAATCGGCTGGGCACCATTCTCCTCCTTTGACGTGGGTGCGTCAAGGGTGGGGAAGTTTCCTTTTCACCACGTGTGAAAGTAAGACTCAGCTAACATGTACGCTTCGTCTTATTTGGAGAGATCATGATCTCTCCAAATTCACACAAGTGGTTCATCTGAAACTTCTCTACCCTAAGAAAAATTTTTAGCCCATTACCTTTTTGATTTCCTGGAAGACGCGGTTTTGATTTGGAAGGTAGAGGTCTTCGCCGCGGGCCATTGGGTTGACGATGTCGAAACCGGTGACACGGGCGATTGGCGCTTTGAGTGACTGGAAGAGGTTTTCGTAGAGGAAAGACATGATTTCTGAAGCGACGCTGAATGAGCGCGGTGCTTCCTGAACGATGATGGCCCGACCGGTTGATTGGACCGCCGCGATGATGGTTTCGCGGTCGATTGGCGAGATGGTTCGGACGTCGATGATTTGGCAGCTGATGCCCTCTTTTTCTGCCTGAGCGGCGGCTTCGTGACATTCACGAACCATAGCTCCGTAGGCAATAAGTGTGAGGTCTGTTCCTTCACGGACAAGTGCCGCCTTTCCAATTGGAATGATGTAGTCCTGTTCCGGTACTTCTTGTTTGAACGATCGGTAGAGCCTCTTTGGCTCGAAAAACACAACCGGGTCTGGATCGCGGATTGCCGCTAGAAGTAACCCCTTTGCGTCGAATGGAGTTGAAGGAATGACAACTTTGAGTCCTGCAAGGTGTGCAAGATACGCTTCTTCTGATTCAATGTGATGTTCCAACGCTTTAATTCCTCCGCTGTATGGCGTTCGGATCACCATTGGGCATGTAAATCGTCCGCGGCTTCTGTTTCGTACACGAACGGCGTGACACATGATCTGCGCGAATGCTTCGAAAAGGAATCCTGAAAACTGGATTTCAACAACCGGCCTCATGCCGTTGATTGCCAATCCAATAGCGGTTCCCACAATTCCTGATTCGGCGAGCGGGGAGTCGAAACATCGTTGATCTCCAAACTCAGCGTGAAGTCCATCGGTTACACGGAAAACTCCACCATCCACGCCAACATCTTCACCGTAGACCACGACTCTTTCGTCTTTGGTCATTTCTTGTCGGAGGGCTTCGTTAATCGCCCCTACCATATGTAAAGCGTTTGTTTTCATTATTGTCCGAGTGATTTCTTAAGATACTCTTTTTGCCTTTCCATTTCGGGGCTGAGTTCGGCGAATGTGTATCCGAAAATGTCGTCCACTGTTGGATCCGGATGTTCGTCGATCTTCTTGACCATTTCTTCTACTTTTGGCTTGAGGCTTTCAATGAGTTCTTCCTGGTATTTTTCGCTCCAGAGTCCTTTCTTTGCCAGGTATTTTTGCATGCGGATAACTGCGTCGCGTGGTTTCCAGTTTTCAACTTCTGATTCGTCGCGGTATTTGCTGGCGTCATCGGAAGTGGTGTGGTCGTCGAAACGGTAGAGGTATGCTTCGATGAGCGTTGGACCTTCTCCTTTTCGTGCTCTTTCTGCTGCCTCTTTGGTCACTGCGTACATTGCGAATGGATCGTTTCCATCGACTAAAACTCCAGGCATGCCATACGCAATTGCCTTTTGGGCAATGGTTTTTGCTGCGGTTTGGACGTTTCGCCGTACAGAAATGGCGTATTGGTTGTTTTGGCAGATGAAAATGGTTCCGGTTTTGAAGACTCCTGCGAAGTTCATGGCTTCGTGGAAATCTCCTTCCGATGTGGCTCCGTCTCCAAAAAAAGTGGCTGTGATTTCATCTTCTCCCCGCATTTTTGCTGCCCATGATATTCCCACGGCATGAAGCATTTGGCTTCCTACTGGGACGGATGGTGGCAGACATTTTACGCCTTCTGGGATGTGTGATCCCCATTCGTTTCCTTTCCAGTAGAGGTAAATGTTTTCCATTGGGACGCCGTGATCCCACATAATGGCTTGTTCACGGAAGTAAGGTACGACCCAGTCGGTCTCTTTTAGAGCCAGGTTTACTGCTAGCTGGCAAGCTTCGTGACCTTTCACTGAAGCAAAAGTCCCGAGTCGACCGGATCGCTGCATTTTGAAAGCGCGGTCATTGCAAAGGCGGACATACCAGATCTTTTCGTACATCTCTTTCACGACCTCGTCGGTCATTTCTGCTGGAAGCATGTCTTCTTTATGGTTGCCGTCCTGGTCGAGGATCTGAACCATCTGCTCTTTGAGCGGATCGAATTTGTCGATGATTCCCATAGCACTATTGTTCAATTGCAGAGTTCAGAATAGATCAATTGTTTTTTCTTTTCCAGTGTTTCAATTTGTTTTTTTAAGATTTATAATATTCTGCGCAATCTTTAAATAAAGATATGTAAAAAAAATATATAATTTATTTTTCATGGTTTATCGATTTATTGTTTCTGTGGGTGTTTTTATTTTGTTTACCATGCCCGCTTACGCTGCTACTTTTACTGTTGATTCAGCTAGCGATACTGGTGATTTTAATACTGCTGATGGTGTTTGTGATACTGATGATAGCGTGGGAGACGGCCCCTGCACTTTAAGAGCTGCTATTTCTCAGGCGAATTTTGATGCCTCTTTGGATACTATTACTTTTAATTTGGCCGGGCCGGGGCCTTTTGTTTTTACCCCGGCAACTGAATATGATGATTTTATTGAGCCAGTTTTTGTGGATGGGACTTCTCAGCCAGGGGTTTCGTGTGGAACAGATCCGGTGAGTAGAAATCTTCTTCTATCTGTTGATTTTTCGTCAACAGGTGGAAGTGACGGATTCGGATTTACATCTAACGCGTCAGGAAGTTCCTTGCGTGGAATGAACCTTTTTGGGGCCACTGGAGTTCATGCTATTGGTGTTGCTGTTGATAATGTGACTATTGGATGTAATAATATTGGAACCACTCTTGATGGAAGTTCGGTGGCTATTTCTTCTAATGGTTACGGTATTCTTGCTGAAGCCAATAATTTGACTATCGGAGGGAGTTCTTTTGCCGATATGAACATTATTTCCGGATCTTCTATTCATGGAATTGAGTTTCAGGGTGGTGATAATCTGGTTATAGCCGGGAATTATATTGGGACTGACATTACTGGGGTTAACGCTATTGCTAATGCTCAAAGAGGAATTAATATATATGATAATGGTTTGGGGGTTAATGATGCAACTATTGGTGGCATGACTGTTGCTTCCCGAAATATTATTTCTGCTAACAGTCAGGGAGGTATTTCTGTTGATAGTGCTGTAAATACGCTTATTCAGAATAATTATGTTGGTCTTAATGTTCATGGAAATGCTTTGGGAAATGGTAATTTTGGTCTTCTTATTCAAGGAACAACCAGTGGTGTGAAGTTACAAAATAATGTTGTTTCCGGTAATATTGGCCCGGGGGTTGTGATTAGTGATGGTTCAAATATTTCTATTGAAGGTAATCTGATTGGGACCAGTCCTGACGGTTTAAGTGCTCGCCCAAATGATGATCAGGGAATACTCAATTTTACTTCTTTTGCTAATCTGCGTATAGGAGGAGCAGATCCTTCCCAAAGAAATATTATTTCCGGAAATAATGCTACAGGTATTCTTATTGTTGGAGATGGGAAAGTTTTAATTATTGAAGGGAATTATGTTGGAACTGATATTACTGGTGGCTCCGCTCTTCCCAATGGGGAAAGTGGAATTATTGTTGCTGACTTACCCAAAGGTGTTCGTATTGGTGGTATATCTCCCGGATCTGGGAATGTAGTTTCTGGGAATATTGGTGTTGATTCTCATGGTATTCTTGTTCTGGCTTCTGGAAGTATTATTCAAGGAAATATTGTGGGTCTCGATGCTTCAGGGACCTCTGCTTTGCCCAATGATGCTGTTGGGATTCTTATTTTTGAAGGCGCTACTGATGTTCTTGTGGGAGGTGATATTCCCGCGGCTCGTAATGTTGTATCCGCGAATGGCCTTGCGGGGATTGCCATTGGCTCGGAGGTAGCTCCTGCTGCTTCCAACAATCGTGTTCAGGGGAACTACATTGGAACCGACATTAATGGTAATCCTGTTGTAGGGCTTGGCAATGGGCCGATTGGGGGTATTGTTGTGCCGGGATACTCTGAATATAATGTTATTGGTGGAGTGAATCCGGGAGAAGAAAATCTTATTAGTGGTGATCATGCCGGCATCAGAGTTATGAGCCTGGATGATATCCCTGTCGATCCCGCTGATAATAGTATTTTGAGGAATACTATCTTAACTGGCACGCTGCCTATTGATCATGCTATTGATACTTCTTCCCCTCCGGATTTCCTTCCTGATGACTTTATAGGACAGGACACCAATGATGCCTTCGATGCAGATTCCGGACCTAATGATCTCCTGAATCAACCTGTTTTTACCAATACAACCACCTCTGGAGGAAATGTTCAGGTAGATTATTCTTTAGATGTTCCGGCCGGAGATTATAGGATTGAGTTCTTTAGTGATGGAGTTTTTGTATCTTCTGATAATATTACTCATGCGGGTGCGGGTTCTGAATCGTTCAATGCCACTTTGACCGGTGTTGCTGGCACTACCGTTGCCGCTACCGCTACTGAAATTTTAACGGTTCCGGCTACTTGTGATTCCAAAGTATATTATTCTCACCAGACTGAAACTCAACTTCTTGGTACTACTATAAATCCACTTGGAGCGGATGTGTATGAACTGAGCTTTGATCTTCAAAATTCAGCAGAAGCTGATCGATTTGAAGAAATTTTAGAATTTTTATCGACCTCTACAGGGGCTCGTGCCATGGAGTATATTCCGGCGGCAACTCTTACTTTGTATTTTCATGAAGGAATAATATCGAATGTTGTCCGGGTTGATTCCGATACAATTTCTGTTCGTTTTGACCTTTCTGTTGCCAATGATGTTGCCGGGCCCCTGGCCGCGCCATGTGTTGATCCTTATAACCCCGGAGATTATACCGCGACAACTTCTGGCTTACGAGCTCAGTATGATGCTATGACTATCGGCCAAACGACTATGGCTACTACTCCAGCGGTTGAACTCTTATTTGAAGTTCATACATTTGACTCTTTTACTTCGCGTTTTGGGGCGACTTCTGAGTTCAGTTCTTCTGTTTTGGTACCTACCACAACTTCTAGTGGGAGTGGCAGTGGACGTCCTGGTTCTGGTAGGTATGATGAGCTCAATTCTTCTCAAGAGGATAATGAAATTATAGATATAGATGTGGATGGTGACGATATGGGTGATGATAATTTTAAATTTACCTGTAGTGACATTTTTAATGACACCTCTGGATCTCTATATGAAGAAGATATTTGTTTTCTTTATAATATTGGTGTGCTTCAGGGACGTGGATCTATTGATGGGATAGACCTCCCACGGGATCCAGAAGAATATTCTCCAGATGTTGATCATCTCAGAGTTTTTAGCCCGAATGCGGCCGTGAATCGTGTTGAATTTTTGAAGATGATTTTGAGGTATCCCGGCTTAAATCTTTTTGAAAAGGGTAATGAATCTTCCCAGTACAATGATGTTGCTTTGACTGACTGGTTTTATCATTATATTGATGCTGGAACTGAACTTAATATTGTTGAAGGGTATGATAATGGCTCTTTCAACCCTGGAAAAGATCTTATTAATGCTGAAGCTCTTGCTATGCTTGCTCGTGCGGGAGAGCAGATTCCCAGCACACTAACAGATGGCGAACGTCACACCATTATAACCGGTGTGGAACAGTTTTTTGAAGAAAATATGGATACATTAAGTGACAATGAGATTATTGAATCTCTTTGGAAAAAGAGCTTTTCCCCTCAAACTTTGCTTAGTCGTGGTCAAGCTGCCAACATTATCCGGGCGGTTTTCTATCCTGACTCTTTTCCTAAATAAACGCATTTTTGTAGCGTTTGACGGTTTTCTGCCAGTCGGTCAGTTGGGCTATGAGCGCTTCGTCGTCGGGGGTGATGTCGTCTTTATATTCATTCATAATGCGGCAGTATTGTCCGACTGTTTCATCGATGAGGCGTGGGAGGGCGTTGTAGAGTGGTCTTTTGTTTTTTGGATCGTAGTCGAGCATGGCCCAGGCGATGAGTCTTTTGCAGGTGGATCGAAGGATGGACAGTTGGCGTTCGATTGGGAATTTTTCCAGATCCTGAAGATTGTCTGCCCGATCCTCCAGCTTGCCAATGAGTGATACCTGCTGGCGATATCCGCTTGCCAAAATGTTGAGCCTTAAGAGAAAAGCTGTCATTTTCTGATCCATTTTATGGTCGAGTTCGGTCGCTCCGACTTCCGGGAACATTTGATATGTTTGGGATTGAGGTGCTTCGTTATTTGGCTTGAGACCCATCCCTTTCAGATATCCAAATCTTCTTTCTGCGGGAATTTCCAGGAGATCGAAGATTTTTTCCTGTGGTATGAGATGTGCCTGAAACGCGGTACGGATTTCTCTTGGTGTGAGTTTTGTGTTATTGGAAAGAACCCGGAGTGCTGCTTTGAGGTGGTCATCCATGTGGCGACCAGCCAGGTCGAGGGCTTTCTGTTTGAATGCTCTGCGGTCAATGCCGTATCCGCTTTCAATAACCTGATCGAGAGAGCTGTCATATTGGTCCAGGCGGGTGCGGACAAACTGACAAACGTCTTCGACACTCAGTTCTGTGTCTTCGCTCATGTCGTGCATAGCGGCCACGACTGTTCCAATGATAGGTGAGTATTTTAGTTTTTCATCTTCGATGGTGTACGGAACAGTGTCCACCAGATGGGCAAGCATGACCTGGAGTGGATGATACCAATAGGGTTCGAGATTGTGTTTACGAATGCGTCTTTTGGTTTGTTCGTGGTGTCCGGCTTTGGAGAGGGCGATAGATTGGTGGGTTGCCGCCAGGAGTCGGGCATAGCGGTTTTGGAGTACGATAGTTCCTCTTTGAGGATGATCTAAAGGGAGGACCGGTTCGCCGTCATGATCTTCCGGTGGTTTTTCAAGAAGGAGTTCGTAGTAGATGCGGAGCGCCAGAAGGTAGGTGTTGTTGGCGTAGTAAAAACGGGTTCGCTGACCTTTTTCCAGATCCTGCCAAATAGGAAGGGTCATTTCAGAGACCTCTTCCGACTGTGGGTCACTGAATCTGCTAATGAGTGCTTTTACGGCTTGTCGATACTGTCGGTTGACGTTGATTCGCATATCATCAATAACAGCTCCTGCGCCTTCGTCGGCTGTTGATGGAGCATTTTTCCAGATCCATCTGGCACTTCTGGTTACACGAAAAAGTTTTTCCTGAGCATTTTTCAGCTTTCGCCAGACGCGTGAAATTCGCTCCCGATGATCTGGATGAATATCCATTTCCAGAGCTTCAAATGTGAGCTCCTCCGGAACTTCTCTATAGTTTGATTCCAGATCATGCAAATAGGCACTTTCCGGGCTGCTACAGGTTTCCGGATTCGGGTTAATAGGGCTCCGCTCCAAGAGTCTTTGAAGATATCCTGCTTTGAGCACTCGCTGAACTCGCTCCTCTTCTTTCTGCTCCGGACTTGGACTGATCTGCTCTACAGGTTGTTGTATTTCGAGGCTTTTGAGGCCCATCTCTTAGTGGGTAAATAAGAGCTGATTTTAGAATTTATCTATATTTTTGTCAACTTTTCCTCTTTCAAAATGAGGTTCTTTATAAAGAGCTCTCCAGCTTTGTATGATGAGCGGACAAAAGGGCCTGACGCGCAGTAAAGGAAGCCGTGTTCCTGAGCGAGCTTTTTGTATTTTACGAACTGTTGGGGTTTTATGTACTCGTGGATTGGTAAGTGGAAAGGGCTTGGCTGCAGATATTGGCCAAAAGTTATGATGTCGACATCAATAGCACGGGCATCTTTCATGGTCTGAATGACCTCTTCTTCTGTCTCTCCCAGCCCAAGCATGAGAGATGTTTTGGTGTAGATTTTTTGGCCTTTGGCTTGTGCTGTTTTTTTGACGTGTTCAAGGATGGAGAGGGATTTCTGGTAGTTGGCCCGTGGGTCGCGGACGCCGAGTTGAAGGCGTTCAATTGTCTCCAAATTGTGACCGAAAACGTGAGGTTTGGCGTCGAGGACTTTTTCTGCGGCTTCAAGATTACCGTCAAAGTCCGATGTAAGGAGTTCGATTAAAAGATTTGGGTGCGCTTTTTTGAGTGCATCCAGGCAGGCGACCCAGTGGCTGGCTCCTCCATCGGGCAGGTCATCGCGGGTAACACAGGTGATAACCACGTAGTCGAGCCCCATAATCTCTACTGCTTCCACCAGGTTTTGTGGCTCTTTTGGATCCAGGATCCGTTTTGGATTTCCGGATTTGACCATACAGAAACGACATGCCCGGGTGCAGGTGTCGCCCATAATCATGAAGGTGGCTGTTCCTCCTCTGGCTTTACCGGTTGTGGAATCTTTTTCGCCACTCCAGCACTCGCTGATGTTTGGACAGCGGGCTTCAACACATACGGTATTGAGATTCTTTTCTTTGAGGAGTTTTTTTATGTTCACGAACTGGTCCGTGGATGGCGGACGTATGCGCATCCAGGGTGGTTTTGGCATACTCTCTTTCTGCTGGATGAGCCTGGCTGTAAATTTCTTGTTTTGTGGTGTTTGTACACGCATGTCTGAATTGTTACACACGAAAAGGGATAAGTCGAACCCGCCCCGGAAAACCTGGGACGGGCTGAACAGACGTATGAAGGTTATTTGATGTAGAGCATTCCACCGGAGTAAATGTAGTCCTTCTTCTCCCAGCGAGGCTCGGAGGAGCCCGCGGATTCCCGGACCGTTACGGATAGCCGGACCTCTACTTCTGCGTCATCCACCACCCCCTGGATTCTGAACCAACCGGTGGAAATGTTGTTTTTCCTCTCCTGGTGAGGCTCGGAGCTCTCGGTCCTCTGGACCGCTACGGATAGTCGCAGCTCTACTTCCTGGTCACCCATCCTTCCCTGGATGGATACCCGGGTAGAGTTCTTGTCGCCTTTGGGGTCTTTTTTGACCGTGACCCCGTCGACCTCGATCTCTACCTTCCCCAGCTCTTGTACTTCGAACTTGAGGGTGGCGATTTTCCATCTGTCCACGATCAGCAAACCTGGCAGATGGACGATATCAAAGACGAATGGGTAATTTGTTACTCGCAGTTCCTGCATTCAAACCTCCTGGTTGTTAAAAGCTCCGCCGATAAACGAAGAGCATTCATGAACGTCGTTCTGCCAAAACATAATATTTTTCATAGATTTGTCAATAAATTATTGACAAATTATTCTTATTGTTATTCTATGTTCTCTTTAATGTTTTCATAATGTCTGAAAAAAGTCCTTATTTAGATCAAACATTACGGCTTAAGAATATGGTGCGGGACCTGAGCAAAAGCCCTGATCTTGAGGATCTTCCAATTGCATTTTATAGAGAGGAAACCCGTTACAAGGCTCTTGCCGCAACCTCTGCTGAGTCATCGCCGGAGCGCATATCTGAATATTTTTTTGGTGAGAATATTAATCCGTATGAGCAGAAATCATATTCTGAACATTTGCAGGAGATGGGGCCTCGTCCACAAGCGATTTTGGCTACACTTCTTGCACTTTCCACGGTTCTCGGTGTTGCGGTTGGGATGAAAACTGAGAACGAATTTATTGGTACTGGAACTGGTTTAGCTCTTGCCAGTACGACCTTGCTTCTTTTTGATAAACTTATCCATTTGCGTCTGGAGGCGATGCCTGTTTCACAAAGGACAAAAGAGTTTTACCAAAATCTTCAGAAGGTCTATGTCCTTTGCCAAAGACTTCAACATGTGCGGAATGATGGGACATATGAGGCTCATGCACGTGCACGTTCGCTCTACCAGGAGGCTCAGGAGCTGATTATTCAGATGCAGCGCGAATTTGAAGAGTATGAGCAGCGCCACTCTGGTACTTTTCTGAAAAAGGGTTTTTAAAGGTTTCCGGCGCTCAGGTATTCATAGAGGAGGTAACCGGCAATGGCAACCATTCCCAGAGCAAAGATGATAGCCCGGTTTTTGTCCTGTTTTTCCTGAATGGCAGGGGAATCGGTGACGGGGATTTCGGAGGTTTTGCGCAATGGGATTTTGGAAAGTTGCTCCGCCGGTGTCGAGTCCTGGGTATGCTTGATGTTGGAGAGAGTGGCTTTTAGTTCAGCTTTTTCTGATTCCGGGATCTGGCTGACGTCGTCATATTGCTTACCGTTTACCACAACATTGGTAAGGCCGATCTGTTTTTTTTGGGCCGAAGTAAGCGGCAAATGCTTGACGAGATCTTTTGGGAGTGTTTTTGCCAGTTTGTTCAGATCTCCCAATTTTCCAAGAGCGGCAAACGGGTTTTCGGCAATATCGGGAATCCCGTTATTGTTATCGTCTCCAAGGATTTGCCTGAGTTCCGGTGGCAAATCCTGCATGCTGGAGATCTCTTTTCCGTTGATGAAGATTTTTGGAGCCATAGTTATGCTTTATTCACCCAGTGCCCAAGCCTTTAGTGTTTCGTAGTCGGTTGATCCGCAAATAAATTTTTCTGTCTTGGTGTTGTAGAAGAATGGAACTCCTCCGCAACGACCTGCGTCGAGCTCTTCCAGTTTTTGGGCGTTCTTTTCATCGTGCCAACATTCCAGTTTGGTCATGACGATTCCTTCTTCTTGTTCCAGTTGATCGTAAAGGGGCTGCATTTCGTGACAGTGGGTGCATTCTGTGCCGTAGAAATAGAGCAAATGTTCTTGTGCGTCCGCCATGGTTTTGGGGTTAATTTTATCGACAAAAAAAGGGTAACGGATTTTGGGGTAAAAAAAAAGGGACCTTTTAAGGGGTCCCCTTTTGACGCTTGTTGCGTCGATACGAGGAGGCTTAGGGCGCGTAAGGGATGCGATCCTCAATCTTGCGGCTTTCAAGGATTCCCATCCACTCAGACCACCCTCCGCGTATGTTCTGAGCGAGCTCTTCGTAGTCGGAGGGCTCGAGCTCAACATCGAAGATGAAGTGCTTGGCCAGAGCGACGTAGACCTCCTTCTTCCCTTTCGAGAGAACCACAGAGAGGACCAGAAACTCCCTCTCTTTTGCCTTGTATACCAGTCCCAGCTTCCAGTCGTGAAGATCCACATCTGTGAAGAGTGGATCACATTCATTGTCTTCCTCCCATTTGGGATCTTCTGAATAGGTTTTGGACATGACTGGAATGCCACAGACTTTGCAGGCCTGGGTCCAGTCTTGCAGGAACCCGCTGAGGTTTTCTGTGTTTTCCATTCCCAGCTTCCGGATCTGATCCAGATTCAGGCGAATGATGGTGCTCAACGGAATACGAATGACGGGCTGATCCATTTTATTGCTCCTCGTTGTCAAAGGTTGTGTTCGCTTTTTGCCGCCCGTGCTCTTCAGCAGGGGACATTCGTCAAACATATTTACTTTAAGTTATTTTGCATTTTTGTCAAGTTGATTGAGAGGATGAGGAGAAGGAGTATAATGATTGAGTATGGCGCAACAAATTACACTTCAGGAAGCGGTGAAGATGGTGCCGAATATGAGCACGATTTTTATTGGTGGGTTTGCGCATGTGCGGGCATGCATGGCTTTTAGCCGTGAAATGATCCGGCAGAAAAAACATGACATGTATTTTGTGTCTTCCGGCCCGACGGTTCATGTGGATCTTTTGGCTGCGGGAAGAGTGATTACGAAAATGGAGGTGGCGTATAGCGGGATCGAGACGATTGGGCCGGCGCCAAATGTGCGGCGGCGGATTGAGGAAGGCGATTTGCAGGTGGAGGATTATACGAACCTGA
The DNA here is from genome assembly GCA_020429235.1 of Candidatus Peregrinibacteria bacterium. Taxonomy (GTDB): domain Bacteria; phylum Patescibacteriota; class Gracilibacteria; order UBA1369; family UBA1369; genus JAGQLQ01. The sequence continues at coordinate 4,575 of JAGQLQ010000046.1, read as the reverse complement.
CCATGACGATGCGATTGTATGGCGGAGCCATTGGGGTTCCTTTTATGCCGACCAAGAGCATGCTTGGGAGTGATCTGGAGAAGAAGTCTTTGATGAAGCGGCTGGAAGAGAAAATGGCGGTGGTGGCGTGTCCGTTTACTGGTGAAGCGGTGGGGTTGGTGCCGTCGATTAATCCGGATGTGGGCGTGATTCAGGTGCAGCGGGTCGACACGGATGGGAATGTGCAGATTGATGATGCGTTGGCATCGGATGTGGATGGATTGAAGGCGTCTGACATGAAGATTGTGCTGGCGGAGGAGATTGTGAGCACGGATGTGATTCGGAAAGATCCGAAGAAGACAGTGGTTCCGGGCTTGATGGTCGATTTTATTGTGGAGGTCCCGCATGGCGCGTGGCCGACGGCGATGTATAATTTTTACGATTACGATCAGGATCATATAGAGATGTATGCGGAAATGTGCCGGACGGAAGAGGGCTGGGAGAAGTACAAAAAGGAGTGGGTGCTGCCGAGTGAGGAGAAAATTTTGGCGAAGTTGGGCGAGAAGCATTTGAAGAAATTGAAGGCGCGGAAGACGTTGGGGTATTAGTTTTTTAATGGTCATGCATGGCGAAAACTACATTCACAAACCAGGAGTTAATGGCGATTTGCGGGGCGCGGTTGGTGCCGGATGGCGCTGTGGTGCTCGCGGGGACGGGGTTGCCGGTTTTAGCCTGTATGTTGGCGCAGAAACTGCACGCGCCCCATGCGAAAATTGTGTATGAGGGCGGGAATATTGATACGCATAATAAAGAGCTGCCGCTTTCTGTGAGTGATCCCCGGTTGATGTACAGGGCGTCGGCTGTGGCCGATTTGCGTGAAAGTTTGGGCGAACTTTTGCAAGGTGGATACATTGATATTGGCTTTCTGGGCGGTGCTCAGATTGATCGGTATGGGAATTTGAACTCGACGGTTATCGGCAACTATAAAAAGCCGAAGGTGCGGCTGGTTGGGAGCGGCGGAGCGAACGATATTGCGTCGCTTGCTATGAGCACGTTCATCATCACAAAACATGAAAAAAGGAAGTTTCATAAGTGCGATTACATTACTTCTCCCGGGCATTTAAAGGGAGGCGATTCACGGCTTAAAGCTGGGCTTCGCGGGGAAGGGCCAAAGTTCATCATTACGGATTTGTGCATTATGGATTTTCATCCGAAGTCGAAGAAGGCGCGGGTTGTGTCTTTGCATCCGGGGGTGAAGAAAAAGGATGTGTTGAAAAACATGAGTTGGCGGCCGATTATGCCCCGGAAGATTGAGGAAACGAAAGCACCGACGGCAAAAGAGCTGCGGATTTTACGGGAAGAGGTGGATCCGAAAAGAGAGTATTTGGGGTGATTTCTAAAGCGGGAACGTCGCGCTCATTTTTTGGAGCTGTTTTGAAAGTGCGCGATGGTTGGGGCAATGAGCTTCAACAAGCGTATAAAAACGCCTGCTGTGGTTGAGGTGTACGGTGTGGGCGAGTTCGTGAATGATGATAGAGTCGAGGATTTCCGGAGTGGCGAAGAGGAGGCGCCAGTTGAAGTTAAGGTTTTTCTCACGGCTGCAGCTGCCCCAGCGGGTTTTTTGGCCTTTGATGGAAATGCGGTTATAGGTGGTACCCATTTCTTGTGAGATGGTTGCCGTGCGGGTTTTAAAGTGCTGGGCAGCCTGTTTGCGAAGGTGTTTTTCCAGGGCAGCGCGCGCGTCGGCAGAGGTGTTGGAGTAAATAAGGATTTCCGGGTTGCCGTAGTAAGCAGTATCCGTGGCGGAGTCGAACTCCAGCGCGCGCGCCTCTTTCACGTGCGGCTTTGGCTTTCGCGTTGGGAAAATCCGAATCTTCTTTTTTACCCCTAAAATCGTTATCGCACTTCCATCCTCAATTTTTGGCCGCGCCGCACGTTGCTCCTCCAAATCTTCAACATGTTTCAAAATCCAATCTTCTTTCTGTTTTAAAAATCGTGGCACACTGCTTATTGCTGTTCGTATCGGCACGACCACCTCAAATCCGCTTTGCTCGCCAATTTTCAGACTCAACCGTTTGGCCCGACTGCTGCGCACCAGGGTATAGGGAACCTCACGCCCATGTATGGTCATTTTTTGGGCGGACACCTCGCGGATAATCCTTTTTTTGGTGAGCTTTTTGAACATGGCTTGAGTATTCGACATCGGCACTCTACATTATAGGTGCACATTTTTTAATCTGATATGTATGGCTCTTAAGAACACGATTCAAGATGAACTGAAAAAATCCATGCTGGCCAAGGATGAAACGCGGACCAGCGTTTTGCGTATGTTGAAGGCCGATATTATGAAGTTTGAAGTTTCCGGTGACCGAAAAGAGGCGACTGATGCTGATATTCTTCAGCTGGTTCAGAAAGGGATCAAGTCACGACGGGATTCTGCTGAACAGTTTCGTAATGGTGGCCGTGAAGAGCAGGCTGCTGCGGAAGAGAAAGAGATTGAAGTGTTGATGGAGTTTATGCCTCCACAGATGGATGAACAGGAAATTCTGGAGTTGGCGAAAGCCGCGATTGCTGAAACCGGCGCTGAATCGAAGGCAGATATGGGGAAAGTTATGGGTGCGTTGATGCCAAAAGTTCAGGGGAAAGCTGACGGGACTCTGGTCAGCAAAATTGTGAATGAACTTTTGGGGTAGTTCGCGAAAATTTTCAAAAAGAATAGGCGGGGCTCAGCGATTGCTCGCGAACTCTCCGCCTATGAAGTTCATATCGTCATCCTCAGCAATGCTGGGATGGCGATAAGGCTTATTTGTTCAAGGTAAAATGGTCGTGAGGAGTTGGAGGATAGCTGACCGGGCCATGGCGTCCGCTGTTGTACGTGCAGCGTGCTTCCAGTGAAAGAAGCGAACGTCGTCTGGCTTGTTCAGGGTGTTCTGGAGTGCTGCATCTTTCAGCATGAGCCCTTCGTCATCGGCCTTCCTGAGAAGGCTGAAGGGTAGCTTGAGCGCGTAGGCGATGGTGCCCTCGGTCTGGGCATCGGCCACGAAGAAGGCTCGGTTGGAGTTTGTGCCACATCCAGGGAGCTGAGTCGCCTCGATGCCGTCGATTCCCGCTTCTTCCCACGCTTCTCGTTGCTGTGTCTCGCGATTTGATTCGTTTGGGCTTTTGAACCCCCCGATCGCACAAAACACCATGCCACCCATGTGTGGACGGAACTCCTTGAGGAGACCAACCCACAGTTCACCGGTTTCGTCGATTGCGTAAGGCAGAAGGACGGATCCGCCTCCACCTGCCTCGCGGAACACCCAGCTGTCGTAGCCTTCAGGATGAAGGCCATACTCAAGCGTACCAAACGTGCTGGTGAGCTCAATATGACCTACCTGCACCTCTTCACCATCGATGCGGACAACCCATCCGCGTTCTTTCCCTTCTGGAATTGAATCCAATGTGAATTTCATGTCAATCTCCATAAGGATCGAGCAGATACACCGATATGGTGCCTCTCCCTGGGTACTCCTCCCATACACCAGGCTTAAATGGCTTATTATCTAAGCCGCTTGAGTCTGGTGTATGTTCCTTTCAAAGAACAAATAAGGTGCTACCTTGCTCCGTTTTTCTCTTTTTGTCAATTTGGGTACTTTGTATGCTATGCTGTCCCTACACTTTTTGACTTTTCATGAAAATTTATACAAAAACCGGTGATAAGGGGCAGACAGGGCTTTATGGCGGTGAGCGTGTGGGCAAGGACTCTCCGCGTATGGAGTCGATTGGGACTGTGGATGAGTTGAATGCGATGATTGGGGTGTGCCGCAGCTATTCGCTTCCACCAGAGGCTGCAGAGGTTTTGCATTCTGTTCAGCAACAGTTGTTCGTATTGGGATCGGACCTGGCGACGCCAGTGAATGCCCAGAAGGACGCTCCGCGAATTTCTGCCGAGGATGTGGGGTCTTTGGAAGAGAACATTGACGCTCTCCAGGCCGACCTACCGGAATTGAAGCAGTTTATTTTGCCGGGAGGGACACTTGCCGGTGCGCAGCTACATGCGGCGCGGGCGGTGTGTCGGCGGGCGGAAAGGGCAATTGTTGCCTTTGTTGGTGAAGAGGAATGGGGTGAACTGTGCCTTCAGTATGTGAATCGTTTGTCCGACTTTTTGTTTGTGCTGGCGCGATGGGTGAATCAGGAGGAGGGTGGGCTTGAGGAAGAGTGGAAGGGTCTAGTTTGATTCTTGGTTCTTTTTTACAATTCTGGCGTTGCGCTGCAGGCCGGCACGTTTGGCGCGCATGAGTGGGGAGCCCGCGAAGCGGGCGACATACTCTTCGTCGTCTTTGATGGCCAGGATTTCGTCCAGTGGAATGCTGGATCCGGCAATCGTGACTTTTTTGAAGGCTTCCAGTTGAAGGGGTTTGGCGAACTGTTTATTGTATGGGCAAACTTCCTGACAGATGTCGCAACCGAAAATCCAGTTGGCCATGGGCTTGTGGAATTCCTGCGGGATTGGGCCTTTGTGTTCGATGGTCAAATAGCTGATACAGCGTTTTGCGTCCAGCTCGCGTGGGCCGGCGAAGGCTTTGGTTGGGCAGGCATCGATGCAGCGGGTAC
>JAGQLQ010000045.1 GCA_020429235.1 Candidatus Peregrinibacteria bacterium | reverse complement strand
GCGCTTTTTTCACCGGCCTGAGCGTTTCCAAGGTCGATATAGACATTAAAGTCATCGGGGGTGAGAGATTTGAGCTCCTCTTTTGATACCTGGAGGAAAAGTTTTACCTCGGGGAGTTCATTGGCCAGGCTTAAATTTGATCCAAGGTTTCGCACATCAATTTCCAGTTCTTGAGGGAAAATGTAGATGGTGTTTTCTACTGTAATAACAACAAACCAGAGCACAATTGCAGAAATGAGTGCCAAAAGTTTGAGATGTATGTTTGAGAATATTTTCATGCTTTTTGCTTCTTGTTAGGTTTCTTCGATGTGTTTTTGAGAGCTTTCGGCTTTTTCTTTTTGAGTGGCTGGAATGATTTGTTCAGGAGTGACTGGAGCTCTGCCGGGTCGATATTGGTTTGCATTTTGCCATGTTTGGCGAAAGAGATCGTTCCCCTCTCTTCGGAAACTACTACGATACTGGCGTCAGTGTTCTCGGAGAGTCCCAGAGCAGCTTTGTGGCGTGTTCCCATACCGGATGCTGTGTTTTCAAATGAGTGAGGAAGAATGCATGATGCCGCATGAATCCGCTCATTGCCGATGATAACGGCTCCATCATGGAGTGGAGATTTTGGTTTAAAAATACTCAAAAGGAGCTCTTTTGAAACTTTTGCTCCCAGCTCAATTCCGGTATCGGTGTACTCTTTGAGCGGGACGGTGTGCTCCAAAACGATCAAGGCTCCTGTTTTTGCTTTTGCCATAACATCACACGCATCAACAATACTCATAATCATGCGGTCAATCCTTCTCTTTTGTTGCTTGGAAAAAAGCGTAGTGTGCCCCAGACGTTCCAGTCCCATCCGCAACTCTCTCTGAAAAATAATCGGGATCGCGACCAAAACAACGGTCAAAAATCGGTCCAAAAGCCAACCAAGCGCAACCAGCTGCAGTGCCTGACTGAGAAAGTAAAATACACCAATGAAGCTGAGTCCCAACAAAACATGAACCGCGCGGCTCCCTTTCAAAAGAGAGAAAGTGAAGTAAAAAATCACCGCCACAAGCAGAATATCTATGACGATTTGCTGCCATGAGAAATTTAAAAGCGCCAGGTTTCCCCAAAAAATCTGAGCTTGGTCAGCAATAAAAATGATCACATTTGCAATGGGCCGGCTCAGAAACTCCATCTGCATCAAAAAAGAGTACGCATGAAGTGTACTCTTTTCTGTTTTTTACGACAAGTTTTTCTCTCTGTTTAGCCCTTCGCCGGGAAAAGCTTTCGTCGATTCATGTAGAGAATTCCAAGGAAGAGTCCCGCGTAGAGGATATCTTCTGGTCCAGATTTCGCGATTTGTCCGCTTTCTTCAACGCTTGCGGCTGACCGGACTTCTGTTTCGTTGTCCAGTGAAAGTACCATTGTTTCGCTCTCCATTTCCGGTTCTTCTTCAAGAAGTTCCTGTGGGTCAATGGTGACGATTGTTGGGGTATCTGTTGTTTCGGTTGTAAGAAGCGCTGGACTCAGTGTTTCTGTTGGGAGCGATTCTTCTGTTTCCTGTGGTGTTGTCTCTTCTGTTGTTTCCGGAAGTGTTTCTGTTGGAGCAGATGCTCCCGCAGATACTGTTACTTTCCCCTTCATTTGCGGGTGAAGTGTACAGAAGTAGTCATAGGTTCCGGCTTCTTCAAAGGTATAACTGAAAGAGTCTCCTGACTTAAGGACATCACTTGTAAAGTAGTCGCTTGTTACTGTGTGATCGACTACATCCAAATTGGTCCATACAACGGTTGTTCCCTGTTCAATAGTGATGTTTGCCGGAGTAAAGGTAAAGTCAATGATAGCCACCTCCTGCTCGACTTCGTTTGACGATGTGGTTTGTGCAACCATTACGCTTTCTGTTGGGGTTTCTTCCTCCATTATCATCGCCTCCTCTTCCGGAGCACTTTCCATCATTGAATCTTCTGTCATTGCGTCTTCTTCGGCCATGGCATCTTCTTCTGTGACTGAATCCGGACCAATAACCTGAGCCTTAAAGTCTGTTGGTTCCTGAACCCAATAGGCAACGTAGGTTGCAAATCCAACAACCGCCAAAGCCGCAACCACTTTGATTTTTGTTCCAAGGGTTACTACTTCTTCTTCAGCAGCTTCCACTTCTTCCTGCTCCGAATCTTGTGGAAGAGTTGTTTCTTCAGCCTCTTCTGGCTGTGTATTATTTCGATCCTTCCAGTTTTTGAGGTTGTTGATAAAGTTCATTTGTTTTTGGTGTTAGTGTTTTTTTTTGTATCTTGATATATTACCAAAATTTGGTGTAAGTCTCAATCCATGAGGGGCTCCAGAAAGCCATTTCTCTAGACATATTATCTATTTGTTTTCTTATTCAGCACTGGGCGGTGTGTAGACGTTGAGGCATATTTCTGCTATAATTAAAGGATTTATCATTATTTCTATGCCTGATTTTCCACTCCCTCCATCTTCTCCAGATGATGTGTCGTATCGGCTCCCTCTTGAGCCTCTTATTGTTCCGCTTAAAGATCTGGTTGTTTTCCCAACAATGATTGTTTCGGTTTATGTCCGGAATGATGATCTTATAAATGCCCTTGATAAAGCTCACAAAAATGAAGAGCTTATTGGGTTGGTTGCGCAAAAAGATCCGAAAAAGCCGGTTCCTCCTGTCGACAATCTTTACGATGTGGGTACCAGCGCGACTATTTTACAGGTTATTAAAGGCACAAAAGCTGGTGATGCTATGGTTGTAGTGGAGGCTGTCAGCCGTTTTAGAGTTGAACAATACACTCAGGAAAAACCTTATCTTGTTGCCAAAATTAATCCGATTGGGGCCAGCCCCGAGGACAACATTACGTTGCAGGCACTTGCCCGTGAGGTGAAAGAGCATATGCGGATGGCTGGCGTTCAGGATGGGCAGCTCACCCCTGATGTTCTTGCTGGTCTGAACTCTATTCAGGACGTGGATCAGATTGCTGATATTGCCTGCAGTTTCTTAAAACTCAATATTCAGGAGAAACAGGATCTTTTGGGGATGACTGATACTGAAAAACGCCTGCAGAAAATTCTGGAGCATCTGAATCGGGAGATTCAACTCCAGAAGATTAAAAAGAAAATTCATACCGATATTTCACAGGAGTTGAATCAGAGTGAAAAGCGGTATCTTCTTCAGAAAGAGCTTGAGAGAATTAAGAAGGAACTTGGAGAAGATGAACCTTCGGGTGTTCCCGGATTAGAGGGGATGATGGATCCGGAAGAGATGAAGGATCTGGAGAAGCGTGTTAAGGCCGCAAAAATGCCAAAAGATATTGAGAAAATTGCTCAAAAAGAGTTGGATCGACTGAAAAAGATTTTACCGATCTCCCCGGAATATAATGTGGCGCGGACTTATATTGAATGGCTTTGTGACATGCCTTGGGAGAAAACGTGTGATGCAAAAGTGGATGTAAAGAAGGCCCGAAAGATTTTGGATGAAGATCATTATGGATTGGAAAAAATTAAGGAACGTATTTTGGAGTTTTTGGCTGTTTGTCAGCTGAATGACACTTGTGGCGCGACTATTTTATGTTTTGTCGGGCCGCCGGGTGTGGGGAAAACCTCGCTTGGGCAGTCGATTGCGCGAGCACTTGGGCGAAAGTTTGTGCATGCCTCACTGGGTGGAATGCGTGATGAAGCCGACATTCGCGGACATCGACGGACGTATGTTGGGGCGCTTCCAGGTCGTATTATTCAAGGGTTGAAGCGTGCCGGGTGTAAAGATCCGGTCTTTATGCTGGATGAAATTGATAAGATTGGGAAAGATTTCCAGGGTGATCCGGCGGCAGCATTGCTTGAAGTGCTGGACCCTGAACAAAACGATGAGTTTACCGATCACTATCTGGATGTACCGTTTAACCTTTCCAAGGTGTTCTTTATTATGACGGCCAATGTTCTGGATACTATTCCTCCGGCACTTTTGGATCGGATGGAGGTGATTGAACTCCCTGGGTATACCGAAGAGGAGAAGCTTGAGATTGCCAAAAAGTATCTGCTTCCACGTCAGCTTGAGCAGAATGGACTTAAAAAGAAGCCATTTTCTATGACTGATGGAGCAATTTATGAAATCATCCGCAACTATACCTATGAGGCCGGTTTGCGTGAACTTGAGCGAAAAATCGGAACTATTTGCCGAAAGGTTGCCA
>JAGQLQ010000044.1:8763-27580 GCA_020429235.1 Candidatus Peregrinibacteria bacterium | reverse complement strand
CCAACTCGCCTCTTCACTTAGTTGCAGCCGTTATATGAAATACATGTTTCCCTTTTGGGACTATTGCCCCAGCTTCTTGAAAAGAATCCAATTTTGTTTTTCTTTTATTGATAGAGGGGGAATATAATGTGTTTCCTCGGCTACGCTGCGGAAACGCTTTAATAAAAATAGTTATGATTAAATTAATTTTCAAAGACATCCACAAATCTATAACGAAATTTAATACAATTGAATTTCCAGATCTTACAGTATTGACTGGAATAAACGGTTCAGGGAAAAGTCATTTATTACAAGCAATCGAACAGAACAAGGTTGCTCTTGAAGGCTTAGAGAATTCACACATAGTACTTTTTAACTATGAAACCTTCAGATTAGAAAACGAAAATGCTTTTAACGCACAACAGCTATCATCAGAAAGACAGGCAGCTTGGCAATTATATAACAAAAACATTAAGCCTAACATTCAGTCATGGAAATCAGGCCTAGGAGAAAATTATCAAAAATTGACTGAGCTCTGTGACAATTTAGGTAAAAATTTATGGGAGCTTAAAAAAGCAGATATCAATGATGAAGCAACATTCAATCTGCTAAAAATCTACAAACAAAATATTAGCAACCATTTTCGCAATAACAATAATCTAAAAGGCAATCAACAGGCTCAAGCAATATTAACTTTAATAAAAAAATTACCCAAAAGCATAGATGAAATAGAAGAAGAATCATTCCTTGACCTCTATAAACCATTCTCCTATAAAAATGACTTTCTACCTTTTCAACTAGGGAAAGTATTTACAGATTATTTTTCAAAGTATGAGTTAAACCAATACAATAGTTATAGAAATACTGATTATAATGAGGATCATCATGTACTTTCAAACGAAGACTTTGTCAAAGTGCATGGAGAAAAACCATGGGATCTAGTAAATAAAATATTAGAAAGTTTTAATAGTCTAAACTACCGAGTTAATACGCCAGAGGGGCTCAATAGGGACAGTAATTTCCAAATCAGACTCAAACATTTAAAAAAACCATCGGTTAGTCTTGAATTCACTGATTTATCATCAGGTGAACGCATACTCATGGCTTTGGTTGCATGCATCTATAAATCTTCATCTGACAATCATTTTCCAGATATACTTTTACTAGATGAAATAGATGCATCACTACATCCTTCAATGATCCAAAATCTATTGGATGTCATTAAAACTATATTTCTCGAACAGGGTGTAAAAATTATTTTAGTTAGTCATTCTCCCACAACAATCGCCCTTGCCCCAGAAGAATCTATCTTTGTTGTACATGAAGATGGGGAAAACAGAATTGAAAAAAAGACGGCCAATGAAGCACTTTCGATACTTACTGAAGGATACGCGACCCTTGATGAAGGTCTGAAATTATTCGACCAAATTAGTAAAAAAGAGATATCAATAATTACTGAGGGTAAAAATACGGAATTTATTGTCAAGGCTCTAGATTTTTTCGGAGGAAGTAACAAAGAAAAAATTGAAATCATAACTGGCGCTGAAGGAAATTCAGGAAAAACACAGCTGAAAACAATATTCGATTTTTTTAGTAAGGTACCACATGAAAAAAAAGTTCTTTGCGTGTGGGATTGTGATGTCACATTTTCGCTAACTAGTGCTAATAATACAACGCCATTTATTTTTAATAAAAATAAAGCAAATACTAAGGTATTAAATGGAATTGAAAATCTGTTTCCCGAAAACTTATTCACTGATGAATTTTATTCAACAACGCCAAAAGAAGACGGCGGAACACATACTAGTCTGAACAAAAATAAATTCAAGGATCACATAATTGATAATGGTACAGAAACAGACTTTATAAATTTCAAGCCACTGTTTGAAGAAATAGAGAAATTAATTACTCCAAGTTAGGTGTTTGGGGCTTCGGGCATTCACCCCTTGAGCCCCTCTGCCCTTCGCCCAAAACGGAAAAACAAAATCGGTTCTTTCTTTTTAAGAGCAATTTGCTAACGCAAATAAAAGGAAAACATGTACATCATATAACAGCGCCTAACTGGTTAGCTCCTCTTCCATCGTCGCTCACCCAAATTGGCCGGCGCAACCACTTCGTGGTATTTTAGCACCGGCCAACTTCAGTTTAGGCGCGGCCGTTAGCGTAAATCCTACTCAAATTCATATGCAAAAAGGCAAATATTATTACACCTGCAAATTCTCAATACAAACCATAAGGTCAGCCCATGCCCAATTTTTATCGACATTAGACACATCAAAAAGAATTGAAGCACCAAGTGCACTAAGTATCACCAAAGGTCATGAAACTTGGGAATATGATACTGTTGATGAGTTTCTGGCAGAATATAATAAGGCGGATGATTACTATTTTGATCATATCGAGCAAAATAAACGCCTAATTATACGTAGTAATGAACATAATTGCTATGTCCTTGCAAAATCCAAAGATAGAGGAGAAATTGAAGCGATATTCCAAATATTCGAAAGTAAAGTGAAAGAAAGTACCATTATAGTAGAAAAGGATCCGATAAAAATTTTCATTGGGCATGGGCACGATGATCAATGGAGAGATCTAAAAGATCATTTGCATGAAAAACAAGGGCTAGATGTAATAGCGTACGAAATTGGACCACGAGCAGGTCTCAGCGTAAAGGAAGTTCTAGAAAAAATGATGAGTGAGAGCTCTTTTGCACTACTTGTACTAACGGGCGAAGATATAGATAGTGAAGGAAATGCACATGCTAGAGAAAATGTGATTCATGAACTTGGATTATTCCAAGGAAAGATTGGATTCAAGAAAGCTATTGCAATGCTAGAAAAAGATGTAAATGAATTTTCAAATATATTAGGTGTTAATCAGGTAAGATTTGCCAAGGGGAATATAAAAGAAACCTTTGGAGAGGTAATCTCAATAATCAAACGAGAATTTGAGTAGGACATCCGCTAACAAGGTATAAGCGGTTCCGTTCAGTCGCTTCACTCCTTCACTTCACCCATATTTGCGGGTGATCCGCCTTCGGCGTATTATATCACCCGCAAACATCGCTTATACCTAGACGTTATTTGAAATGCTGCACTTTTTAGGTATTATTATTCCAAACTAACCTACTCAAAATGAAATTTACCAAACTTTTAATACTTTGTTGTGCAATCGCATCTCTTACTGGTTGCACACAATGGTTTCAATCTAACAATGACACCGCCCAAAAAAACACATATGTGGTAAATAGCTGTAACTTCGCTACAAAAGACCTCACATGTACTACTGAACCAGGCAATTGTACGCTCAACATAGAGCCAAGTGATTTCTGTGGTCAATTTGTAAGTTGCTCTGATACTGGAGAAATTATCAAACATAGTCTTTATGACAAGTGTGTCGATTGCACAACAGGCTTTTCTTATCTTGAAAATGGAACAATGAGTGAAGAGTGTACAAAAACCTTTCCAGAATTTTCTGATTGGTGGGGTGGTGGAGGTGGCAGCACTTCAAATAACAGCGCTTAACTGGTTCGCTCCTCCTCTCGTCGCTCACCAAAATTGTCCAGTGCAGCCACTTCGTGGTATTTTAGCACTGGCCAACTTCAATTCAGACGCGGCCGTTGTCTGATATAGTGTTCTCAACTTCACCAATCAATCTATGAAAAAAATTTTTTTAAGCTTTTTAATTGGATTATTCAGTATTTCAATACCGGCAGCCTTAGCTTTGACTACAATGTATTCAGACCTTTTCGGTGACGAATGGTATGCCAACTCAGTAAAAGACTTAACTGAAGAAGGTATTATTAAAGGTTATGACGATAATACCTATCGCCCAAATGAAATGGTCAATCGCGCTGAGCTTGCAGTCATGCTTGATAGACTTATCGAACAAGAAAGAGCCAGAGAAAGAGTTTGTGATAAGTTAGCTATTTTCAATGATTATGAATGGTTTTCCAAACTGAATACATCATACAAAGAATTCCCATCTTCAGACCCATTTCCTCGAACTGATATCGCACTTGAAGCAGGCAATGGCTGCCTCCTTTCACCTTTCTTCGTTTTTGTCCCAGGACAGGACAGTGTAGGGTGTCATGAAATATTCCTCTACGACATATTCGATGACGAATTAAAGAAAGCTGACTTTGAATGTGGAAATGAAATAACCGGAATAAATAGTGAATATGCGCCATTCACAGGATTTTTAGGCGAAGGCGGCAAATGTACAATGTATAAAGGAAAATATTTTTTCAGAGAAAACAAAGTTGAAGTTGAAGAAAGAGACTGTGGTAGGTAGAAACACGACATCACACAACAGCACATAAGTGGCTCACTCCGTTCGCTCAAATTGACCACTGGTATCCCTTCGGGATATTGTAACCAGTGGCATTCTTCGTTTAGAAGCGGCCGTTAGCCGAAAAATATTCCCATCTTAATCAATAATGGAATCAACTCTCCATACTATTGTCAAAAAAATAGACACCTTATCAAAACCAATTCTGATTGGCATTTCAGGCTTTGGCGGCTCAGGGAAATCAACATTTGCTCAAGCACTTAGCAAAAAACTCAATGCGCCGGTAATTGACATCGATTCTTTTTCCAAAAGCAACGTCCATGAAAACTACCAACTTTGGGAAATTATGAACTTTGAACGCTTAGAGAAAGAAGTCTTAAAACCCTTTGTATCAGGCAGTCAAAAGATAAAATATGGCAAATTCAACTGGACCACCAATAAGTTAGAAAAAGAAGTATCTGTTCATCACGATGGGGTATTGATAGTTGAGGGGGTAGGAATTTTCCGGCCTAATCTTATGAAACTCTTTTCCTGCACAATCTGGATAGATTGCCCAATAGAAGAAGCCATAGATCGGGGCAAAAAAAGAGATCGCGAAGAATATAATCACCCACAGGATAAATACTGGGACGGCATTTGGAAAAAAAATGATTTACAGTGCTTTGAAGAATTTTCACCGAAAGCAAATGTTGATTTCATATTAGATCACTCTAAAGTCGGAGAAATATTCATCAGCTAACAGCAACTAAGCGGCTCTCTCCATTGGCTCAAAAGGCTCGTTGGTGGTACCATTGTACCAACTCGCCTCTTCACTTAGGCACCGCCGTTAGCTCAAATACAAAACATGAAATACAGAGCACTACTCAGAGGAATAAATGTTGGCGGAAATCATAAAGTTGAGATGAAAAAGCTCAAGACATTATTTGAAGCTCTTGGCTGCATAAATGTTTCAACCTATATAAATTCCGGCAATGTCATTTTTGAATCAAAAGAGAATCAAAAAAATATTTTGAAAAAAGTTGAAGACGGATTAAAGCAAGAGTTTGGATTTGGAATTCCCATCCTCATTAAAACAGAGAAGGAAATGAAAAAGATCGCAGATTCCATACCGGACAATTGGCAAAATGATTCAGCTCAAAGAACAGATGTTGCCTATTTGTTCCCAGAAATAGATTCGACAAAAATTCTAGATGAGCTTCCTGTCAAAAAAGAGTTCATTGAAGTTCGTTATATTAAAGGAGCTATCTATTGGAATGTTAAAAGAGAAAACGTTTACAAAAGCCAACTGGCCAAATTAATTAGCCATAAACTCTATAAGTCGATGACGGTAAGAAATGTTAACACAGCCAGGTATTTGGCAGGAACATAGCCAAAAATGCTAATATAATTTTATTCAATAGCCTAAAAAAATCATGCAAAAAAGACAATATACTCAAGACGAAGCTCGCGAGGTAGCCGCAAAAATAGGTATCAAGTGGGACGTGGTCGATTTTGACCTGGCTCAATTCACAACAGGAATGAATGTAGAAGCCGAACACGGAGCGCACGACCCAGAAACCAACGTAACAAACGACGATCCCATCATAACAGGGAAAATCGCCTGGGCTCATTTAAAAGAAATCAGTGATTATTATGACCGACTTGAAGTCATGGAACGAGAAGCAGAAGAATAGAGTCACGGCTCTTTAAAAGCAATTTCTTTTAGAAAATAATGTACAAACTTATTCTAATCATATGAAGAAACAGAAAATATTCACCATGTCCTTCGCGAGTGTATATCCGCTCTATATTAAAAAAGTAGAGAGAAAAGGCCATACCAAGGCAGAAGTGGACACCATAATTTGCTGGCTCACCGGCTACGACCAAAAATCACTCCAGCAACAAATAGACCAAGAGAAAGACTTTGAAACTTTTTTCGCGGAAGCCCCACAAATCAATCCAAACGCTTCAAAAATAACAGGAGTTATTTGCGGCTATCGCGTAGAGGAAATTGAAGACAAGCTAATGCAAAAGATTCGCTACCTTGATAAACTGATTGATGAACTGGCCAAAGGAAAAGCCATGGAAAAAATTTTAAGATGAATGATTAAAAACACTCACAGAAGGCAATATGAGTACAGCATCCAACAAAATGATCGGTGACTTCTCTTCTAAGCCCAAGACACTCCAATTCTTCAAATCGATTGAAAAATACATCAACGCCCTTGGTTCCTGCGAAAAAACAATCAAAGCCCAAGTAAGTTATTCAGTGAAACGGAAGTTTCTATGGCTTTGGGCATACGAAAAAACTGCCGATGGGACACTTTATATGACAGTATGCCTCGATAAAAAAATGAATAATCCTCATTTTCACTATGTCGCACAAGTAAGCACAAACAGATGGAACCATCACGTTGTAGTAAAGTCCAAAGAAATAGCAGAAAGTGACTGGCTAAAACAACTGATGCGTGCAGGGTTTGAATTTGCAAATAAATAATAACAATTAATGTATGACCAAGGAAAAAATCATTGAGAAAACAAAAGAGTTTGTAAAAGAAAAACTTTCCGGAGAAAGTTCAGGGCATGATTGGTGGCACATTTACCGGGTATGGAAAAATGCCATTCACATCTGCGCCAATGAAAAAGGTGTCGATCTTTTTACTGTGGAACTTGCGGCCCTATTGCACGACATTGCTGACTACAAATTTCATGATGGCGATGACAGTGTGGGCCCACAAATAGCTCGTGAATGGTTAGAAAAACTACAAGTGGAAGAAGAAGTCATTGCCCATATTTGCCAGATTATTCAAGAAGCCTCATTCAAAGGCGCGAATGTAAAAGGTTCCATGAAGACAAAAGAAGGCATGATAGTCCAGGATGCCGATCGGCTTGACGCAATCGGAGCTATTGGAATAGCAAGGACCTTCGCTTACGGCGGCAACAAAGGAAGAGAGATGTACAATCCGAATATTCAACCCACAATGCATAACTCTTTTGACGAATATAAGAATAATAAAAGCCCAACAGTAAACCATTTTTATGAAAAACTCCTTCTTCTTAAAGATCTTATGAACACAGAAACAGCAAAGGCTATTGCACAGGAGCGTCATGAATTTATGGAACAATACCTCCACAAATTTTACGAAGAATGGGAAGGGAAAGCATAGATCCAGCAAATATAAATGAATAAAGAAAACCCATTGATTACTCCTCATGGCCAACTTCAACCTCGATGGCAAATATTTAAAGGACGGAAACAGCGTTGTCGCCGAAATCGACAACAGCTTCATTAGGGATAAAAACTCCAAACGGATTGCAGAATTCAACGAAACATATATCCGAAAAATAAGCGGCGAAATCATTGCTCAAATAGACGGATCATACGTCAAAGACAATCATGGAAAAATCATAACAACCATCGACGACATCAAAAACGATATTGATGATGCCGAAGACAGCGCCCTGGTTGCGCTCTGGATGTTATTCATAAAAAAATGACCATGAGGCACTTTGGTCGGCACTTCAATTCATGGTATTTTACATTCAATAATCTCATCTATGACCCTCGAAGAAAAAATATCATCAGCCTTCGGATTAAATGATGAAACCTGGCTCAAACATGCCAATCCTATAAGTGTCTGGACCAGATTCCCCATTTTGGGACTTCTGGCCATAACTATCTGGAGCAGGGCATGGATTGGAATCTACTGCCTTGTTCCACTTGCCGTTCTCATTCTATGGACAGCCATAAATCCAAAATTCTTCACCAAACCTGAATCAACAAAAAACTGGGCATCCAAATCTGTCCTCGGTGAAAAAGTATGGACCAATCGCAAAAAAGTACCAGTCCCCTCTCATCACAAAACAGCCATCAACATCCTCACGCTTCTCCAGGCACTTGGTGTCATCATCACGGGATTTGGCCTCTACTACTTTGATTTCTGGCAAACAATGACAGGAATTTTCTGCGTTTATTTCGCAAAAATGTGGTTTTTAGATAGAATGGTATGGATCTTTGAAGACATGAAACAACACGACGAATATAAATCTCTACTCTACTAACCATGCCAAGCATTAACTTTAAAACCCAACTCATCACCATCAACGACTGGATACTCATGGTCCTCCCCAAAAGTGCCAGCTCAAAACTGCCATCAAGAGGATTGGTATTGGTACAGGGAACCATCAATGGGAAAGAGTTTAAACATCCTCTGGAACCGGATGGAAAAGGAAGTCACTGGCTCCAGATTGATTCAAAAATGCTCAAAACAATTGGAGCAAAATCCGGCGACACAGTAGAACTTTCTATTGAATCATCAAAAGAGTGGGAGGAACCAAACATTCCCAAAGATATCAAAGATGCTTTGGAATCCGATAAAAAAGGGATGGAACTCTGGCTCGACTGCACCACCAAAGCCCACTGGGAATGGATCCGCTGGATCCGTTCGACCAAAAATCCAGATACCCGAAAAATTCGTATTGAAAAAACCATCTCAAAACTCAAAAGCGGTAAACGCGCCCCATGCTGCTTTAATATGAGCATGTGTACTGAACCTCATGTTTCCAAAAGCGGGGTACTCCTTGATTCTTAAACTCTCTCTATGCAAAAAATTGTCCCACACCTTTGGTTCGACAAAGAGGCTGTAGAAGCCGCTGAGTTCTACACCAAAATATTTCCAGACTCAAAAATCACCATGAAGTCCATCATCAAAGACACGCCTTCTGGTGACTGTGACATTGTTGGATTCGAAATTATGGGCTACCAGTTCATGTCTATTAGCGCTGGACCGCTGTTCAAATTCAATCCATCTATTTCCATGATGATTAATTTTGATCCTTCTCAAGACAAAGATGCCGCAACCCGTATAGACCAGGTCTGGGAACAACTTTCCGAAGGTGGAACGCCATTAATGCCTCTTGATAAATATGATTTTAGTGAGCGATACGGCTGGATACAGGACAAATATGGACTTTCATGGCAACTCATCCTTACCAATCCCGAAGGTGAAAAAAGGCCACCCGTCATGCTAGCTATGCTCTTTGTAACTGACACCTGTGAAGGAACCGAAGAAGCAACCGATTTCTATATCTCTCTGTTTCAAAATTCAAAACGGGGTCAACTCGCCCGCTACCCGGCAGGCATGGAGCCAAATAAAGAAGGCTCTATCATGTTCACCGACTTCAAGCTTGCAGATCAATGGTTTGTTGCCATGGACGCCAGCTCCCAAATGCACAAATTTAAATTTAATGAAGCCATTTCATTCATGGTCAATTGTAAAGACCAACAAGAGATCGATCATTTTTGGAATGCGCTCTCTGCCGTTCCAGAATCAGAGCAGTGTGGATGGCTCAAGGATAAATATGGCCTCTCCTGGCAGATTATTCCCGAAAAGATGAATGAGTTGATGGGGAAAAATCCAGAAAAAACCACACCAGTTATGCTTCAGCAGAAAAAAATCATCATCGCCGATCTGGAAAAGGCAGGCAATGAATAACATCTTTAACAAAAAATCATGATCACCGTACAAACCACCATAAAGGCTCCTATTGAAAAAGTTTGGGAATGCTGGAACAAACCAGAACATATCTCCAATTGGGCATTCGCCGCAGACGAATGGGAAGCAGATGCCAAAGAAAACGATCTTCGCGTTGGCGGACGCTTTTCGACAATCATGGCTGCCAAAGACGGCAGCGCCAGCTTCGAATTTGGGGGAGAATACACCCTCATCAAAGAATATCAGCAGATCGAATACATTATGGATGACGGACGCAAAGTACAGATCACATTCAAACCTTCAAGCGACAGTGTTGAAATTATAGAATCCTTCGATCCAGAAACCCAAAACGAGCCCGAATTTCAAAAACAAGGCTGGCAGGCAATTCTCAACAACTTTAAAAAATACACTGAATCGCAATGAAAAACGAAAACGTCATAAAAATTGTCGCGGCAATAGGCTTCATCGCAATGGTTTTCGTCAACTATCTGGCTAACGCTTTACCCATTGGAGGAATCACCACAGCAGAAGCTTCCGACGCCTATCCAAATCTCTTTACCCCGGCAGGAATAACCTTTTCCATTTGGGGTCTTATCTATTTATTGCTCCTTGGCTACACCATCTATCAATTTAAAACTCCAAAAGACAAACAACAGGCATTAAGTTTTTCCAAAATAAGAAAAATCTTCATCCTCACATCTCTTGCCAACATTGGCTGGATTTTTTCCTGGCACTACCAAATTCTCTGGCTTTCAGTCTTGTTCATGTTGACCCTCCTCATCTCTCTCATGAACATAGTCAGCACTATGAGCAACCAGAAATATTCGCTCAAAGATAACCTTCTTGTCTATATTCCCTTCAGCATCTACCTTGGCTGGATAACCATTGCAACTATCGCCAACATAACAGTTTTCCTTGTGAGCATTCAGTGGGATGGATTTGGGATATCCGAAAACATATGGACGATAACAGTCCTGCTTGCAGGGGTTATCGTTGGAATTATTCGCATGCTCCAGTATAGAAACATCTACTACGGATTGGTTCTTGTGTGGGGATATACGGGCATATGGATCAAACACACATCCCCAGATGGATTTGCCAATGCTTACCCCGAAATCATCACAACATTGGTAATGGGCCTTGTCCTGTATCTCACCGCCATTGGATATATTGGAATAAAAAAAATCGATAATCCCCAAGTCACAGCATGTCCGATTCACAAAAATTCGTAGCGCTCCTCCGGGGCATCAATGTAGGAGGAAACAAAAAAGTTCCCATGGCCGACCTTCGGGCAGCTTTTGAAAAATGGGGATTTACAAACATAAAAACCTTACTCGCGTCCGGTAACGTTGTTTTCCAGGGATCAGAAAAAGCCACAAAAGAGATCGAATCCCATCTGGAAAAAACCTTCGGCTTTGAAATCAGTACTATCATCATCCCATTCAAAAACATTGAAAAGATCGTTGCCAACGATCCATTTAAAGACATAGAAGTAACCAAAAATATTCGGCTCTATGTCACGTTTCTCAAGGATAAACCTTCATCCAAACTTACAATCCCTTATACCAGCGACGACCAATCATTCACGATCCTTAAAAAGATGGAAGGTGCCATCTTCAGTGTTCTGGATGTTGATAAAAAAGGAACCGTGGACGCCATGAAAATATTAGAGGAGGAGTTCGGAAAAAATATTACCACCCGCAACTACAATACCGTCCTGAAAATATCCAAAACATAATACAAAACATGACTACTGCTCAAGTTCGCCTCAAAGCACTCTTTCTTCTCATCCTCTCTTACATCGGACTCGGAGCACTCATCTTTCTTCCAGCATTCACATTGAATTTCTGGCAGGGATGGCTTGCTCTGGTTTCCATCATGGGCCCGGCAACTTTAGCAGGCATTTATTTCATTATAAAAGACCCAAAACTTGTTGAGCGCCGCCTTCGCATGAAAGAGAAAGAGTCTGTTCAAAAAGGAGTGGTCCGATGGGCTATCATCGTATTTTTAATTGCGTTCATCATTCCCGGGCTGGACCACCGCTTTGGCTGGTCAAACATTCCATCAGAAATTGTCATCACCGCCGATGTCCTCATGATTATCGGCTATCTTATAGTATTTCGAACCTTACAAACCAACAGCTATGCCGCCCGAACCGTAGAAGTTGAAAAAGAACAAAAACTCATCACCACCGGACTCTACGGCATAGTCCGACATCCGATGTATGTGGGAGTTATTATCATGTACTACACCCTTCCCATTGTCATGGGATCATATTGGGCGATCATTCCGCTTCTACCCCTTTTGCCAATTATGGTTATTCGAACACTCAACGAAGAACAGGTGCTGAAGCGGGGCCTTCCAGGCTATAAAGAGTATTGCAAAAAAGTAAAATACCGGCTGATCCCCGGCATTTGGTAGGATACAAATCCGAATACAAAAAAGTCCCGACAATATCGGGACTTTTTAATTGCAAAATTAAAACTAAATCGCAAACTCTTCACTTCTGGTCTCCCGCACAACGCTCACCTTTACTTGCCCAGGATACTGATGATCCCGTTCAATCTTGCGGGCAATATCATACGTAAGCTTGGCAGCCCCATTATCGTCAACCAGATCCGGCTTCACAAAAATACGAACCTCTCCCCCAGCCTGGACCGCAAAAGCCTGAGCCACACCATCAAACGAGTTGGCAATATTTTCCAGTTCCTCAAGACGCTTAATATAAGAGTCCAGATTCTCTTTATCTGCTCCTGGCCGGGACATCGCAATCGCATTGGCAGCATTCACACACATCGCTTCAACAGTCTTGGCCTCCACCAACCCTTCACTCGCTTCAATCGCATGAATCACAGGTTCAGCAAGACCAAACTTCTTGGCAATATCAGCTCCCACCTGCGAATGATGACCCTGAATCTCATGATCAACCCCCTTTCCAATATCATGGAGCAACCCGGCCTTTCGGCACACGGCTGTATCGGCACCAAGCTCAGCGGCCAGCATAGCTGCCAGGAAAGAAACTTCCATAGAGTGCTTCAAAACATTTTGACCAAAGCTGGTACGGAACTTGAGTCGTCCAAGCAGCTTAATCAAATTCGGATGCAGACCGGTCACACTCGTTTCAAACGCAGCCTTTTCTCCAAGCTCTTTCATCATAGTGTTCACCTCTTCACGTACCTTTTCAACCGTTTCTTCAATCCGTGCCGGATGAATACGCCCATCAATAATCAAACGCTCCAGAGCAGTCTTGGCAACATATCGCCGCACAAGATCAAACCCGGAAATAAGAATAGAACCAGGCGTATCATCAACAATAACATCAATACCGGTCACCTGTTCAAACGCATTAATATTTCGTCCTTCACGCCCAATAATTCTTCCCTTCAAATCATCGCTCGGCAGCTGAACAATCGTTGCTGTTGATTCTGTTGCAGTCTCTGCCGCGTAACGCTGAATGGCATCAGCCAGAATAGACTTTGCACGCTCTTTCGACTGCTCCTTCATTTCAGCCTCAGTCTTTTGAATCTGCCTCACAATATCCTCCTTGGCATCCTCTTCCACCTGCTTCATGAGCATCACCTTCGCCTCATCTTTGGAAAGGCTACTGATCTTCTCAAGCTCCGTGGTGTGCATATCATGAATCTTCTGCACCTCTTCACGCAGATTCTTCACCGACTCCACCTTCTTTTCCAGATCCTCCTTGCTCGCATCCAACTCTTTCACACGCTTATCAAGCTGCTCCTCCTTACTCATAAGGCGCTCCTCAGCCTTCCGCAGCTCATCCCGCTTCTTCTCTTCCCCACTCTTAGCCTCATCCAAAATCTTCAAGGCGTCATTCTTCGCCTTAAAAATAAGCTCCTGCGCCTTGGTGTTGGCTTGTTGAAGGATCAGTTCACCCTTTTCTTTCGTATCCTTACTCTGCTCTTCAATCTGTTTCTTTCGAAGCACATATCCCCCTCCAAACCCTGCGACCAGCGCAATCAGTCCGATCAAATATTCCATAGTATTAAAAAGTTAGAGAGTGTAATGCCCTCTTGAATCGCGATAAAATACAGAAATATGACAAGACTCTTCACTTTTATGTGGAGAGTTTCAATAATGAGTTTTGCTTTATTTTAAGATCAATTTGTAGAATTTTCAGCACTTGTTTTCTGTAGATAATGTCAATCACGATACAAAACATTACGTCTTCAGATTAGTACTCTGACCAACCTCCGTCAAGATAACAAAACTTTATCCAGATTTTATGCGCCGATAATGTGATCCCTCTACAATCGAGCCATGAAAAAGATTTTGACAGCATTGATTTTCCTTGGATGGTCCTCTGCCCATGCCCAGATTTTGACGGAAATGGAAGCAACACCTTCTGTTCTTTCCGAACCAAGTGCCCTCATCCTTATAACAGAGGTCAGTTTTAAAAATTCGACAGCCGATTGGGTAAAAATCCACTATCAATCCCCTTCCAATAAACCGGCTAATTTAAAAGGATTAGGATTCGCCGATGATAAAATCTTTAAAACCATTGAAGAAGATTTCATCATCGCTTCCGGACAGGACATCCTTCTCACATTCAAAAGTGAAGAAGCCGACACAATGCCCTATCTTTATAGTTCCCGCAGTGGCCTCACCGGAACAACAGAGCAGATTATCCTCTACGATCAGGACGGATCTGTCCTGGATGCCGTTTGCTGGACGAGTAGCAGCCCGACCGAAGGTGAAATCAAAGAACAGGCAGAACTCTTTGAGTTAGAAGGATGGCATTCATCAGACATTAACAGTTGTCTTTTAAGCGACAATATAGCAAAAGAGGAATCCATAATCAGAAACGGACTCATCGACACCAATTCCGCCGGTGACTGGATTACTCCACAACCGGAACCAACCCCTACTGAAATTGAGACTCCGACTATTCAGGAGGTGACCACTCCAACAGTTCAAACCCCAACAGTCCAACAAACAGAAACCCCTCTAGCACCCCAACCAATTATTGCTCCAGACATTGTTGCCGTAACAACTCCTCAAGCTCCACAAAAAGAGGAAAAAACATCAAAATCAGAAAAATCTTCATCCAGCAGCAACTATAGCAATGGCCAACTATCCACCGAAGTTTTCATTTCTGAAATTCTACCCAATCCTGAAGGAACAGATACCAAAAAAGAATGGGTGGAACTGACAAATCCTGGCGAAACAGCAATGAACCTGGGAAACTGGCAACTCGACGACGGCGAAGATGGCAGCAAACCCTACACCATTCCCGACTCATTCACGCTTCAACCAGGCCAGGCCCTCACGATTAGCACCAAAGATTCCAAACTCTCTCTCGGCAACAAAGAAGACTCCATTCGGCTCTTCAACTACCAGGGCGAACTGGTTCATCAAATCGATTATGAAGAAGCTCCAAGCGGACAATCATACAGTAGCATTATCATCGAACACGAAGATGGAACAACAACCGAAGAATGGATCTGGACTGAAAACCTCACTCCCGACGCTCCAAATCCACAATATCAACAGTTTCAGGCAAAAGTTATCACAGAACCAGAATTCAAAGAGCAGTACTTCTTTGAAGTACAAGATACATCAGGAGAAGCCCACACCATTATTTTTGATGAGTCCAACATTGCCGGTCCGCTGGCCAAAGCCACCTTCACTACCGGAACATCAGTGCTCCTCACTATTGAACCTGAAGAGAAACGGCTGATCTCTTTTGAAGTCATCGGCCAAGCCGTAGAACAAAGTCATTTTCCTCCCATCGCCATTCCAGTAATTATCGGCACTCTCCTTATACTTGCTGCCGGAACCTTCTACATGGTTCACAAAAAAATTCCATGGCAGCAGGCTTCGAATTCGGTATAATAGCCATAATGGCAAAAACGAAGAAAAAAATAACCATTTCATCCCCTCATCGCACATTGATACTTATTGCGATTGTTGGCGTAGCCATCGGTTACCTTTTTGGGGGGATACTTATTCCGCAGTCACAGACAAATCAACAAAGCACTATTGAAAGTGATATAACTCTGCCGGAAACACAGCTGGAGGAGATTCTTGAGGAAGAAAACAACAGTGGGGATAATACCGAACAGCTGACTCTGGTGGAAAATGTTTCCATTGATGACGATCCAATCCAGGGCGATCTGAATGCACCTATAACAATCATTGAGTTTAGTGACTATCAATGCCCTTTCTGCAAACGTTTTTACGAAGAGTCTCATCAGACCATTATCGATGACTATGTTGCGACTGACAAAGTTCGCTACGTTTATCGGGATTTCCCACTCGACTCACATCCACAGGCCCTACCAGCCGCCACTGCCGCAAACTGTGCTGGAGAACAGGACCACTACTGGGAAATGCATAATATGCTTTTAGACAATCAGGACGAATGGAGCTTCAACTCATCAGCAAACCAACTTTTCCAGAGCTACGCGTCGGAACTCAACCTTAATACAGAAGATTTCTCAGAATGTCTTTCCGACAATCAACAGGTCCAGGAAATTTTCAACGACCAAAATGATGGTGTTGCCGCGACAGTAGAGCAAACACCTACCGTCTTCATCAACGGCAGAAAAATTGTAGGGGCTCAGCCACTTGCAACCTACATCGCCATCATTGAAGGCGAACTCCTTAAACTCGATCAATAGAAACTACAAAACCGGCATTTCCGTATACACAATACGGAAGAGCATTTCGGCAACCTCAGCACGGGTCATCTCTTTATCTGGCTGAAAGTTTGGTCCGTCAATAAATCCATCCAAAAGTCCTTTCTCTTCAGCCGCAACAACATAATCACTGTAGTACGAATCATTTCCAACATCAGCAAAGATTGAGCTTCGTTGCTCATCAGTCACATCAACCTCAAAAGCCCGCATTGCTATTTTAAGCGCGCCTGCTCTGGTAATATTTTCTCCCGGACCAAATGGTTGATCTGAAGATCCTTCAAGCCAACCCCGATCCTTTCCAAAACAAACAGAAGGAGCAAACCACTCACCCTGAACATCTGGATAGCACCATCCATATCGCAACCGATGCGGATGTACCTGCTTTGCTCCAGTGAGCATTTTCATAAACGTTGCCCGATCCATAGTCTCATCAGGAAGGAATGTTCCATCTTCATAGCCCTGAATCATTCCCCGCCCTTTCAAATAAGCAAGAGCGTAAGCATGCTCATCGGCCCCTGAAACATCGGCAAAAACCATATAATCAAGATCTTCAAATTCAAAACTTGGCTTCTCCGGAGCTCCATGAAGGCTGGCTTGAGTCTTTGGAAGAACAATATCCGCCATCATATATCCCAAAAAGCCAATAGCAGCAAACATCAAAGCCATCACAATCCATCGCTCAAAATGAATCGTAGCAGAGTCCATACTCTGAACTTTGTATCGCTGAGAAGATGAAGATTGAGATGATTTCTGAAACATGGATGCTATAACTGAAAAACGAATCTTCTAATTATAGCACAAAAATATATTTTGTAAAAGACTGACCTTTTAGCTACCAAAAGCCAAAAGGTACAATTTTAATTGTCATAAAAAAATCACACTCTATCCCTGTCGATGCAAAACTTTATCGTACTCCTTCTCATAGATATGAAGGAACGCGAAGAAGAAAGTAAGAATCAACGGGCCAAAAATGACTCCAAGAAGACCAAAAGCTCCAATTCCTCCAAAAACTGCCAGGAAAATAAGAAGCTGATTCATCTTAATCCGTTCTCCAATAAAGTAAGCTCTAAAGAAGTTATCAGCGGTACTGACAATTAAAAGTCCGTAGAAAAAGAGGAAAACACCACCCCAAACATTCCCCATCAAAAGTAAAACAATTGAAGCCGGGAACCATATGGTTGCTGTCCCAAGCACGGGAACCAAAGAGAAAAGAGCGATAGCCGTTCCCCAGAAGAGCGCACTTGGAATACCAACAATCGCAAACCCTATTCCCCCAATCACACCCTGAACAACCGCTGTAAGAAAAATTCCATACAAAGCCGCATGGCTGATCTCCTGAAACTTCTCAAAAAGTTCATCCTCATGTCGACGCGGCAACGGACTAAGAGTCATAATCTTCTCAATAATTACTTTCGCGTCTTTAAAGAAGTAGTACATAGCAAAGAGCAAGACAAAAAGCTGAATCAGAAGCCACACAAGCCCCTGAACAATCGCCGCACTCTTGGTAGCCAGGAAGCCAGCAACCATCTGTGCCGTCTCTGTAATTCGATCCCGAATGTTCAAAGAATCAAAGTCCACAACATTTCCAAGCTGATCCCGCGCAAACCCAAGGCCATCATAAATCAATCCACCCTCTTCCCACTTCAGATACGGATCAAAAACCCCATCACTTACAGAAGTCTGAATATCTCCATAAGCATCAAGCGCCTGCCGTCCAAGCATAATAAAGAACACAATCAACGGCACCACAATAAAAATCAAAACCAGAATACAGGTGGTAAAAGAGGCAATCTTTTCACGTCCTTTCACTACTTTTAAAACCCACTTATAAAGTGGATATACAGCTGTCGCCAAAATCGCGGCCAAAATTAAAACCTCAATAAAAGGCCAAAAAATCTGCAATAAGAAAAAGGCCAAAAGCCCGGTACACGCCAACAGGAAATACCCGGGGAATTTTTGCAGCACAACACCATTACCGTTCTTCCCTTTAAAAGGACGTGAAGCAGAGGTTGAACCAGTTTTCTTTGCGGCAGCTTTTCGAGGCATAGGTGAATTATAGAGGAATTTATGAGAGTCGATCAACCTTTGCGGCAACAATAAAATCATTGACCGAAAGTCCGCCAATCGCATGAGTGGTCAGCTCCAGTCTCACCTTATTATAAAAGATGTACATATCCGGATGATGCCCTTCGCTTTCAGCGATATCAGCAACTTTATTCACAAAAGCCATCGCCTCTTTAAAATCCTGAAACGTAAACTGTCGACTAATCTCCTGATCTTTCAGCTGCCACTCTTTATTCAGTTCCGTATAGTATTGATTTGCTTCGCCCGAAGAAAGGGGCTGAGTGCCGCCTTCACAAGGAACACATTTTTTTTCAGCAAGACTCATGCGTTGTGTTGTTTAATAAGTTC
>JAGQLQ010000044.1:0-8690 GCA_020429235.1 Candidatus Peregrinibacteria bacterium | reverse complement strand
TCACGTCCATACATCTCTTTAATACGTTTAAGACTCTTACTCTCAGTAACCAGTTGCGCCATCAAATTGTAAAGATGATTCTCCATCATAGAGCCAAAAGTTAAGGATAAACTATCCCCCACTATACCATCTAGTTCTTCAAACCAACACCCTTTCTCATCAAATAGAGACAAAGGACACTTATAACAACAGTAAACGTGAGAAGCATTGCCACGCTCCACCAGATATTCACATCCGAAAATCCATGGAATCCATAACGGAACCCATCAATCATATAAAGGATAGGATTAAACTTGGAAAGCCCCTGCCAAAACCCCGGCAAATCATCAATCGAATAAAAGACCCCACCAAAGTAGGTAAGAGGTGTAAGAATAAAAACAGAGAAAACACTAATATCATCAAACTTCTTGGCAAAGAGAGCATTCAAAAATCCACCCAAAGAAAAAAGAAGTGACGTCAATGTCACAAACATCAGGATAATCCAGATATTATGAATTTCTGGCTGAGTGAAAAAGATCGAAACAAAAAACACAATCAGCCCCACCAAAATCCCTCGCAACACACCACCACCACAATACCCGGCAATAATCATCCAGTTTGGAACTGGCGAAACCAAAAGTTCATCCACGTTTCGCATAAACTTCGTACTAAAAAACGAACTCACTACATTCTGAAAGGCTCCATTAATTACTGCCATCATCACAAGACCCGGCACAATGAACGCCATATAAGAAACACCGTTAATATCGGCCACTTGAGATCCGATAAACGTTCCAAAAATAATAAAGTAGAGCGACTGGGTAATCACAGGTGGCAACAACGTTTGTGGCCAGATCCGCATAAACCGGACAACCTCTTTTCGCAGAATCGTTTTATAAGCAACCCATTTATTCATTCAAAAGGTTTAAAAATAGTTGTTCCAGTCGATTACTCTTTGGTTTAATATCCTGAACGAGCATCTTATGAGTATCCAAAATTTTCACAAGTTCGTTCACCGTTTTTTTCTGATCCACCTCAACCTCTAACGTGGTGTCATCAATCTTCTTCCACTTAAATGTGTTCAGTTCATCGATATCTTTCACCTTATCAACATTCACAACATAGATTTGACGATCCAGCGACTGCAAAACCTCTTTCACTGTTCCATTAATAACAATCTCTCCCTTCTTAATCATGGCAACGTTGCGGCAAAGCGCCTCAATCTCTTCCAGATAGTGTGACGTTAAAAGGATTGTCACGCCACTCTTATTCAACTCTTGCAGATACTTCCACATGCCATGACGCAGCTCCACATCCACACCAGCTGTTGGCTCATCCAGAATTAACAGCTTTGGCTGATGAATAAGTGCACGGGCAATCATAAGACGTCGTTTCATTCCCCCTGAAAGCTGCATTGAAGGATGATCTCTCTTTTCCCACAGATCCAGAGCCTCCAGAATTTTCTGAGCCCGCTTAAGGCACTCTTTACGCGGAATTCCAAAATACCCACCTTGTGTAACCACAATATCGATCACCTTTTCAAAAATATTAAAGTTAAACTCTTGTGGGACCAGGCCAATCATCTCTTTTGCCTTGTTATGATCTTTATCAATATCAATGCCAAAAATCTTGGCAGATCCACCAGTTTTTGTGGCTGTACCAGTCAAAATACTGATCATGGTTGTCTTTCCCGCACCATTTGCTCCAAGCAGTCCAAAAAAGTCTCCATCCTGGATGGTAAGATCAACACCCTTCAGGGCGTGAACCCCGTTAGAGTAGGTTTTTTCGAGTTGTTGTACATCAATAGCCTTCATGCTGATGGATTCTATATGATATTATGAATCACAACAAGCCCTCACATATCTTATAATGAACAAACAACGTATAGAAGCTTTGGCTGACGCAGTTTTCGCCATTGTTATGACCCTCCTGGTTATTGAAATTAAAGTTCCGGAACTCCACTCAACAGACATAACCGCCAGCGAACTCTGGCAGGAACTTGCTGAATTAAAACCACTCTACTTTAGCTATTTTGTCAGCTTCGCTGTCCTTTCTATGTTCTGGACCTCACACCATGCCTTCTTTCAATTCTTTATTAAAACTCTTGATCGAAGACTTCTCCAATTTAATATGCTCTACTTTTCATTGATTGCTCTCATCCCTTTCTCTTCTTATCTTATTGGGCGCTATCCTAACAACCTTGCCGCGATTCAGGTCTACGGCAGCAACATTTTCATGGCCGGAGTCACAGCCATCGGCATTTTTCTCTACGCGCAAAAAGCCAAAGAGATCGAAGTTCACACTGTTGAAAGAAGAATGCTCAAGCAGGCATTTATCCGACTCGTTCTTACACCATTTTTTGCCCTCATCGGTATGCTGGCTGCCTACATCAATATCACACTCGCACTTATACTTTTCGCTTTCCCTGTCGTCTTTAACATTATCCCGGGAAGTCTCAACTTCCTGGAAAAAGTGTTCCGATTCCGGATCGAATAACAAATCTAAAACATATCCTCTAAATCCACGACCACCCATTGTGAAGAGGTGTCTGGTTTTCGTTTCAACTTAAGATCAACTTTTGGCCGCTCCAGATCTTGCAATGACTTCTTCATACCCTCGCCAATAATTCGCACTTCAATCACCTGACGAACAATCTGAAAATCCATACCACCCATGTTGAATTCGACTACGCGTTCATAGCCAATCTCATACTGATCCATACCAATATCGGTATAAAGCGGAGCCTCTTCATCTTTAATAATTTCCGCGCCCGCAGTTTTCACCCGTTTTAAAATCTCTTCAAAACGATCCTCTGCCGCGCTTCCGGCAGTATCATCAATCTCTCGTGGTGGCTTGTCATCATGTTGCATGCCCTGATTTTAGGATAGCTTTCCTATCAAAACAAGCATATAATCTGCCAGCTATAAATCTGAACCCATTTTTCTGCATGAAAGACTTTACCAAAGGACCGATTCTTAAAGCTCTTGTTTCCCTCTCTGTTCCCATTGTTTTAACCAACATGCTCCACACAGCATACCAACTTGTGGACACCTTTTGGGTCGGACGACTTGGAAAAGAGGCAGTCGCGGCAGTGTCGCTTAGTTTCCCAATCATCTTCCTTCTTATTACTTTGGGAGCCGGATTTACAATCGCGGGAACAATTTTGGTAGCACAATACAAAGGTCGTAAAGATCATGCTCAGGTAGAACATGTAACCGCCCAAACAGTGGTGCTCATGCTCATAGTCTCAGTTATTTGTGCCATTCTTGGACTTCTGATTTCTCAACCAATCATGGAACTCATGGGCGCTGAAGCAGATGTCTTGGCTATGGCTGTTTCCTATTTAAAGATCTCATTCCTGGGAATGCCATTTATGTTTGGATTCTTTATGTTCCAGTCGGTCATGCGTGGAATCGGAGAAGTCTATATGCCAATGAAAATCGTTTTTGGGACAGTAATGCTCAACCTGGTTCTGGATCCCCTCTTTATTATGGGATACGGACCAATCCCAGCCTATGGCGTAAGTGGAGCCGCTGTGGCAACCATCTTCACTCAAGGCCTGGCAACTCTTGCCGGAATGATTATCCTCCTGCGGGGAAAACATGGCATCAAACTCACATTCAAAAACTTCAAATTTGACTTCACACTGGTAAAACAGATGTTTAGCCTTGGACTCCCCTCTTCAATTGAACAGTCCATGAAAGCCCTTGGACTAACCGTGATGTCATTCCTTGTTGCCTCTTTTGGAACAGCAATCGTCGCGGCGTATGGAATTGGAATCCGCATTTTATCATTCGTCATTATTCCTGCTTTTGGACTCTCTATGGCAACCTCAACATTAGTTGGACAAAACATGGGAGCCGAAAAGCCACGACGAGCAGAAAAAATCGCCAATAGAAGTGTCGGGATTGGATTCATTACCATTATAGGTATAAGCATCATAATCTTTTTTGCCGCAGATTTTCTGGCAGGAGCATTCCTGGAAGGAGAACCGGAAGTTCTGGCGGAATCCGCGCTCTTTATCCGCTACCTTTGTTTTGGTTTTGCTTTTATGGCAACCCAGTTGGTTTTAAATGGAGTTTATTCAGGAGCTGGAATCACCCGAACCTCAATGATCTTTTCAATTGTATCCACCTGGCTCTTTGAGTTCCCAATTGCCTATATCATGTCCAAACATTCGGGACTGGGCGCGCGTGGACTCTGGATAGCTTATCCAATCTCCAGTTTTCTCTCTGCTCTTGTTTCCTTCATTTATTTCCGTATGGGTCGATGGAAAAATGTTCGCATTATTCCATCAAAACAGGAAAAGCTTGAACACGCAGTTCAGGAAGAAGCCATGATCGAAGAAGGCTTATAGTTCAAACATGTTTTCTATCCTTTAATCCCCCTCATTATGGAACAGACAAATCTGTATTCCGTCACAGTGCCACCAATGAAAAAGGCTCTCCAGGCCCTTTCAGCCATGCTCGATAAAGCTATGGCTCATGCAGAAGTAAAAGGAAGTGAATGGCGCCCCGGCAGTGCTCAAATGGAAGCACTCTTACACTCCCGACTCATTTTCGATCAGTTTTCGCTTGTAAAACAGATTCAGGTTGCCTGTGATAACGCCAAAGGCGCGGTCGGACGACTCGCAGAAATAGAAATCCCATCATTTGAAGATAACGAACAAACGGTTGAAGAGTTGAAAGAGCGCATCTCCAAAACTATTGAATTCATGGAGAGCGTTCAACCCGAACAAATTATTGGAAAAGAAGATATAAAAGTAAGCCTTCCATATTTTCATGGAAAATATTTCACAGGCTTTGAATATGTAACCGAATACCTCCTTCCCAACTTCTTTTTTCACATCACTACGGCATATAGCATCATGCGACAAAATGGCATAGAACTAGGAAAAACAGACTACATTGGAGGCCTACCACTCAAAGATTTATAAAAGCTTTGACTTTCTACAGAATTTAGTTAAGATACTTAACCGAACAGCATCTTAACTAAATTCTATGCAACGTACTGAAAACATAAAAAGCATCATGGATAGCATGCGAAGCATCCGCCGAAATATGATGTCTTTCAAAAAACACAAAGCAAATATGACCCACGCACAATGGGGAATCCTTCATAGTGTCATGCATGAAGAAGCTCAAAATGTTAAAGATCTAGCGGAACGCTTTAACCTCTCCAAAAGCGCCATAACACAACACGTAAACACGTTGGTGGAAAAAGGCCTCATCACCCGGAAAGAAAACCCCCAGGATCGACGACATATTATCCTCAAAATCACCCCGACTTTCAAAAAAAAATCCCAAGCATTGCACTCCAAAATGATCGAACAAATGGGAAAACTCTTTGAGCCACTCTCAGATAAAGAACTCCAGGAATTTGCACGCCTCCACAAAAAAATTCACGACCACTTCTCATCAACTCACTCACACTCATGAAAAAATCTGACACACGAAAAGCACTCCCCGACTTCACAAAAGGACCAATCATAAAAGCGCTCATATCGCTTTCCATCCCTATTGTCTTCGCCAATATTCTCCAAACGGCTTATCAACTGGTGGACACATTTTGGGTAGGCCGCCTTGGGGCAGAAGCGGTCGCCGCTGTATCACTCAGCTTCCCCTTCCTCTTTCTTCTTATCTCTTTAGCCGGAGGACTGGCTATTGCCGGAACCATTATGGTTTCACAGTACAAAGGGAAGGGCGACATTGAACAGGTCGACTACATTTCGGCTCAAACCCTCATGATGATGTTCATTGTCGGAATTATTGTATCCATTATTGGATACTTTCTTTCGGCTCCCCTCATGCACTTTATGGGCGCAGAAGGAGATGTCCTTCCCGCCGCGACATCATATCTCCAAATATCATTTGTCGGTCTTGTCTTCATGTTTGGATTCTTCATTTACCAATCACTCATGAGAGGTGTTGGCGATGTAAAAACCCCCCTCTTTATTGTGTTTGGTACAGTCCTCTTAAATCTTGTACTGGATCCCCTCTTCATTTTGGGATGGGGACCAATCCCTGCCTATGGCGTAACAGGAGCTGCCCTGGCAACTATTGGAACACAGGGGCTCGCTACCATAATTGGGATAGCGCTTCTCATGAGTGGGAAACAAGGAATTCACCTCAAGGCCTCAAATATGAAACCCGATTTCTCTCTCATGAAAAAAATGTTCTTCCTTGGTTTTCCCGCATCAATTAGTCAGTCAACAAGAGCACTGGGAATGATGCTCATGACCTTCCTGGTTGCCAGTTTTGGAACGGTTGTAGTCGCATCATATGGTATTGGAGGAAGAATTCTCAGCTTCATCATTATTCCCGCTGTCGGACTCGCCATGGCCACTTCAACACTTGTGGGACAAAATATAGGAGCCGGAAAAATTGACCGTGCCGCTAAAATATCCAAAACCAGTTCACTCATCTCATTTGCACTCCTATCTGCGGTTGGGGTGCTGGTCTTTCTTTTTGCAGAACCTCTTACAGCCGCATTCATTCCCGATGACACAGAAGTTATTCAGTCCGGT
Organism: Candidatus Peregrinibacteria bacterium; assembly: GCA_020429235.1. Taxonomy (GTDB): domain Bacteria; phylum Patescibacteriota; class Gracilibacteria; order UBA1369; family UBA1369; genus JAGQLQ01. The sequence goes on along the minus strand of JAGQLQ010000044.1, from coordinate 2,185 downwards.
TCACAGTTCGTAAAAATAATGGCACTCACATTCGGATTCATTGGAATACAACAAACCATCAACGGAACACTCATGGGATCCGGAAACACAAAAATGTCTATGATCCTCTCTTTGATTACCCTGTTCATTGTCCAATTCCCTTTTGCTTACATCCTCTCAAAACACACAACACTTGGATTTGAAGGGATTTACTGGGCATTCCCAATCACAAACATTATCATGGCTATCGGAACCGTTATATGGTTCAGCAAAGGATCCTGGAAAAAGAAAAATATCACCGAAGATCCAACTATTGGACAAGTGGTTGAAGAGACCATTATTGAAGAAGGCGCACAGTAGCAGTAAGCATAGCCACACCCCTATAATTAGGGGGAAATTAATTAAAGCGCTCAAACAAGGGCGCTTTAATTTTAAGCTTGACTATACCCTAGGGGGTATATAGAATAAGCTCAGAAATTAACCCTCATACAATGTCACAAAAACTGATCCATCGACTGAATCGGATTCAGGGACAAATAGATGCCATTAAGCGCCTCACCGAATCAGAAGATTTCAGCCAGGAAACATGCATCCAAAACCTCCAACTCCTCAAAGCATCCATTAATGGACTGAAAAAGTTTGGAGCCGCGTATGTAGCAGAAAACATGAAAAAATGTATTAAAGACAAGAAGAGCCCCGCCGAGCAGGAAAAACTCATGCTCACATTCATCGACACTGGATTCGACCTCTAACCCCCTCCCCCATGAGCAAAACACTCGATATATCCGTTCACGATCTTCACGAAATCCTCAAAAAGGATAAGACCGAAAATACCATTCTTGTAGACGTGCGAACCAAAGCAGAACACAAAGAAGTAAAAATCAAAGGCGCGACCAACATCCCACTCAACGAGCTGGAAAGCCACAAAAAAGAGCTGGAACAGTACGACACCGTTTTCGTTCACTGCCGTAGCGGCGGACGAAGCACCAAAGGATGCGAACTCTTACAGGATTTAAAACATCCAGCAATCGTGAATGTTAAAGGAGGAATTCTGGAATGGGAAGCCGAAGGGTTCCACGTTGAAAAACACAAAGGATTCCACTTGCCACTCCTCCGCCAGGTCCAAATTGGTGCGGGATCATTGGTTCTTATTGGAGTCATACTCTCATTCACAGTCAATTCACAGTGGGCCCTTCTTTCAGGGTTCGCCGGAGCAGGACTTCTCTTTGCCGGCATCACAGGATGGTGCGGCATGGCAGAACTCCTGGCTCGAATGCCATGGAACAAATAAATTTTAACCCTCTCTCATCATGAAGGACTACACATTCTCAGACGGACGACCGCAGGTACACTCATTTTTTGACACGGCAACCAACACAGTCAGTCACATTGTGGTCGACCCGGAAACCAAGAAATGCGCTGTTATCGACAGCGTTATGGACTTTGAACCAAACGCCGCAAAAATATCTTTTGAATCGGCGGATCGATTAATCGAACTCATTAAAAAGGAAGGATATGAAGTCGAATGGGTTATGGAAACACACGCCCATGCCGATCACCTTTCAGCAGCGCCCTATATTCAGCAACAATTAGGTGGAAAAGTCGCCATTGGTGAACATATCTCTACCGTTCAGGAAGTGTTTGGCAAAGTGTTCAATTTTGGAACAGAGTTTGAAAGAGACGCCAGCCAGTTTGATCGACTCTTCAAAGACGGTGACACCTTCAAGATTGGAAACATTGAAGCACGGGTCATCCACACACCCGGACACACCCCAGCGGACGTTACCTATGTTATTGGAGACTCCGCCTTTGTAGGGGACACGCTCTTCATGCCAGACTACGGAACCGCCCGCTGCGACTTCCCTGGAGGAAGCGCCGAAACACTCTACGACTCAACCCAGAAAATCTTCGCACTCCCGGACGAAACACGACTCTTCATGTGTCACGACTACCTACCCGAAGGACGAACCGAATACATCTGGGAAACCACCGTCGCCGACCAACGGGGCAAAAACATTCACGTTGGCTATGACGCAGAAACAAATAAAGAAAAATTTGTCGAAATGCGCAACGAACGCGACTCAAAACTGGGTATGCCACGCCTCATCATCCCTTCCATCCAGGTAAACATTAACAAAGGAAAACTCCCCGAAGCCGAAGAAAACGGCACCCAATATCTGAAAGTGCCGATTAATAAGTTTTAGGT
>JAGQLQ010000043.1 GCA_020429235.1 Candidatus Peregrinibacteria bacterium | reverse complement strand
GCTGCCTCTGCTCTACCCCGCGTCATAAAAAGGAGCCTGTATGACTTTACTGATTCGTTTGCTATCTGTCAAAGAAAAACTGTCCCCACTTTTGCACGTTACTCATTGATTCATAGCGTGTATCTTCCAGTTCGGCGATTCGTTGACCATTTTCATCAACCGCAGAGTCCAGTACTTCTTCCGGGATAATAATAACCTCTTCGCCATAATTCACCAAACCCAGGTTCTGCTTCGCGATCTTTTCAATATAAGCCTCCGAATTATAATATCCCAACTCTTCAGATTTATTACGAATCTCTTCTTCAATCCGGGAATTTTCAACTTCAAACTCACGAATAACCACATCCAGTTGGTGACTTCGGTAAACCGAAGAGGTCAAAGTAAAGAGCAAATACGATACCAACAACAAAAGACCGATGATCACCAGTTTTGCCCCATGTGATGTTTGCGCAAACCGAAGAGCCATAAACAAGCGTTAAAGCTTCGTGAATATACTACAAAGCGACGATTGAAGCAACCAGCAAGCTCTGCTACACTTCTATCTCGAACATGAAAGAAAATATCCTCCAAACAGCCCAAAACATTCATTGCATCGGTATCAAAGGTACCGGACTCAGTGCTTTGGCTGGAATTTTGCAGGCTCAGGGAAAAAATGTGACAGGATCAGATGCTAATGGACCACATCACGATGCCAAAAATATTTCTCAGAACATAGATCTGGTTATCTACTCTGCCGCCGTTCCTCCAGAAAACATCGAAAGAAAAACCGCTCAGGCAGAGGGAATTCCAGAACTTTCCTATCCTGAAGCCTTAGGGATTTTGACTCAAAACTACAAAACCATCGCTATATGTGGGACACATGGCAAAACCACCACAACATCAATGGTTGCAACCATTTTAAAAGATGAAATCGATCCAACCATCCTTGTCGGAGCAAACATTTCTATCTTGGATGGCCACAATTTTTACCTTGGGAAAGGGGAGTACTTAATTATTGAAGCCTGCGAATACCAACGCCATTTCCTCCACTACTACCCCGATATCATTTGTGTGACCAATATAGAACTGGACCATGTTGACTATTTTGAGGATGAAAACGATTACGAGGATGCATTCATCAGTTTCTTTCTTCGTCTTTCTGAAAATGGAACAATTGTAGTTCCAAAAGATCATGAGAAGGTGATGAAGTTAATTGAAGAGGTGCAAAAAAAACGCCCAGATATTTCAGTAGTAAACTACAGCAAAGAGGATTCTGAATTTGCTCAAATAGAACCAGTTATTCCGGGCGAACACAACCGCTATAACGGCCTCGCTGCGCTTAAAACAGCTCAAACAGTCTCAAACATAAGTAAGGAAGCAATCCAGAAGATTAATAACTTCACCGGAGCCTCCCGCCGATTCGAACAATTTATTTGCACAAATGGCCAAGTCATCATCGATGATTACGCCCATCATCCAACCGCAGTAAAGGCTACACTTAAAGCAGCAAGAGCAAAATTTGGACCGGATAAATCAATTCTCTGTGTTTTCCAACCCCACCAACATAGTAGAACAAGAAAATTACTCAAAGGATTCCTTGGTTCTTTTAATGAAGCCAACGAAGTCATTATTCCCAACATCTATCAAACCCGCGACAGCCAGGAAGACATCCAGAGCATGAGCGCCGAATTTTTTGTGGAAGAACTTTCCAAACATCACCCAAATGTTCACTACGGACACGGTCTTGAAAAGACACTCTATGATATTCAAAACCGACAGAATGACTTTGATATCATCATTTTTATGGGAGCAGGGGACATTATCACTATTTCAGATCAGCTTAAATCTTCTTCCAGATAGTCCCGGAAGCAGAATCTTCCAGCTGAATACCCTTTTCCAGTAATAGATCACGAATCTCATCTGCACGGACCCAGTTTTTCTCCTCCCGGGCCTTTTCCCGTTCCTCAATCAGAGCCTCAACCTCTTCATCAAGGCTCACCTGTGTCGTAGGAATAAAAATTCCAAGCACCGAATCCAGGCGCTCAACAAGTTTCAACGTCGCTGCCTTTCCAGCTTGAGACAAGCTTTTATCATCAATCATTCCATTGATCCATCGAATCAGATCAAAACAGGCCGCCAAAGCTACAGGAGTTTCAAAATCATCATCCATACCTTCCCGGAACCGTTTTTCAATCTCTTTCAGTAAATCATCCACCCCATCATTTCCATCATCCTCATACCTTTCAAGCCGGCGCATAAAATCATGAACCCGCATGAGCCCATTGGCAGACTGCTCCAAAAGTTCATCAGAAAAATCGATAGGAGACCGGTAGTGTGTCTGCAAAAACAGATATCGTACTACTTGTGGATCAAACTTCTTATAAATATCCCGCAGGGTAAAAAAGTTCCCAAGCGACTTCGACATTTTTTCGTTATCAACACGAATAAACCCATTATGAAGCCAATATTTCACAAACCTTTTACCACTATATGCTTCACTCTGGGCAATTTCACACTCATGATGCGGGAACATTAAATCCACTCCGCCTCCATGAATATCAAAATCGTCCCCCAAATGTTTCCGGCTCATAGCACTACACTCAATATGCCAGCCCGGACGCCCTTTTCCCCAGGGACTATCCCATTCAGGCTCACCTTCCTTCGCAAATTTCCACAAAACAAAATCCTGATGATTCCTTTTCTCTGGATTCAAATCTTTTCGCACACCAGCACGTAACTCATCCAGTTTTTGCTTTGAAAGCTTCCCATAATCAGGAAAAGTCGTTACATCAAAATAAACTCCATCAGAGATCTGGTATGTGTGACCATTTTCCTCAAGTCCCCGGATAAGTTCGATCATTTCTTCAATGTGATCCGTCGCTTTTGTGTAAATATCACTCTTCATAATCCCAAGCGCCCCATAATCCTCTTCATAAGCAGGGATAATCTTTTCGGCCAAATCCTTCACAGAAATTTTCATCATCTCCGCACGAACGATCATCTTGTCATCAACATCGGTATAGTTAGAGACAAAAGTCACCTGAAAGCCTTTATAGATGAGATATCGACGAATCACATCAAAAGCAACGGCCGACCTTCCATGTCCCAAATGGCCATAGTCATAAACTGTCGGTCCACAAAGATACATCCCAACTTTGTTCTCATCACGGGGGTGAAACACCTCCTTCTTTCCCGACAATGTATTGTAGAGCTTCATAGGAACAGACTTTGCAGAATATTAATGAGCAAACCTCTCAGTAAGTCCAAACAAAAAAGAGCAACAATCGGAGAAATATCAAACATCCCCAATCTTGGAATAGCTCGCCTGAATGGACTAAGAATCGGCTCAGTCACACTGCGTAAAAAAGCTTGAATTTGACCACTTCCACCATTGGAAATCCATGACATTAAAATCCGCGCAATAATCGCAAAACTCAACAGATCAAAAAAAATCGAAACAAAGTTGATAAGAAAGACAGCAGCCATAAGCACAATAAAGACTAAGCCGCCAAATCATAACAAGGAAAAGCCAAAAAATCTAGCATCCCTCTATGACCGAACCTTCTTCTTGCGACGTGAAAGTCGACCTGCAAAACCAGAAGCCGCTCCACTTCCAAGCAGAAGCCATAAAAGCTCCGGACCATTCTCAACCATCTCTGGCGGAATCTGATCCTGGGCCGCTCCCCGAAGAATAGGTTCTTCAGTATTAGCACCAAGCTCCACATCGGGTCGCTCCGGCACTTCTGCCTGAACCTCAAGGGTGAAAGGAATGGCATTCACAAGTTCACTCTTATCAACACTCTCAAATCCATCATTATCAATAGCCGCTACAGAAAAGTAATACTCTTTTCCATTTTCCAGACCGGGAACATACCATGTTGTTGCAGCATCTTTCGTCTCAACAACATCAGACAAATTCACCGGATCAGTTCCATAATAGATCTTATAATGATCGATTGTTCCATCATCATTTGCCGCTTCCCAAATGAGCGTAACCCGTTTGTCTGAACCAAAGGCAATCACTCCAAAAACCTGAGAAGGAGCGTTTCCTTCAACAACAGGAGTCTCTTCGGGAGTTTCCTCCGGTGTTTCCACTGGAGTCTCTTCGGGTTGCTCTTCACCCTGTGAAACCTGCCCATTTCCATCAGCAGTAATAGTGATAAGAGCTTCATCTTTATAAGTTGCTTCATTTCCAAGCGCATCTACCAAAAGAACATCCAAAGGATACTCACCTGGATTTGCCGGCGCCTGAAGGGTTGCACTGTACATACCAGTCTGTTCAAGGCTTGGTGCCAAATCAAAAATCTCTCCATTAAAGACCAATGCCGCTTCAGAAAGATCAGCTTCACTCAAAACACGAACGGTCATAATATCGCCAGTCTTAATTCCAGACATTGGCTGAATCGTTACTTCATCAACAGACGGAGGAGTTGTATCAATCTCCACTTCTACTGTCTCAGACGTTTGAAGAACAGTTCCCTGAGAATCAGAAGTGGTAACATACATACTATGCGATCCATCGGTTAGTGGTGCTGTCTGATATGAGTACGATCCGTCCGATCCAATCTGCACAGAACCAATCTCCTGATCATTATCAAAGATTCGAACAGTAGTTCCAGATGGCGCACTACCACTCACTGTCTGTACATTTTGGCTATAAGTTCCACTCACAGGTGTAATAATTGATGGCTTCTGGCTCGTACCGGAACCAGAACCAGATCCAGATCCGCTTCCAGATCCTGAACCGGATCCAACAATAACAGCTGTTTCTCCGGCAATGAGCGTATTAGAAGTATCCCGCACTTCAATGGTATAGGTTCCACTGGTAGGAAACTTAAGACCCAGACTAAACTCATGAGTCCCCAAATCTTCCGCCTTAAAGGTGTAATCTTCCGGCAAAGTTGCATTTTCACTATTTGACCCGCCAGCAGAAAAACGAACCGTTCCAGTATAGTTCTGCACAGTGATATCATTCTGATCCTGCGCCGTTACACGGAAGTTCACATTTTGGTTGGCTTGAATATTTGAAGGCAATCCAGAGATCTCAAAATGGTGAAGTGGCCCCGCAGATTGCGCATAAGCCTTTGGAATTGCAAAGAAATCACCACCAGCATCAGCCAGATAGGTGTCACCACCCAGGAAAGCAACTTGAGCTCGAGAGTTCAAAACATCTCCCGTCGCCACATCAATGGCAGAAAAAATCGAAACTCCCGGCTTCGATGAAGAAACCAGGAACGATGCCGTTCCATTTTTATCAGTCATACCATTCCCCGATCGTGTAATCCGATCATCAGACCGACTCGAAATCAAATTTACCTGATGTCCCTGGACACCATTTCCATACTCATCTTTAAATGTTGCCCGGACAGAAATTTTATCATCGCCACTTGCACGGGCGATACCGGTTTGCGCAACAACCTCTGAATCCTGAAGAGAAAGAGAATCAGGATAAACAGTAAAATAGCTCACGCTTCCCTGTTTCTCACCCGAAGCGGGATAAGCCATCACAGAATATTCACCACTCTTACGGGTATGGTAATCATAGAGACTCAACCGCGCGTTTCCTTCCGGGTCAGACTTAACAGGAATCTTCACAGAAGAACCGTCTGGCTTTCCAACAGCTACCGTTAAATCACTGTTTGCCGGAGCATAAGAAACTGACAAAAGCGCTTCGTAGCCTGCAATCGTATCCATTCCATAAGCCTGAATGCTGGTCTTATAAGAAGCAGCGCGAACAATTGGCAGCAAAAACATTGTTGCCATGGCTGCAAGAACTACAAAGGCACCAGTAATCCGAAGTGATGCAGATAATGTAGAAGATCGACTCATAGTTTTTGTTTTTGAATGATCTCATAATTATACTGGAAAATCGCAAAACAGTAAAGACATACAAGCCAAAAAAGAGCAGAGTCGAATAAAATTTTGCTATACTTCACCAGTATGGAAAAAGCAGCAAAAATTTGGATGGATGGAAAGCTTATCCCTTGGGATAAAGCCAAAATTCACATTCTCACCCACACCCTCCATTATGGAGGAGGAGCATTTGAAGGAGTTCGTTTTTACAACACCTCAAATGGTCCTGCAATTTTTCGGCTCAAAGATCACACCAACCGGTTGTTTTATTCAGCAAAGACGATTGGAATGAAGATACCATTCAGCAAAGCCCAGATTAATGAAGCCTGCAAAGATATCGTCTCAAAAAACAAATTAAAGGAAGGATACATTCGCCCCCTTGTCTATTACGGATATGGAAAAATGGGACTGGATCCAAGGCAATGCGTCGTTAATGTTTCAATCGCAGCATGGCCGTGGGGAGCATACCTGGGAGACAAACCGGTAACCACAAAAATCTCCAAATTCATGCGGATTCACCCGGCCTCCACCCACTCAGACGCAAAACTCTGCGGGCACTACGTTAATTCTATTCTTGCCAGCCTGGATGTCCATAATCAGGGTTATGGGGAAGCAATCCTTCTTGATTACAAAGGCAACATTGCGGAAGGCCCTGGAGAAAACATTTTTTTTGTAAAAGATGGAAAACTGATTACCCCAAAGCTGGGATCCATCCTTGGCGGGATAACCCGGGAATCAATTATGCAAATAGCAAAGGACAATAACATCAAAGTTCAGGAAAAAACTGTAAAACCCAAAGAACTCCTTGCTGCAGATGAAGCATTTTTCACCGGAACAGCCGCAGAAGTTTCACCGATTGCCAAAATCAACGATAAAAAAATTGGCAAAAAGCCAATTGGCCCAGTCACAGAACTCCTAAAAACAACATTCCTCAAAGCTGTAAAAGGAGAAGAGCCCCGTTACAAAAAGTGGCTCACCTTAGCTCAATAAATCTATTCAATAAACATCGCATCTCCAAAGCTATAGAAACGATAACTCTCCTGAATAGCCTTTTCATACGCTCTCAAAATAAAATCTTTTCCGGCAAAAGCAGAAACCAGCAGAAGCAGGGAACTCTTTGGTAAATGAAAATTAGTGATAAGCCCATCAACACATTGCCACTCATAACCAGGATAAATAAAAATATTAGTTTCCCGCTCACCGGCAAGAAAACCCGCTCCTTTATCAAAACCATCTTCCAGAACCCGCACACTCGTAGTCCCCACAGCAATAATACGCCGTCCTTCTTTTTTGGCAGTATTGAGTCTGGATGCCACGTCTTCCCGCAAAATATAGCGTTCACTATGCATAAAATGGTCTTCAACTTTATCCGTCTTAATAGGCCGAAAAGTCCCAATTCCAACATCCAACCGGACAAACTCCAGTTGAACACCTTTTTGCTCTAATTTCTGCAAAAGATTTTCCGTAAAATGAAGCCCGGCTGTTGGAGCAGCAACACTTCCTTCATCTTCTGCATAAACTGTTTGATAATCATCAAAGTCAGCCCGGGAATTTTTTATATAAGGAGGAAGGGGAGTATGACCAACCTCTTGAAGAACCCGATTCTGAATCTCTCCACCATCCGAAAAGCGTACCAGTCGCTGGCCATCTTCCTCCACTTTTACAATCTCCAATTCAAGATCCTTCCCAACCCGAACAGAAACACCCGGAACCAAAAGTTTTCCCGGACGCACAAGGGTAAGCCAGTCTGTTTCAGACAAACGTTTTGTCAAAAAAATTTCCACTTCTCTTCCCTTATGCTCAAGCAAAAGACGGGCAGGCAAAACCTTCGAATTATTAAAAACCAGAACATCACCTTCCCGAAGCAGATCAACCAGCTCAAAAAAACGACGATCTTCAAGAGTTTCATCTTTTCGGTTCACAAGCATCAATCGGCAGGAATCACGGGGCGAAGCCGGCTCCGTAGCAATTAAACTTTCCGGTAAAACATAATCAAAATCCTGAACATTCATACTCTACTCGCTTGTTTTAGTATCATCCCCTTCGAGCTTGGCATCTTTAGCCAGCTCAGAATCCGATGCCCATAAAGTCGACTTTGTTTCGGGCTCATCATCCTTACTTTTTCCGTTCACACCAACATACTGAACAGCAATAAGAGTAACATCATCTTCCTGAATATGATTCTCACTAAACCGTGAATAATCTAAAGCTACGTGATGAACAATTCCATCCGGCCCATACTGCGGCGCAAAACGCTCAATTGCCTCGATAAGCCTATCCAAAGTGTACATCTCTCCAGACATATTTCGTCCTTCAGTTAATCCATCAGAATAAAGAATGATCACATCCCCCTCATTCAGGGGAACCTCTTTTTCTTTAATAAGCTGACTGTTATCAGGCACCATTCCAAGTGCGATCCCACCAGACTGAACAATTTCACACTTACTATTCGACGCCCGATAAATAATCAGGTGTTCATGACCAGCCCCCACAAAAGTCATCTGCTGAGACATCCTGTTCCAGCGAAGCATGAGAAGAGTCATAAACATGGTCGACTTAATACGATTCTTCAGCTGCTTGTTCGTATTAACCAAAACATCATAAGCATTGTCATAAACATCGACAAAAGTATGAATCAAAGTATTAACCATCGTCATAACCAAAGCAGCCGGCACACCATGACCCGTCACATCCCCAACATAAATAAAAGTATTATCCCCCCGAGTAATAAAGTCAAAGCTATCACCTCCCAGCTCTACAGCCGGACGAGTTTTGGCAACAATCTCCAGACCCGTAACATCGGGACTCTCTGGTGGCAAAATATCACTCTGCAACTGGCTGGCAATCTCCAGCTCACTCAACATACGTTTCCCTTCACGAATATCCATCGACACTTTTTCAAAACTCTTCGTGACCTCGTTAAAAAAGTGCGCAATAACACCAATTTCATCCATACGTTTCGTATAAATCCGTTGATATTTTTTCCCGGTCAAAAGAGCTTTCATTTGAGTCAAAATCGCTTTCAACGGGCGAACAACATCAAAGTAAGAAATCAAAAGATAGTAAAAAAGAAACAAAACCAGAACTCCGGCAAAAACCTCTAGGGGAACAGCTTGTTGCTGGGAAAAATAAAGTCCAAAAACAATACCCCCAGTCAACAATGCCAAAATCGCAAAATAATAAAAAATGCGACGGAGAATGCTGCTTTTAGTCAAAAAATCCATAACAGGCTTTAGATATTTCTCTCAAAATCTTCCATAGTTGGATGATACTCAACAATCTTTAACATCCCAATTACCTCCAGCACATCCTTCACATGATCAACCGCATCAACAATCACCAACTTCTTGTCTTTCTTCACCAAACGAGTGTGAATCATAAGCAAAAATCCAATACTTTCACTATTGATAAACTCAAGATTCTGAAAATTAAAAACCAGATACTGCTCTTCCTGCACCGATTCAGTAACCTCTTCAATCTGTTCCCGTATCTCTGTAAGACCAGCTTTATCCAGACTCCCAATAAAACTTATTAATCGGTACTCTTTTTTAAAACCTTTTGGCTTAATATCAATAGTAATTGATGATGTGTAGTCGTTCATAACAAAAAATTAAGAAACAGAAGGCAGTGCAGCAAGACGCTCTCTATAATGTTCATTTCCATCTCCTTCCCGCTCTTCATGAAGCGCATAAATAATCTTATTCTTGAAGCGTGAAGGCATTTGTTCCATGAGCGCCAAACCTTTCTTGAAGATTACTTCATTTCCACTCAAAAGTAAATTCACCAAATCAACAAGTCGTCGTCTTTCGCCAGACTGAAAAAGTCCCAAATTCCCAACTAACTGCTCAACTTCATCCATTGAACCCCGAAGAGACTCAAAAAGCGGCATAAATCTTTTAGAAGAGACATGCCCCACAAAATAGAGAAGTCCAAAAAGTGAATTTTCATCACGTTTCACCTCCCACTGGCGAAGTACAGTATCCACTTCCTCTTTGTGCAAATTTGATTTCCAAAGATCCACTGCAGCAACCGCCTGAA
>JAGQLQ010000042.1 GCA_020429235.1 Candidatus Peregrinibacteria bacterium | reverse complement strand
GCAGCGGGTGGAATAATCCTGCCTTTTATTGGAGGATACTTCATCGCTACGGCTTTCGGGCAGACAATGGTATCCGCGCTCTACATAGCGCTCTGCATTTCTGTAACAGCTATTCCAATCACAGCCCGCCTGCTGAAAGACTATAAAATCCAGCGAACAAATACCGCCCATGTCACCATTGGAGCCGCGATTCTTAATGACATCATGGCCTTTATTCTCTTCTCGGTTATTATGAGCCTTCATGCTAATGGAGACATTCAGCCTATAGAAATCGTCTGGCTGGTTGCCCAGGTTGGACTCTTCTTTGGAGTTGTTATGTGGCTTGGATTCAAACTTTCAAAATACATGGGCAAAGCACTCGAAAACAAAGGATTCACATTTGCGCTCATTGTGGCTATGGGACTTGGATTATTGGCAGAATCGATCGGTCTTCATATGATTCTTGGAGCATTTCTGGCCGGACTCTTCATCCGTGAAGAGGTTTTGGACGATAAAATTTTCACAAAAATCGAAGATCGAATCTACGGTCTGAGTTATGGATTCCTGGGGCCGATTTTCTTTGCAAGCCTGGCCTTTAACATCGACTTCAGTGCGTTTTATACCCAGCCAGTCTTCCTGGTCGCATTGGTCATTGTGGCAATTATCGGAAAAATGATTGGAGCAGGCGGAGGAGCACTCATCCAAAAAATGAAAACCAAAGACGCACTCCTTATTGCTGTTGCCATGAACGCACGTGGAGCAATGGAACTGGTCCTTGCCTCTATCGGCTATGAGGCGGGAATCCTGGATCAATCATCACTATCCATCCTCGTTATCATGGCATTCGTAACAACCATGATCACAATCTTCGCCATGAAGCCTATCGTAAAGAAGATTCGGGCAACATCATAAAGCTTCAAAACTCCAAAAAGAATGAAAATCACCCTTGTTTTTCATTCTTTTTTCATGTAAAAAATTGCCTTGAAAATAACCCCCATGCAATGAACATCATTGACAACACCGATACCAGAGTCGAGCTGGATGAGCTGATTGATCGCTATAATGAAGGGGAGCAAAGACGTGCTCAAAGAGCACACGCTGGAGCATTTCTTGGGATCGACATGGACAATACAATGTTCAAAAACGACCTTGGAGTACTCGTTTTTTTAGAAAAGCTGAACGATCCACATTTTTGGGATTTTGAAGTAGATGAGTTCTCAAAATTGCTCATGCCAAGAATGTATAGGCATGCCCTGGAAGAGGGATCTCAAGGGGTTCATGCTGAACATGTTTCTCCGCAATTGAGTCAACTGGCACTCGATCTCCACTCTGACTGTACCAAACTCTACGAACTCATTAAGAGGATAATCCAAAGCGGTTCGACAGATAAAGAAATGGAACGAAAAGTCATTCGGGAGTTTGCGCGAAAAATGGTGGAGTTCGATCAAATCTTTATCCGTATTGATTCCCATCTGACCAACCTTTTCGACATGCCACTCCTCATGAGAACACGATTTTTTGCAGGGAAGGAGCTTGGGGACGTCCACAAAATGACCCAGCGCGTCATGGATCGGAACGAAACAGCAGTCGATCGGATTATTGACCTGAACATCTCACCAGAACTCAGACAAGATTTAGGATTAAAAGTAACAGACGAACAGATCGAAGAAGCCCATGGAAAACCATCAAAGCACAAAGATGTGGACCGACTGGTTGTACCGGTAAGAGAAGTCCGCGATATTATTCGAAAAACATTCCTCAGCTGGGAAAAAACACTTGGTGTTGTACTCACAGCAAACCTTCATGGTATTGGAGAAACAGCCGTCGACAACTCTATTTATGACTTTATAAGGAGACAGGATTTCAAAGGGACAGTTGTCGGAACAAAATTAGTAAAACAGGAAGGAGTTTTGGCACCACGCATTTTGGGCGAACCAATTTTAGGAGATCAAAAAGTTGTAAAAGCGGCAGAAATCACAGCCAATACCAACAAACACTTTGCATTGGCCTTTGGAGACTCACCATCAACAGACGGAAAAATGCTGAAAAAAGCTTTGGACGAAAAAGGATCTGCTATAATCGTGACAGAAGACATTGAAGAAGCAAAACGACGATTCTACAAGCCGCTCAATCTGGAAGAAGTAACAGAAGAAATAAGCAGAAGAATTTATTATCTTGATATTAGCCAATCCGCCTAATGAAAGTCCTCTACACCCGTGACCAGATCGACCAAAGAATCAGCGAACTGGCTGAAGAGATCTCTCGGGACTATGAAGGAAAAGATATTTTGGCGATCGGACTTTTAAAAGGGTGTACGGTTTTTATGTCACACCTTCTTGTTCAGATTAAGGGAAGTGTAGAGATCGATTTCATGACCATCAGCAGCTACAAACACGGTTCACGCAGTGAAAACTTTAAATTTATCCAGGATCTGGATACCGAGGTAGCCGGCCGCGATGTGCTCATCATCGAAGATATTATCGATACCGGAAAAACCATGGCCTTCACAGTCAAACACCTGGAAGCACGCGGTGCCAAAAGCATTGAAATCGCAACATTCGTGGACAAAACCGAGCGCCGCAGTGCAGAAACCAAAAAGCCAAAATATATTGGCTTCCACTATGACGAAGCCCCATTCATTATTGGATTCGGATTCGACTTTGGCGGACGTTATCGCAACCTCCCAGAGGTCTACCAAATGGAAGAGCAGGATCACAAAGCGGCGGCAAAGGCCTAACCGTACTTTTCTGTGTGAACATTGTCGGTTGCTCCTTTCTCCTTCAAAATAGCCTGAATGTCATCAACCATTTGCGGATTTCCACAAAGATAAAAATCCTGACTTCCGCATTCTTCAAGCTGTGCCGGGATCACATTGGTAACGCGCCCATCATAATAGTTTTCCTTCATATCTCCTTCCGGACGGCTAATACAGTTAAAAACTTTAAAGTTTGGATGTTTTTCAGCATCAATATAACCCTCAAAAAAGCTGTCACAATAAGCATCCTTCATATGGCGGGAACCAAAAAATAGCTGAACATTAGCCTGAGCATCCTGATCCAAAAGCTGTTTTACCATTGGTACAAACGGTGCCAGTCCGGTCCCCGTGGCAATGAAAACCTTTGGGCGATCCGACTCCTTGACCGTAAACTTCCCAAGAGCTTTCCCAATCAGTTGCAAAGTATCACCCGGCTCACACGCCTCAAAAAACTGGGACGCCGGACCACCAACACGCACATCAATCAAAAGCGTCATAGTTGTATCGTTAATCGCGACCAGCGAATACGACCGGAAAATCTTCGGCGCCACCATCAAAACCACAAACTGCCCCGGAATAAACGGGAGCGTCTCCGGCATGGCCAGATCAAACACATAAACGCCTTCCATCAGACGAATCTTTTTTGAAATTATTAACTCCTTTGCGTTCATACAATCAATAAAGTGCTCCGCCATTATACACATCACTGTGCTATAATCCACCTGTGAAAAAAAACACTCTTCAATTTGGACTTCTGGCATTGGCATTGCTCATTCCGGCACAAACATTTGCCGGATATTACGATGCGCGCACCGTTGCTCAGGGGCAAACGGTTGAACTGTTTGTTCCCGCAGACAATGTAGAAAAAGTTGAAGGATCTTTTGATGGCGAACCAATCTATTTTTATCCGATTGAACGCGAGCCCAAATTTGATGAACCAATTACCCGCGCCGAATTCCTGAAACTCATGTTCCAGAATCACGATTTTGGAGAGGTCGATATATCCAATGCACAAATCTTCCCAGACGTACCCAAAGACCATCCTTATTATAACGAGATTACCAAAGCCGCAGCACTCAACATTATCAACGGGTACGAAGACGGATATTTCAGGCCATACACCACCATCACTCGCGGGCAGGCTGCCAAAATTGTCGTGCAAGCCTTTGACCCCGAACCGGTTTTGGACGAAGCCCCACGATTTACCGATATTCCCAATAATCACCGCTTCTTTGAACATGTAAACGCCGCTGTTCGCGCAGAAATCTTTAAAGGATACCCGGATGGACTCATGCGTCCCGATCGGGAAATTAATTTTTCAGAAGCAGAAATTGTGATGGATCGGGCGGCAAATCCCGATGAACTTATCCCATTTGGAGAAAAATCATATTTCCGTGGATTTTTAGGAATCCATCGATTAAGTGATCTCACAACCAAGAACGTCAACCTTACCATTACACAGAAACCGCTATCACAAACAGAAGATCCACTCCAGACAGCCCACGCAACTGAATCCCAATCTGCCGAAGAAACCATCCCGCTCAGCATCACGGCTTCCAGCTACCCAACCATCTCCTTTTCCATGCAGCAGGGAGCATATGATCTCTTTGCCGAAGAAAAACTGGATCAGACCTGGAAACTTATCGACGAAGCCAGAGCCAATCCCAACCCGGAAAAACTATGGAAAGGAAAATTTATCATGCCAACAACCGGCGAACTCACTCTTGGGTATGGAGATAAACTGTACATTAACGGATCTTACGCCGGATCCCACTTTGGCCTGGACTGGGCCAATGCCGAAGGAACAGAAATCTACGCCTCCAACACCGGTATAGTCACACTCTCTTCAGATACACCATCATACGGAAACGTGATCATTATTGACCATGGACAGAATGTCTTTACAATGTATTTACATATGTCCAAACTGATCGCAACAAAAGGACAAAAAGTCCAAAAAGGCGACCTCATTGGGAAAATGGGCGCCACGGGCATTGCCACTGGCTCACATCTGCACTTTACACAGTTCATCGGCAGCATTATTGTGGACAATAATGAATGGCTCGAACAAGAATTTAACTAAAAAACTATGATTATTGGATGGATTCTCAACGCACTCGCAATCCTTGGCGCGGCATACCTGCTCCCGGGAGTTGAACTGGAAGGGTTTGTGACAGCGTTGGTATTATCACTGATCCTTGGGCTTATTAACGTTTTTGTAAAACCGATTGTGTTATTGCTCACTTTACCGGCAACAATTCTCACGCTTGGACTTTTCATCTTTGTCGTTAACGCACTCATGATCCTTTTGGCCGACTATTTCATGCCCGAATTTTCAGTCCAAAGTTTCTGGTGGGCACTGCTCTTCAGTGTTGTTCTGTCTGTATTTAACAGCATACTGCAGGGATTTAAAGTGATTCGGATATAAAAATATTGACGGTGAGTATACGCTCACC
>JAGQLQ010000041.1 GCA_020429235.1 Candidatus Peregrinibacteria bacterium | reverse complement strand
GGACATTGCTGTCCGCTTGGTCCCGCCAAGTGTTAGGGTGGTGGTTGGAAAGGTGGTCGTTGATCCAGGATCATCTGACAGATCTCGGCGAACTTGGGATCGGCGGACTCGCGGGTTCGCCTTTCCAGCTCTTTGGGGAGCTCTGGATCGGGCCGAAGCCCGAGGACAACCATGGTGGTTATGTTCCAGATGCTGTCATCGACGATGAGAAGGTCGAGCAGCAACTTGGTGTAGAGATGTTCGGGCAGGGCTTTGTTGATGATCTCGGCCGAATCGCCGGGGTCATGGATGCTCAGGGTGATGGCTGCGCGAAGGCAGTTCAGTTTTTCTTCCTGGTCTTTGGTCTCGCGCGCGAGGCCAAGGGCATGCTCGAGTCGGACAGGCATGGTCATAATTTTCCTTTCGTTGGGACACCGGTTTGTTTTCGAGGGCGGGAAGTTCGCGTGGACGCTGCGAAGCAGATCCAAAAGAAATCTATCTCGAAAACAGACATATGTCCCAAAGCTGATTGTGAAAGAACGGTTGCATATTATTCATTTTTTATGGATAATTGTCAATTGTTGGGTTTGACATATTGCTGATAAATAGTGTTTTCAAAATAAGGGAATTCCTTTATAGTATTTACCAAGTCTTAAAGCGATAAAACTATGGCTCGACGCCGCAGAAGAACCACAGCTACGCGTAAGCGGAGCACGACAACCCGTCGACGGAAGAAAGCAATTAAGCTGGAGGTGAAGTCCGCAGTATTGAAGGAGATTTGGGGTGTGATTATGCTTGGATTCGGAGTGTTTACGCTCCTGAGCCTGAATAACAGTTTTGGCTTGATTGGTGAGTTTTGGATGGGAATTCTTCAGCCGATTTTTGGTTGGGGTGTGCAGGTTCTGCCATTCCTTTTCTTTGGGGCGGCGTTCATGTTCTTCTTTAGTAAGAAGATGAGTTTTACGCTTTCACGCCTGTTGGGGCTTTTTATTATTACGGTTGCGGTGTTGAGTATTCTCCATCTGTATGTGCCGATGGAATCGCTCTTCCTTGAAGCGCAGAATGGGAATTATGGAGGATATATTGGGTTTGTGATGAACTTTCTGTTCCAGGAGGTTTTGAAGGTTGGACAGATTGGAGCTGCCGCCGTCTTTTTGACACTGTTTCTGGTTGGGGTGCTTTTGGCGTTCGAGATCTCTTTGGGTGCATTTATGTCGTTCCTGAAACCGGATATTAAGATCGTGCGAAAGCCTGCCAAGAAAGAACGGCCTGTGAAAAAGAAAAAGACCGATGAAGAGATTATGCAGGAATTGGAAGAGGAGGATGAAGAGCCGACCGAGGCAGATTTTCAGCGTGAAAAGATGAAGATGCTGGATAGCAATGATGCTATTGAGATGGTCACCATTAAGCGGCCTGTTACCTCTGTGGCGTCTGACACTCCATCGGAACCGGTGGAAAAACAGATCCCTGTGAAAGAGACGGATTCGTTTGAAGCCAAGGAGGAGACGATTCTTGAAGATGACTTTACATGGGAGCCGCCATCTTTGGATTTGTTGACTCCAGCCAAGCCGAGCGCGGACATGGATGATGAAGTGTTGCATCAAAACGCACTGACGATCCGGAATAAGTTGAAGCAGTTTGGAATCGAGGTAGAGATGAAAGAGGTGCATGTTGGGCCGACAGTCATCCAATACACTTTGCGGCCGAGTGAAGGAATCAAACTTTCAAAAATTACCGGTTTAAAGAACGATCTGGCTTTGGCTCTCGCGGCGAAAGCTGTTCGTATCGAGGCGCCGATTCCAGGGAAGTCGCTGGTGGGAATTGAAGTGCCGAACGATCAGCGGAGTGCTGTGCATCTGCGTGAAATTCTGGAAAGTGAAGAGTATATGGGTATTGATTCAAACCTGCGGGTGCCGCTTGGGCGCGATGTTTCCGGAAAACCAATCTGTGCGGATCTGGCTGCCATGCCTCACGTTTTGATTGCGGGTGCCACGGGTGCGGGTAAGTCTGTGGGGATGAACGCGTTCCTTTTGTCGCTGTTGTATCAGAACTCTCCGGCAGATCTAAAGTTGATTATGATCGATCCAAAACGGGTGGAACTCTCTTCTTATAATGGAATTCCACATTTGCTCACGCCAGTGATTACCGATCCGGAAAAGGCGGCGATTGCTTTGCGATGGGCGGTGGCGGAAATGAACCGTCGGTATCAGCTGCTTTCTGAAAAGCGTTTCCGTAACATTGCTGAATATAATGAGGCGGCGCTGGAGGCGGAAGTGCTTGGGGATGAGGAGGCGAAGATGCAAAAGATGCCGAAAATTGTGGTGGTGATCGATGAGTTGGCAGACCTGATGATGGCTGCAGGGAAAGAGGTGGAAGCGTCTATTTGCCGGATTGCGCAGATGGCGCGCGCGGTGGGAATCCATTTAATTATTGCTACACAAAGGCCGTCCGTGGATGTTATTACCGGTTTGATTAAGGCGAATGTGCCAACGCGTATCGCGTTCGCGGTGAGTAGCGCGGTGGACAGCCGAACGATTATTGATGGAGCTGGGGCGGAGGATCTGCTTGGAAAGGGAGACATGTTGTTCCTGCCGGGTGGGGTTTCTCAGCCGATGCGTGTGCAGGGTGTGCTGGTGAGTTCAAAAGAGATCGAGAAGGTGACCAATCATTTAAAAGTTATGTGTCCGCCAAACTATCTGGACGATATTATTTCGCCAAAGACCGCCAACAAGAAGTTGAACGGTTTGCCGCAAAGCGCGTTTGGAGATGAGGATGATGATCTGTATCAACAGGCGCTGACAGTGATTGTTGAAGAGCGAAAAGCGTCCGCGTCACTATTGCAGAGGCGGTTGAAGTTGGGGTATGCCAGGGCGGCGAGGCTTTTAGACCAGATGGAGGAGAATGGGGTTATTGGGCCTGTGAATGGCGCCAAGCCCCGCGACATCTATATTGATTAGGCTTGTTGAAAAAGACGATTCTGCTTCGTCATCTGCAGAAATTCTTCATCACCGTATTTTTGAATACGGCTCTTTCAGAATTTCTTTGTTTCCTTGCATTCTCGCCTTTTTGAACAAGCCTGGAGTGGCTGCACTTCTCTAACCTTTGTTTCAGCCTAGATTTGCATCTATTCTTTTTAAAATGCTAATTATTTCAGATGCGCTTTTTTCAAATTCAGTTTTAGCTTCTTTTTCATTTTCCTCAATCCATTTTTTCACATCGTCTAGTAATTTCTTTTTGGCTTCTCTTTTTTTATTTTTTTCTTTAATGCGTAGTATTTGATCTACTTCTGTTTGAAATTTTTTTGGATAATATTTTTCGAAATCGTGTTCACTAAATTGATCAAAATTTGTTTTTTTCCAACCGGAAGTTTCATAAGTTTTTTGCATTTTTGATATTATTTCTTCTTCTTTCTCTCCTGCATCTATATAAACCCAAACTTTATTTTTATATGTTGGTTCCAGGTGAAGAAATACAAATAGCTTATTAAAGTCTTCGAATTTTTCTTCAACTCTACTAATGGACTGTGCTGAAAAAGTTCTGAGTTTATATTTCAAATTTGGGTAAAACCAACGAATTAAATAGTCCCTAATGATCACTTCTGCAGATGATTCTTCCAAAAATAGCCATGCTTTCCATAGATCAAAGTCGAAGAGTTCATATCCAAGTTCTTCTAAAACTTTTAAACGTTCAGACGGCTCATTTGAAACTTCAATGAGGGTAGACTTTTTAAGATTAGGTCTTTTTTCATCTGAATCATTATTGCTAACATGAAATATTTTAGAATCTTCAACGGCACCAAGGTTTTTCATCACTATGTTGGAGTGAGTTGAGATAAAAAATTGATTAGAATTAGATTTTTCTGCAATAAGATTGAGTAGTGATTTAAGAGCTCTTGGATGAATGTCATTTTCAGGTTCCTCGATTATAAATATTTTGTTTTCAGCAATGCACAAATCTGTAATGAGACCTAGAATGCTGGAGACACCTTCTCCCATTGAAGTGAGAGGAATATGTTCTTGATTATGTATAAAGTAAACTGCCTCCTTCCCATCGCCTTTTGCTAAACTTGATATCTCAAAGCCTAAAATGTCCTTACAAGCTTTTATATATTGAGAATTTCCTGGTTGAAATTGTGGTGTAACTAGGCGATCAATTTTTGAATAAAGGTGTGAAAGGTTTCCGGATACCGTGTTTGTATTATTTTCATTTATTTGACTAGAAAATTTACCAACTTTTCTCTTAGATAAATAGGGATAGATTAAGTTGTTTGGTTCTGTTTCAGGAAAAACATTTAAACCTCTGGATAGATTATCGTTGTCATTTCTGCCGAAAAACCTGTCATTCTTGTGAAGATATAAGATGAATCGATCAAGTACTTCTCTGTTATTTTGAACTAAAGGATGGTGTCCCTTGAAATATAGTTCTATAGTTCCCTCATTTGATCCAATTGTTATATCTTTTTCACTTAAAACTGGACTTCTTTGAAGTTTGAAAATTGAGTTAAGGATTGTAGATTTTCCTGCATTGTTTGCTCCGATTAGAATGTTTATCTTTTCGGAAAAAGATGTTTTCTCAATTTTTTGAAATCCTCTAACGTTTTCAATTTTTATTGCTGTAATTTTCATTGATATCTAATCGGCTATGCCGCTAAATGCTGACTCGACCATGAGCCAGAGGAGGAGGGATCCGAGGGTGATGAGAGCGGTTCCGAGCATGGCGCCGTAGGCGAGGTATTTGAGGGCTTCGCCGTTGGTGCTGGTGCGGCTTTTTTGGAGGATCAGGTATGAGGCGAGGCCGTTGATGAGGAGTCCTCCAAGCGCGGCCAGGATAAAGCTGGTGAAGATTTTAAGGAGAATGACTACTACAAACACGCTGGCGAGGAAGCCGGCGAAGAGGCGGGTGAATTTTTGGAGTGGTGCAATTTTCATGCTTTGATTTTACCACAAAGAAAAGTGTTCACGTGAGCACTTTTCTTAGACTTGGGGTAGAGACGATAGCTATGGGAATTAGACTTACTCCTCGCTGTTTAATGTTCTGTCTAGAGCATCGAGAAATACACAGCTAGATGAAGTAAGTTCTTTTGAATTAGGAATTTTGCCCTCCGTGATTAAGCTTTTTACCCTTACATCCTTTTGGACCTCTTGATCCGTTTTCCCTGCAACTTGGCATTGGCCAGGTAGTATGGAATGTTTTTTGCCGATGCTGCTATGTGCCGTTGAGTCAAGATATGGGCAAATACATTTTAGAACTTTTGCTCCAGTCTCTTCTTGTACTTCAACCACTTTTACATTTGGACGCTGATCTTCTGTTAAAACTGGATAAGGTGTAGGAAAAGGATCCTTTTCTACATTCTTACCATCAATAATATAGCCAGGGCATTGATCTTCGTAGATTACTTTTAGGCGTTCCATACTGAGTAATTAAATTCTTATGATCTATTTATAGCATAAGATATTTTTTTGTCAATAGTGGAGCGGAATTATGCGCCGTGACACTTTTTGTACTTTTTGCCACTGCCGCATGGGCACGGTTCGTTGCGGTTGGCTTTGACGGGCTGGGTTGGGGCATCGGCCTTAATGACGCGTGGCTGGCCAGCTTGTGTTGCTCCCAGAATGGTCGCGGTCTGCTGGTTTTGAGCCTGCTGTTGTTGTACGTGGCGGATGGCTTGCCGTTGGTTGCTCAGAAGGGGACTGGCAACGGTGGCAATTGGGTTGTCTCCTTCGGTCACGCTGCTGATCTGCTCGTCGTTGGTGACCACGTTGCGTGGTTCGTTGGTTCGCAGCAGGTGTTCCGGCAGTGCCTGTTCCAGGTTGATCTTCAAGAGTGTGGTCACGGTGTTGTGCTGGATTGATGAGAGCAGTTGTTCGAACATAATGTAGGCCTGCTCTTTGTACTCAATCAGCGGATCACGTTGCCCATATCCTTTGAGCGCGACACTTTCACGAAGGTGTTGCATGTTGTCGATGTGTTGCATCCACAAGGTGTCGATCACGTTGAGGTATACATTTTTTTCGATGCTGCGCATGGTTTTTTCGTCGGCGAGCAGTTGTTCTTTGCCGCTGTATTCAGCAAAAAGATGGTCTTTAATCGAGTCGATAATCTCTTCCTGGTTTGGCAATTCGTGCAGGTCTTCCGCGCGTAATGGGTTGTCGGCGCTGGCGTGAAGAGCGTTGGTGTCTCTGGCAATTTTGTCGTACTCCCAGCCCTGATCTTCCTGTGGGTTAGGGGAGTGAGCCAATACAATCGCCTCCACCTCTTTTTCTATAAGGATGATGATGTCGTTTTTGATCGATTCTGATTCAAGGATCTTCTTGCGCCGCGCGTACATGATTTCACGGTGCTTGTTCATGACATCGTCGTACTGGACAATGTGTTTTCGGATGTCGAAGTTACGGCCTTCCACTTTTTTCTGTGCTCCTTCAATGGTGTTGGAGATCAGTTTGTTTTGGATTGGCATGTCGTCCGGAACTTTCATGTTTTCCATCATGTTCTGGATCTTTTCCGCGCCAAAAAGTCGCATCAGATCGTCTTCCATCGATA
Organism: Candidatus Peregrinibacteria bacterium; assembly: GCA_020429235.1. Lineage (GTDB taxonomy): Bacteria > Patescibacteriota > Gracilibacteria > UBA1369 > UBA1369 > JAGQLQ01. The sequence goes on along the minus strand of JAGQLQ010000041.1, from coordinate 8,895 downwards.
CAAAGAACTGACTTTCTCCAGGATCTCCCTGACGTCCACTACGTCCACGGAGCTGGTTATCAATACGCCGTGATTCATGGCGCTCGGTTCCAATGACCAGGAGTCCGCCGGCCTCCTGCACGCCTTCGCCCAGCTTAATGTCCGTACCACGACCCGCCATGTTCGTGGCAATGGTCACGGCTCCGGACTGGCCGGCTTTGGCTACAATCTCGGCTTCGCGTTCGTGCTGTTTGGCGTTCAAAACGTTGTGCGGAATTTTTTCAAGTTGGAGCATCTTACTCATCACCTCTGACTTATCAATGGAGATGGTACCAATCAACACGGGTTGTCCTTTTTCGTGTGCCTCTTTTACGCGGCGTGCCACGGCAATGTATTTTCCTTTCTGGTTCTTAAAGACCATGTCCGCTTTGTCGTCACGGGCGATGGGTTTGTTGGTTGGAATGGCGATCGGGTCGAGTCCGTAAATGGTGAGGAACTCTTCGGATTCGGTCATAGCTGTACCGGTCATTCCTGCCAGTTTTTTGTAGATGCGGAAGTAGTTCTGGAAGGTGATGGTTGCCAGTGTGCGGCTTTCCCGTTTGATCTCCACGTTCTCTTTGGCTTCAATGGCCTGGTGCAATCCGTCTGAATAGCGACGACCTTCCATTAAACGTCCGGTGAACTCATCTACAATAATGATTTCATCATCTTTCACCACATAATCCACGTCACGGATGTAGACGGTTTTGGCTTTTAAAGCTTGTTCCAGGTGGTGCACTTCCATGAATCCGGCATCGGTATAAATGTTGTCGATGCCCAGTTTTTGTTCCATTTCTGCGATTCCTTCTTCGGTCAAAGTCGCGGTTTTCATTTTTTCATCAATCACGTAGTGATCGTTTTCCTGCAGACTTGAAACCAGTTGTGAGTATCGGAGGTATTTGCTGGTCGACTCTTCGGCCGGGGCAGAAATAATCAATGGTGTTCGGGCTTCATCAATCAAAATGGAGTCGACCTCATCGATAATGGCAAAGTGGAGATCCCGTTGGACAAGGTTGTCCATGTTCTTGGCCATGTTGTCGCGCAGGTAGTCGAATCCAAATTCGTTGTTGGTTCCGTAGGTGATGTCGCAAGCGTAGGCATCTTTTTTCTCTTCACGGCTTTGTCCGTGTTGAATAATTCCGACGGTGAGTCCCAGATATCGGAACAGTCCGCCCATCCATTCAGCATCACGAACAGCCAGGTAGTCGTTTACGGTTACCACGTGCACACCTTTTCCGGCCAGGGCGTTTAAATAGACCGGCATGGTGGAAACCAGGGTTTTACCTTCACCCGTTTTCATTTCGGCAATCTTTCCCTGGTGAAGGATAATTCCTCCAACCAGCTGAACATCAAACGGAACCATGTTCCATGTGAGCTCATTGCCGCGAACCTCCCACTTCTTTCCGCTCAAATGTTTACACGCAAACTTTAAAAGCGCGTATGCTTCCGGCAAAAGGTCATCGAGCGATTCGCCATTGGCGATCCGGTCTCTAAACTCCTGTGTTTTTGGTTGGATGTCACTTTCGGTCAGGCTCTTTTCGTACTCTTCGAATTTGTTGTTAATTTGTTCGACAATCGGCCAGATCTGTTTAAGCGCTTTTTCATTGGGATCCCCAAGGATCTTGTTTATCAGTTTATATACCATTGTGATTAATCAATTTGACGTGAGTATTATTGTACCGCAATTCTGGAGAAAAGAAAGGGTTCGTCGTTTATGGTATGATGTTTCCGATATTTTTAACACATGCTTTTTATGATGGAGGATCAAATGTCCAAGCTTATTCAGAAAGGACTGCAGGGACGCTCACCTCAACAGGTGAAGTTTATTGTGATTGTCATTTTGATTCTTGCTATTGGAGGGAGCATTGTGTGGGCGGTTTTTATTAGTCCCAAGATTAATGATGAGCTGCATAGTCGTGGGTTGGAGCGTGATTCCAGCAGTCCGCTCGGGGTTTCTTTTGACAGTGATCGGAACTGGCCTTTGACTCTTCCGGAAGAGGTGCCTCGTGTTGCTGGAGGAGAGATCTGGGATACCGAAGAGGATTTTGGATCCTGGAGTGTTCGTTTTAAAGACATTCCCGATACTGCCGTGGAGACTCTGAAGATCGACCTTGAACGAAACTATTGGACGATTACCAATGAAAGCCGTAATGACACATCGAATGTGACCCGTATTAACGCGAAGTATGGGGAACTGCTCCTGGAGTTCATGCAGAATATGGATGTGAAATCAGCGACCTTGAAGGTACAGGTTGGAGGAGAGCGGATTACGTAAGGTTACTCCTGATAATCATTGAAGAGCACGCCAACGGTTTTGAAGATGATTTTAATGTCCATCCACAGGGACCAGTTTTCAATGTAGTAGCTGTCCAGGCGGACCTCTTCTTCAAACTCCAGGTCTGAGCGGCCGGAGATTTGGGCCAAACCGGTGATGCCGGGTTTAATGGTGAGGACAAATTTGTGGTGGTCTTTGTAGTTGTCCACCTCTTCCGGTAGATGCGGACGGGGTCCAACCAGACTCATCTCTCCTTTTAAGACGTTGAACAGTTGTGGCAGTTCGTCGATGCTGGTTTTGCGGAGGAACTTTCCAACACGGGTGATGCGGGGATCGTTCTTGATTTTGACGAGTGGCTGGTCTTTGCGGACATCGTTTTCGGCGAGTTCGTTGTAGCGCAGGTTGTGTGTTCCGGGTTTCATGGTGCGGAATTTGTAGAAGTTGAAGAGTTTTCCTTTTTGGCCAACGCGTTTGACGCGGGCGCCATCGTCCAGGTATTTGAAGAGGATTGTTCCTTTGCTGTCCAGGCGGATGGCAATAGCTGAAAGGAGCATGATTGGAGAAAGGATGATGATGCCGAGGGTTGCGCCAACCAGGTCGAACATGCGTTTGAGCACGCGGCCCCATCCGTCCAAAGGTGTTGGTTTCAGGGTGAGGATTGGGTAGCCTTTCTCGGTTTCGATGTCGATATTGGTTTTGTGCATGGCCACCAGGTCTGGCACAAAGCGGTAGCCGATGTGGTTTTCACGACAAAATTCTAAAATATCTTCTCCTTGTGCGTGAGTGAGATCGGATGTGGTTTGGAGGATCTCTTCAATGTTGTGTTTTTTTATGATTGATCCCAGATCTTGAATATTTCCAAGGTTTTTGTGTGAGCCTTCCTTTTTTCCAAGAATGCCAACCACGGTGTACTTTGGGTTTTTCTTCATCGATTTATAAAGGACATCGGTGATGTGGTTGTTTCCTATAAAGAGGAGTTTGCGTTTACCAATACCGGCCTGAAGAAGGAAATATTCTATAAAGCGGATGATAGAGCGTCCTGCTGCGACAAAAATAGCGGTGATGATCCAGCTGTATGCCAGGGCCAGACGTGAGAATGGAAATTCGCGGATAATAAAGAAGTACGCGATGATGAGCATGAACCAGGTGGCGGTGATGATCCAGACCTGACCAATCTCTTTGTTGAGGCTGCGAGTGGTTTTGAGCGAGTAGGCTTTGTTGAGGGCAAGGAGTATTACGAGCGCGGCAATGGCAATGGCGCTGAATTGAAGGTATTCGTTAAAAGGGGGAAATGAATGAGGGTCGAGGGGGAGTTCGATTCCTGGAATCAGATCGGTTTTGGTGCGGAGTTGGTAGGCGACCAGAAACGCGAAAATACCCATCAGGAAATCTGTGGGGATTTTAAGCAAGCCAAGAATTATTTCTGAGAGTTTCATGGTTTGTTGTTTTTGCTCTACGGGATCATAAGCCGAGTTCTGTATCCTTGCGGATTGCGATCATCTCTCTTGGGCGATGCTCGCGCATCGCCTCGCGCGGTGGGCAACGTTGGGCGGGTAAGGAACCACATTAGTCCATTGTTGCCATCCCACCTTGCACTGAATAGGGTTTACCACGTCATCTCTTCCCCTAAGGGTTGAGTTGACGCCCCGGTCTTGCGACTTACGGGGCTTTTCACCTTTTGCCACGCCATATTCCGCTGGGCGGATGTGGGCGCGGCTCGTATTGTCTCTGTGGCACTTTCCGTATCCTCACCTTATTGGGTATGAGGACCACATCTGTTAGGTGTTATTCTTTCCTCCTAGTGCTCGGACTTTCCTCCCTTCTTCCTGCCCTGAGTCGGCGTCTTGCTGCGTCAGAAGAAAAATTTTGTCGTCACTGTATTTTTCAATACAGAGTCCTCCAAAATTTTTTTCTTCCTTGCAATACACCAACTCAGAGCAAGAATGATTTTAAAGAACAGAAGAAGGGCGATCGCTCACCCGTAGAGCTCATGTATTTTGCTGCAAAATGGCGGATTTGGCAAGGGGTTTGCTTTTTGTTTTGCCGTTGGTATACTCCTCCCCAATAATTTGAAAATCATGGAGCGATCAGTCACGGTCAACAAAATCGGTGGAGCCAATATGAGCAAGCTGGATCAGGTCCTGAATCTTGTGAACGTTTTGCGTGAGGAAGGGGAGACACCAATTCTGGTGGTCTCGGCTTTTAAGGGTGTAACCAACACTCTTTATAAGATGCTCGATCAGCTTCACGATACAGATTTTCAGGAATCAGATATTGATCGTGCATTTCAACCGGCGCTCGACATTATTAAAGGAAAGATTGATGAGTTTTTTCAGACTGAAGAGCATAAAAGAATGGCTTATTCGCATGTGTTACGGGAGATTCAGATTGTGAAGAATGTTTTACGTATGCACAAACGGGTTTCAAAAGTCCTGGATCCACAGGCTGATACATATGATGTCCGGGATAAGGTGATTGCTTTTGGTGAACGTTCTGTGATTGGCGTGCTGGAAGCGTTTTTATTGGAAAATCAGGTTATGGCGGAAATAGTTGAGGACATTGAATATAAACAATGTGGTCTTCATGAGGGTATTCAGCAGGGGATCGCGGAAAAAATGAAAGAGGTGGTGCCTGGCTGGGATGAAGAGGTTTTGATTATTGGAGGTCATATTAAGGGAACTCCACGTGGGATGACCGTGGATATTGGCCGGAGTTATACTGATACAACGGCCGTTGATGTTACGGCAGCTTTGACCCGACACATGGATATTGATGTTGATAAAACCGTTATGTGGAAGGAGGTTGATGGAGTCATGAGCGCGGATCCCAGGCAGCTTGACCTTAAGATCAACACTCCTATTGTCCATGAAGATGTTTCTTATGATGAAGCTTTGGAAATGGCTGGTTCTGGATCTCAATTAATGCAGATTGATGCACTTCAACTGGCATTGGAACTCCAGATATCGTTAATGCTGAAGAATATAGATAAGCCAAAATCTCCCGGCACATCCTATAATACCTACTCAACTCAAACCAACGCGCCAATTAAAGTGATCATGGCGAATCGGAATGTGGACGCGGTGTCTTATAAGATTCCACAAATGGCGAATAAACCTGGCTTTAATCATGCCATAACCGGACTTTTTAAAGATGAAGGGATCAGCACAACCGATAGTTTTACATCTGGTATTGTCGCGGGATTTAGCATTAATCTTCCGAGTGATGAAGCTGACAGGAAAGTTGTGAGAGCAAAAATCCGAAGAATTAATAGGGCTATGGCCAAACTGGTTGTGAATGGAGAGCATTATCCATGCACCATGGAATGGCATAAGGGTGATGCGAATTTGGTGGTCATTGGTGATGAGCTGAAACAGAATCGTGGTGTGTTTTCACGAATAACGCGGGTTCTGGCTGAAGAAGGGATCAACATTCGGGCCACATCCCAAACCCACGCGGAGCGGCGCATATCTTTTATGATCCCGGAGGGGTTTGCGGAAAAAGCGGTGCAGGCTTTGCATCGTGAGTTTATTGATGGTGCCGCAAAAGAGGCTTAGTCTTTACTGTTCTTTTCGCGGAACTTTTTGAACTCTTTTTGAAAGAACCGGACAGCGTTCAGGCACTCTTTGGCCTTTTCGTTGTGTGGTTCAATGTCGAGCACTTTCTTAAAGAGGATTGATGCTCGTTCAAAGTTCTTTTCGTTCAAGTAGCATACTCCAAGGTCACTCAAGATGAGTGGATCGCTTGGCGCGAGGTTGAGCGCGCGTTCAAGAATAATAACACCACGCTTTCGTTCTCCTTTGTGGAAGATAGACCAACCAAGACATCGTAGGATTTCCGGATGGTTTGGTTCGATTTCGTCAGCTCTTTCAAGACATTCAATCGACTTCTTCCATTCTCCAATAGCAGAGTATACAAATCCAAGCAGGTAGTTCCCGTTGGCACTTTGTGGGTTAATCTGCAAAGCATGCTTGAGTGCCTTTTCAGCTTTATTGTACTGTCGAAGGCTGAGATAGTTGTCTCCAATCTCTTCGTAGGCTTCGGTACATCCAAGATCCTGGTGCAAAATCTGTTCGCAGATCTTAATTGCATCGGTGTGTTGTCCGGCCATCTTTTTCTTGTCGGCCTCCTGGATCAACAAATTCGTATCGGTTTCTGTGTGATTGGACATTTTTGTTTTGGTTTTTTGTATCCAACCATTCTAACCGATTTTTGATTTTTAATCAAGACTCTTAAGGTAGGCTTTTAACTCTGGTCCCAAATCGTCTCTTTTAAGAGCATAGTGGATGTTGGCCATGAGCATGCCGAGCTTGTTTCCGGCATCAAATCTTTGGCCTTCTATTTCGTATCCGTATACTTTTTGTGATTTTTGGACAGCGATGAATCCATCGATTAAACGGATCTCTCCGTCTGAGTGTCCACTGCTGGCATTCTCTAACGCTTTCAATACTTCCGGGGTCACCACGTACTTTCCGATGATTCCAAGGTTGGATGGAGCGTCTTTTTGAGCGGGTTTTTCGACCATCGATTCGATCTCATGAAGTCGGCCTTCTGAGCTGGCTGGCTTAATGATGCCATAACTGGAAACATCTTCGTCCGGCACTTTTTCCAGGGCGATCACACTGCAACCGGTCTTTTCATGCTGTTCAATCAGCTGTTTGAGTGCTGGCTTTTGTTCGTTGTCCACAATGTCATCGCCGAAGAGCACAGCAAACGGTTCGTTTCCAATGACCTCTTTGGCTCGCAAAATGGCGTCACCATCTCCGCGTGGTTGTGGCTGACGTACATAGACGAATTTTGCCATATTTTCCAATTCGCGGACTTGCTTGAAAAGGTCATCTTTCCCTTTTTTTTGAAGGGCCGCCTCTAATTCGAAGGCGTGATCAAAATGGTCTTCAATTGATCTTTTTCCACTTCCGGTGATAACAATAATTTCTTGAATCCCGGACGCTACTGCCTCTTCAACCAGGTATTGGATGGTTGGTTTGTCCACAATTGGCAGCATCTCTTTTGGTGTCGCTTTTGTGGCTGGTAAAAATCGAGTTCCGAATCCTGCGGCAGGAAGAACGGCTTTGGTTATTTTCGTCATTATTTGTAGAGTTTATTCAGCTTGTATTCGTACAACTTTTGTTTTGATTCTTTCGGTCTTGGGGATGCTCACTTTCAGGACTCCATCTTTAAAGCTCGCGGAGATTTTGTTTGGATCAACCGCGGCCGGGAGCACAATCGATCTGGAAAAATCTCCCCAAAAGCATTCCTGGGTGAAGTAGTCTTCTTCGGGAATATCCATTTCCAGATTTCTTTGTCCTTTTATAGTAAGGACATCTTCGGTGATGCTCACATTAATGTCTTCCAGCTTTACTCCGGCAATTGGAGCGACCACCACAATGCTTTGTTTGGTTTGGAATACATCCAGAGCCAGCTGTCCTTCGGCACGTGTTTTTGCAGCTCCGTTCACGGGTTTCTTAACGAATCCTTGTTGTGAAGGGGATGAGCTCATGCTTATTTTTTAGTTTTTTTGGCCTTCTTGGCTGGTGCGCTTCCGCCGAATTCAGCGACAGCTTCGTCGTACGCGCGAAGGAACTGTTTGCGCGTGAAGGTCTCTTTCTTGAGGAGTTTTTCTGCCATGTCGATGATGATTTTTTTGTTGTCCAGAATCAGTTTCTTTCCACGGTTGTATTGTTCATCAATGATAGCTTTGATCTCTTTGTCGATTGCTGAGGCCATGTTTTCTGAGTAGTTGCGAACGTGTCCGTAGTCGCGACCAAGGAATACTTCCCGGTTTGGTTCTCCGTAGACAGTGGCTCCAAGTGGGCTCATTCCATATTGAGTTACCATGGATCGGGCCATGTTGGTGGCTTTTTGCAGATCGCTGGAAGCTCCAGTTGTCCGATCCATCTCTCCAAAGAAGATCTCTTCAGTTAAATATCCTCCAAGCGCCATACAGATGTCATCCAGGAACTCTCCTTTCGAGATGTAGCTTGAGTCATCTTCTGGGAGTGACCAGGTTACACCTCCGGCCATACCTTGTGGAATGATAGAGACCTTATGAATAGGGTCACATTTTGGAAGGATGTGTCCAATGATGGCGTGTCCAAGTTCGTGGTAGGCTGTTGTTTTCTTTTCTTCTTTGCTCATGACTCGTGAGCGGCGTTCTGGTCCCAGGTAAACTTTTTCGAAAGCACGGTCCAGATCATTCATGCTGATAGTTTTGGTGTTTTCACGGGCAGCGAAGATGGCTGCTTCGTTCATGATGTTTTCCAGATCGGCACCGGTGAGTCCTGCTGTCCGGGCTGCGACTTTGCGGAGTTCAACGTTGGTGGCGAGTTTCTTCCCACGGGCATGAAGCTTCAGGATCTCTTCACGGGCATTGATGTCTGGTTTGTCCACGATCACGCGTCGGTCAAAACGTCCCGGTCGCATAAGGGCTGGATCTAAAACGTCTGGTCGGTTGGTGGCAGCCATAACAATAATGTTGGTTCCTGTCTCGAATCCGTCCATTTCTGTAAGAATTTGGTTGAGTGTCTGTTCGCGTTCATCGTTTCCACCTCCAAGTCCGGCTCCACGTTGTCGTCCTACCGCATCAATCTCATCAATAAAGATAA
>JAGQLQ010000040.1 GCA_020429235.1 Candidatus Peregrinibacteria bacterium | reverse complement strand
GAAAACTACCAGGGTGGTCCGGTTGGTCTTAACACCATCGCGGCCTCTATTTCTGAAGAAGAGAATACTGTTGAAGACATTTATGAACCTTATCTTCTAAAACTTGGCTTTTTGGAGCGAACCCCCCGCGGGCGACAGGTAACGCTCAAAGCTTATGAACATCTGGGGCTCGACTCCCCCTCCCTCACATAATTTCTAATTTTATTCTTATGTTGAAACGACCGATTGCTCTTACTTTCATGCTTGTTACCAGCCTGGCTTTTCTTGGTGGATGTGGATCTCAAGAGTCAGACTTGGATGAAAATGGCATTGTGGTGGATGAGATGCCACAGGATCGGAGAATTGGTGTAATTGAAGAGCTTGATGATAATGACACTGTTGGAACGCATCGATTGCGTCTTGATGATGGCGATACTATTTTGCTTCAAAGTGCTGCGATTAACCTTGATGATGACAAGTATGATGAAGTTGGCGTCGAGGTTCGTGGTGTTATTACTTATACCAAAGGCAATAAACCTCTTATGGAGGTTACCAATATTGATGTTTTGGAGGACTATATTATTGAAGACACCAAAGCTGCTGAATGGACTGAGTATGATGGTGCTCTTTTTTCTATCCGGTATAGAGACGATTTTGCAATGGAAAAGTCGGATGGTGAAGTTACTTTCACATTAGAGATTGAGCCTGATGAGGAGGATGCTGAATCTTCTGATGAACCAATGAAAGATATTTTCACCGTTTCTTATGCGCCAAAAGGAGAGGAGAAGGATCTGTTGGCCTATTTAGGATTGGAGAGTGATGGAGCTGAACATCTTTTGCCAGCTGGGCTTGCCCGCAGCAAGGTTGGAGTTTTGAATCTGGATGCTCTGAAGAAGGATGAGAATGGCGTTGTGACCTTCTATGTTGAAGGAGAAAATAACTTTTTTGAGTTGTCGTTTGAAGTGAGCGATCATGAAAATGCTCTGAAGCATGAAAATCTTTTCTATGAAATGCTTGGATCCTTTGATTTGAAGGGAGATATCCCGGAAGGTTTTGAAGAAATGGATAATTCGCTTATGGAATCACGCACACTCGATGTTGACTCTATCCATTCCGGGGAAGCATCTACTCAGACTTATACTGTTGATTTAAGCAATTATGAATCGTTTGAGAGTGATACCGTTGGTTTTTCCCTTCAATATCCTAAGAGTTGGTACTTTGAGGGATCTAACAGTAGTGAGTCTGGTGTTTCTCAGGTTTATAATTTTGGGGATGAGTCGTTCGATGAAGGTGGATCAGCGCTTGTCACTATGAGTGTGATGTCTTCCGATCCTTCTACTTCTACTGTTACTGCTGATGGGAAAAGCCTGGGCTTCAATGACAAAGGCGGAACTGTTGATGTTGTTTATAAAGGGAATGGTCGATATTTTCGATTTAGCGGGCCAAAGGATATGCAGCAGACACTCATCAATATGGCTGCAAGCGTAAGCGAATAGGCGGGCATCTTGTGGTTGACTTCAACGAATTAGCACTCTATAATTTTGAGTGCTAACATTTTTGAGGAAACTGTTGGGGTTATGCCAGATAATAAACATTAAGCACGTAAAGTCTAAATTATTTGTACAATCTATGTTTCAGGGCGTAGCTATGCTATAATGCATTGAATTCATAATTTTACTTTCTCCACATGACTGATAATCGATTTGAAAAGTTTACCAAGGAAGCCAAGCAGGCTCTTGTGGTGGCACAGGAAAAAGCACGAAGTTCGAAGTTGAATTATGTTGGAACGGAGCACATTCTTATTGGAATTCTGACCCAAACCAACTCTCTTGGTGCGGCTATTCTTATGAATTTTGGAGTATCTTTGGAAAACGTTCATCTTGTTCTGAAGACCGTTGGACGTATGAGCACAACTCCAGCAAGTTCACAAAAAGGATGGGGTGGTTTGAGCGGATTTGCCAAAAAGGTTATTGAACAGGCTGTTCTCTCTGCTCATGAATTTAACCACTCATATGTTGGGACAGAGCACCTTTTGTATGCTCTTGTGACTCAGGAAAATACAGCTGCAACTGTTATTCTTGAGAATATGAAGGTGAATCCAACTGATATTCGTGAACAGATCATTCAGGCTTTTGAAAAGAGTAAAGAGGCTACCAAGCAAGGTGGCGCGGCTATGAACGATCCTCAATCTGCGGCAGCTTTGAATCCAATTGAGTTCTTCTTGAGCGGACTTCATGGTGTGCTGACCGGGAATATGCAGCAGGGCGATAAGGAGCAGTTTAAAGATCCGAGCAAACAAGGAAATCTTCCTCCTCAGAAGCAGAAAGGAGAGAAGCCGCCAAAAACTCCGGCGTTGAACTACTTTACTACCGACATGACCAATGAGTGTCGGCAAGGAAAGCTTGGTCCTGTTATTGGCCGAAAGAAAGAGATTGAGCGGATGATCAGTATTCTCTGTCGAAAAACCAAGAACAATCCTGTTCTTATTGGTGAGCCTGGTGTTGGTAAGACTGCTGTTGTTGAAGGTCTTGCACATGCCATTGTTTCTGAAAAAGTACCGGATATCATGCTCGATAAGCGGATTTTGTCTTTGTCTATGACATCTGTTGTGGCCGGGACCAAGTATCGTGGTGAGTTTGAAGAGCGGATTAAACAGATTATTGATGAAGCTTCTTCTCAGCCAAATGTGATTCTTTTTATTGATGAGCTTCACA
>JAGQLQ010000039.1 GCA_020429235.1 Candidatus Peregrinibacteria bacterium | reverse complement strand
CAAACATCCTGAATGTTCTGGTCATTGGACATAACGCCAAACTCACCGACACCATCCTCCTGGCCAGCATCAATCCCAAAACAGAAAAAATCTCATTCCTCAGCATTCCTCGGGATCTCTATTACAAAGGCCGCAAAATTAACGAACTTTACAGCAAGTATGGAGTCACAGAACTGCAGCGGGCCGTTTCGGAAATCACAGGAATTTATCCCGAAAAATACGTAATCTTTAACTTCGATTCATTCGTGGATCTGGTAGATATTTTGGGCGGAGTCAGCATCGAGGTACAAAAAAAGCTGGTCGACAATGCCTATCCCGGAGCCGGAAACAGCTATACAACGGTCGTCTTTGAGCCTGGAACATACCAGATGGATGGAGAGACAGCTCTTAAATATGCCCGAAGCCGCAAATCAACTTCAGATTTCGATCGGGCGGCACGCCAACAACAGGTTATTGAAGCAGTAAAAATAAAGGCCAAAAAGCTAAATATCACTGCCAGGCTCGATCTTGCTACAAAAATATATGCCAAAATCAAAGAAAACATTGAAACCAATATTAACCTGTTCGATGGACTTTCGTACATGCAACACTACCAAAACTACCAAGTCGGAAGTGCCAATGTCCTGAGCACGCAAAACTATCTCTATTCAAGCAAAAGCAACAGTGGGCAATATATCCTCCTTCCACAAGGCGGAACCTACGCCAACATCAAAGCATTCGTTGCCGAAAATTTTAAATAAACGTGAGGTTCAATACCAGACACTCTTCCAGCCCAATTTATAGGCGATGATATTCGCGCACACCGGAATAAACAGTGAAAAAACAACAATGACCCCAATATGCTCAAGAGAAGGGATATAGTACAAGCTCCCTAAAGCGAGTGCCCCCAAAAAACTCATCTGATCAAAAGGGAAAAATGGCGCACTACTTTTTTTACCAAGCCGTCTCTTTAAAAAACTCTTCAAAAGATCACCGAGCCCTTCACCAAGTCCAAGCAGAAAGCCAAATCCCAAAATCCCAAAAGAGTCATAAGGAAACAAAAACCATCCTTGTGTATCGGGCACCCAGACATAGAGTGCCATTTGCAGGCCGGATATTAAAGCTCCGGCAACAGCACCGCCCAAAAGGCCGCGCCAGGTCTTGGTCTTTCCAAAAAGATCATTCCCTCCAAGTTGGACACCCCCATCAATTGGCTTTCTAAGATTTTCAAACCAGCCCAATTGATTCAAAAGCACAGGCGCAGCATTCCCAACATAGGAAGGAAGGAAAAAGAACAAAGCCTGTCCAATCACAGAGAGCATCGAATGCGATTATAAAGAAGAAAGTTTGTGACAAGGAAGTAAACCGTGGTCACAACCAAAAATGGATCAAAGAAATTCAGCCCGCTCGCAACCCAGATAAGAATAAAAAAATAAAACCACAGTCTCATCTTCATAATAAAAAAGACATGCATCTTTTTCATGCTCATATAAAGCAAGAAACCATGCATTAAAGTATAAGAAAAAATAAAAAGCGCGCCCCAGAAAGGACTAAAAACCTGATAGTACAAGAATGTAAAAAATATAATCACAAAGCTGGTGTAGTCCACAGTATAATCAAGCATTCCTCCCCAAGCGCTCGACTTTTTCAGCTTTCGGGCAACAACACCATCCAACATATCCAGAAAAACGTGCAACAACAGAAAAATAAATGAAATCCAGGGATTAAATCCAAAAAAATACACAAAGGGCAACATCATTGCCAAACCCAGATAACTCAAAACATCTGGCGTGACGCCAATATCCACAAGAATCTGAGCTAACGGGTCCATCAGCTTTTCGCGAACAGCCCGTATTTTCAAATACATACGGTTTTCGTCTTCTCCAAACATGGGATTGCTACTTTGGTGCATGTCCTTGAATTGGTAGCAGGGGAGGGAATCGAACCCACGACCTCGGGCTTATGAGTCCCGCGCTCTAACCAACTGAGCTACCCTGCCACGCGTGTAAAAGAAAAGGCTCAAATTTGGTTGCGGGGGGAGGATTCGAACCTCCGACCTCCGGGTTATGAGCCCGACGAGCTGCCACTGCTCTACCCCGCAATATGCTGAGCATGGTATCACCGCGCACTGAGCGTGTCAACGGTGACTTGCCGAGATTGTGCTTTCTTACACAGGTCTAATGAGGCAGGCTGTTGGCAATTGGCCTTTGGCTCAGACTCTACAGCGTGCCGTCAACAAGCCTGCAATGGAAAAATGACTCCATCAGGCATCGTCGGCGTCGATAGCGGCCTGCGTCATCGACTGCACCTGGGCCAGATTCGCGCCGCGCGCTTGCGTCAGGCGCAGGTAGCGCTTCTGGAACTGCATTGTAGCGTAGGCCGTGAATTCGTCCAACTGCAAGCCAAAAGGCACCGGGTCGTAAAGGGCGAACACTTCTTCGATGATACCCAGCGCAGGCATCAGCAGCGTATTCATGGTCGTTTCAGCGACCGCCCAGAGCGAATCGTCTTCGGCGATCAAGCGCGAGATCAGGTAGATACCGTAAGCAATGTGGCGGGATTCATCCTGTTTGAGATAGGCGATACCCTGTGTCTGACCAGGCATCAGGCCGTTGCGACTGAGCATTGAATGATAGGCATGATAGCCCGTCTCGGCCAGCACGCCCTCGACGATCATGTTGTAGGT
>JAGQLQ010000038.1 GCA_020429235.1 Candidatus Peregrinibacteria bacterium | reverse complement strand
ACGGAGAGCCATGTACAGAAGAAGAAGTCCACCAAGGAACACGAATGGAGGATATGCACATCTGGAATGTAGTAGAGTTAGCCCCCATTCACAGACCACTCCTAGACATTTTATATGGGCTCAAATATCCGGGAGCTCAGGATGCTGCCTTTATGAGCGGTGCAATCGCAAAAAATGCGTACGTTCTGAACAACATAAAGTGGGCTCAATTTGCCAAAGGAATCGAGAATCAAATGAGCGCTTCAACTACGGACAAATCGGATCCGGATCCGAAGTAATCTCCGTTCCGTAATGGACTGTCAGATAGAACTTGCCACCGTTGGCCGTTTCATCAACAGCAATGCCAAGGCCAAGATATTTGTAGTTTGGACTCACAATACTGTCGTAGTGCGGTGAATACGCCCGTCCTTTTTCTCCCACAAAGAAATCGTAGCTCTTGCGAATTCCGGCAATCAGCTCGTCGGTACACTCTCCATCGTTACAGGAATAATACTCCCAGGCGATGTTTTCAACATAGTCAGACCGGCCTCCACTGCGCTCAAACTCCACCCCTAAATCTGCGAACCAACGCCCAATCAAACTATAGTCATAATAAGCACTCGAACCCGGCCGGGTGTGCGAAATATATCCCAAATTTTCGGCCCGCTCCGACCAGATCGCCGCAGTCCGCCCAAGCTGTGGTTCGTACTCATACCCCGCAAGCCCAAGCCCGGCACGCGTATCATTATTCCACCCAAGCCACGTTTCACGCACACGATCCATATCAATATTTTCCGGCATATCCTCCGGCGACGGCGAACAGGTTGATCCTTCAATTTCAGCAACATTTGCCCGACTCAAAAGCGATGGATCCGCGGCCGATTCGGCACCAGACAATCGCCACATCATCTCTGCCAACTCACCGCGACTCACCTCCTGGTTGGCATATTCAAAAGATTCCGGCAAAACACCTTCATTTCCCAAAGCTCTCACGTAAGGACTGTACCAAAAATCCCCTCCCTCACTCACCTCTATACCTTTGGCTAACGCAATAATCTTCGCCGCTTCCACAACCGAAACCTTCTGATCCGGCTTAAAAGTGCCATCATCATACCCGCCAATTATATTTTCAGCCTTGGCAATACAGACCGCTTCCGCGAACCACGCATCCTCCGGCACATCCGCAAAACACTGCTCTGCATTCGGCTCTGTGACCTGATTCTCTCCATCCGAGTCTCCTCCAAAACCATCTTCAATAGAGCTGGCCGCGAAAACAACCTTCACCAATTCCGCCCGATTCAGGGCTTTGTTTGGACGAAAAGTTCCATCAGCGTACCCCGTCATTGATCCATACTGATTCACATATTCAATCGCCAGATAGTTGTCATTATCAATGGCTACATCAGGAAAAACCTGTGCCTGCGCGAGCCCGGAAAAAGCCATTACAGCAATCACCGCACCCAACATGAAATTTTTATTAAATCTTCGCATACGATTTGCGTTTAGAAAACAAGCGCAGGTAGTATAGCAGAAAGTGTTTCAAGCGCGAGTGCATCGCTTCAGATAAATTTCATCAAAAATTTATCTACCGATAATGTCGGATTGATAGCGTGGATCATGCTCCTTGAAGCCTTCGAAATATCGAGCGGCAACAAGGGCGGATCTTTGACAACAAGCACTCCACAAGGAACACCAACATGCAATCCGTAACCTCAAACCTCATGATCAACATTTTCTCTGTGCTGTTCACTGTACTCACCTGCCTCAGCGCAACCGGCTGCGACAGTGACAACGCGACCGTGCCGGAAGAGCCGGTAAAAAAAATGGTTTACGAGCTACCCGAAGGGTGGGAATGGATGGATGAAGGACAAGACTCCGCAATCCTCAACGAACCAACCAAAGATAATGCCGCCGGCTTCGTAAAGCTGGATCCCAATGGCACATCTGAAGGAACAACATCAGATGCAAAAAAGCTCGTCCAGAAAGAATACCATGAGGGTGACTGCATTCAGTTAGAAAACGAATGCGTCCCCGAAGAGTTCGTCACTCTTCAGTCCGGAGAGTACGAAATCTTCGCATTCATGCAACCAATTCAGTACTGGGCCGACTCGTCTTGGATGAGTACCTTCTCCTTCGAAAAAAATGGTCGTGTTTACAGCATGATCATGTACGACCGTATTGACCTCTATCCAGAAGTTCTGGATACCATTGTTCAAAGTATAGAGTTCAAATAGTCCATACCAAACCCAATCCAGCAATCAAACACAGAGGAGACCACAATGGAATCTACAACTTCTTGGCGAATCATCTTCGTCGCACTCTTCATGTTCGCACTCTTCGGAGTGGGCATTTCCGACGTTCAGGGCAAAAATCAACAGTGGGAAGATCGCGGCATTTGCCGCGATCTGACGCTAGAGAACATCCCTCTTATGGGAGATGACAGCATCCCCATGGGAGAGCCGCAAAGTAACCTCTCCATCACCCAGGAATACAATCCGGAACACGGCGTGTATTTTAATGGAAAGATCAACTACGGTCACAACGGACTCGACACCGTTGGCGGTAAGGAGATCAAGTCACTCCTGAAGGGCGTTGTTATCCTCTCCCGAGAGGACAGCAAAACCCATGGCTGGGGTGAGACTATCATGGTCGCCACCAGGCCGAACCCTGCCTCGGAAGAGATCATTACGATCCACTACCACCACATGAAAAATGTGAAAACTCAAAACACATACTGGACTTCACGCCAATTTCAGGCCTGCAATATCGTCCAGTCCGGTGATAACATTGGTGAAATGGGAAAAACCGGAAGCGTTACGGGAGCTCATCTGCATACCACCATTCGTCGCTGGGCAAATCTTGCCGAGCTCAAAGCAACACTTGAGAGTACCAGTACACTCAACGCCAGCAACGTCCAAACGCTGTACGGCAAAGCCTACGCAAGCAAAGGGGTCACCAGTCACTTGAAGAAAAATCTAGATCCTGTGGGGCTGATCTATAACACCTTCGACGACTACGTCGCCGAGAACGGCAACCAGCCTGCATATGCCTGGTCGTTGCCGTACGTGTTGAACATGAGAAAACCCGGCATTGAGTTTGGGTTGTTCGATGGTCGTTATGGCGCCCAGGATCAAGTACGCCGCCGTGAGGCGGCACGCTGGATCAAGATTGCCAGGGGGCTGGCCTCGGCCAGTAACGTTACCAATTTTGGTGACCTTCCCTTAAACGATCCTGACTATCCCTACATCCAAGCTTTGGCAAAATTTCCGGCCAGCATGCCGGTCATCGACCCGGAGCGGGATTGTAATGGAGACGGAAATCCAAATTTCTGCCCCGACAGCATCATCAATCGTCCAGAAGCGCTCAAAATGGTCATCATGGCTTTTTATGGCAACGAATTTCTGGAAATGTTCGACAACACTTTTTGGAAAGGCGCCGTCGAATATGTTTTTCCACTCTTCGACAACTTTCAAGATGTCACCGGCGGAGAATGGTTCGCTCCTTACCTGTACTTCGGCATGAGAAAGGGACTCGTTGCCAATAATGATTACTTGCATCCTACTGCTGCTGTTTTTCGTGAGGAGATTGCCAAGTGGATCACAATGGGCTACGAACATGTAAATGGATCACTTTCTGCAGTTTGTCTCAATACTCTTTGTCCAGAAGGGAGTTACTGCTACCCCACCAACGGTGAGTGCACAACTCTTCCCGAGTGCGTACCCACTACCGACAATCCTTGCGAAATCGGCGGTGGGATCGACGAGAACTCCTGCAACCCCGGAGATTGTACTCCAGGGGAAACCAAACAGCAGAGCTGTGGCAACGGTGGAACTCAAACCGCCACCTGCAACGGCAGCTGCACATGGGGAGCGTGGGGAAACTGTACGGGCGAGGGTAATTGCACCTCCGGCCAGACAGATTCCTGCGGAAACTGCGGCACCATGACCTGCGGCTCGAACGGGCAATGGGGATCGTGTCAGAACCAGGGCGTTTGCCAACCAGGCCAACAGCAGAATCAAACCTGCAACAGCGTGGGAACGCAAACAAAAACCTGTTCCAGTTCCTGTAACTGGAGCGGCTGGGCTCAATGCACTGCAGAGTGCAGCCCCGGACAAACCCAACAACAGTCCTGCACCGTCAACGGACAGTCAGGAACCAAAGAAAGGAGCTGTAACAGCAGCGGTCAATGGGGAAGCTGGAGTTCCTGCCAGTCATCATGTCAGGACACCTACCTCGCATCAAGCAGCCAGTCCTGCTACAACAACCCCCAGGGTTCGGGAAATCCAACTCTGTGTTTGAACGTACAACAAAACAGCGGGGCCAGCTGGAAATACAGAATCTGCAAGCAAGGTGGAGCTTTCAGTAACTCTTTCTCTCACCAGTTGAAAGATGATAACCACACAGTCAACTACTCGACCTACAACGAATCCACTGGAGTCACCTGTACAAACTGGAAGTCATTCAACCTCAATCAGGTAACCGGCTACGGAGCCATGAATGGTGCGGGTCTTCGGGCCTATATCAAATCACCCACAAGCTGCAGCCAAGCTGCCTGCCAGTATTACACTGGCTCAATCACCATCCGAAAGGAGTGCTTATGATCAAAAACCGGCCGTCTCGCATCAGCGGGGGCGGCCGGTTCCTTTACAAACCTTACTGCAGCGTCCGGGCCAAAAAGTCCACAGTCTTACTCCAGGCATCAGCCGTCTTTTCAGGGTCATGTCCGGCGTTCGAAGGATTCGCAAAAGCATGTCCCACACCTTCATAAATGTAAATTTCATTATCAATTCCAAGCTGATCCAAAGCCGCATCAAACGCGTTCACAGAATCAACCGTAATAGAAGTATCCTCTTCTCCAAAAACACCCAACACCGGCCAGTCAATACTCTGAAGCTTCTCCGGATCGGTCTCAAGATTTCCATAATAGATAACCGTCGCATCAAGCGGCTCATTCAGCGCCAACTGCATCGACATTCCTCCACCAAAACACCATCCCATCGATCCAATTTTCCCATTAAAATTATCCTGCTCTTTCAAAAATTCCGCAGCAGCCTTCATATGTTCAATAGCCCGTTCTGGATTCTCCCTCACTTCAGTCGCAAACGTACCAGCCTCTTCCGGCCCACTCGCAACACGGCCATCATACAAATCAACCGCCAAAACATTGTAGCCCTCCTCTGCCAGTTCATGAGCCATGTTTTTAATATTCTCATTCAACCCCCACCATTCATGAATCATCACCACTCCCGGATGTTCACCCTCATCCATCGGCTCAACAAAATATCCCCGAAAATTATCCCCATAAGAAACCCATTCACCAACCTTACTTCCTTCTTCCATTGCATCCTCAGGCGCGACCGTTTGCTGTTGGCAACCCACAAAAAAAGCGGCAATCAAAAAAGTGCCGATAAAAGACATTATCCGTTTCATAACTATACAAATTAGAGAATTTTATTATAATGTATTGTAAAGCAGTTTCCGGGGCAGCTCAACTTTTACAATTTCACATTTTTATCATGGAAATCTCCATCTTCATTATTAGGATTATGGCTTTTATATACCTTGCTTTAGGAGTTGGAGCTCTCACCAACACAAAATGGTACAGAGAACTCTTTGACGAAATAAAAAAATCGAAGCAGTTTATTTTCGTAGGCGGGATGCTCGCTCTTGTAGCCGGATTTTCAATCGTTTCTGCTCACAACATTTGGAGCTCAGACTGGACCGTTATCGTCACCATTATTGGATGGATCTCATTCCTTAAAGGACTTTCCTTGCTCGCACTTCCAACCTTTGGAATGGGCTTCGCTGAAAAAGTTCTGAAAATAAAGAACATCATTCAAACCGTCGGGACATTCAGCCTCATCTTTGGGATAATTCTTGGATACATCGGATACTTCATGTAATGAACGAATCAATGCTCATCATCGAAAAGGCGCTCATAAGCGCTGCCACTATATTCGTCTATATGAATATATGGTTCTTCATTGCGCTGGCAAAAAAACGATATGACTTCGTTGACATTGCCTGGGGTCTTGGATTCATAGTCATCGCGTGGGAACACATCCTCCTCAACCCATATGCCAATCTGGCACAATCTCTAATCACATTCCTCATTACCCTGTGGGGAGTCCGTCTTGCTACCCACATCGCCATTCGCAATCACGGCAAAAAAGAGGATCACCGCTATGCAAAGTGGCGCAAGGACTGGGGCAAATTCCACACTGTACGCGCCTACTTTCAGGTTTTCATGCTTCAAGGCTTCCTCATGCTCCTTATAGCAATGCCTGTCTACACCACCGCCAGTCTGAAAGCCATCCAAAACCCATCATCACCACTCTTTTGGGGAACCGTTCTCTGGGCCATTGGCTTTTTCTTTGAAACCATAGGCGATTTTCAGCTCTATCAATTCAAAAAAGGAGGTCAAAACAAAGGCAAAATCATGATGACCGGCCTGTGGAAATACACCAGACATCCCAACTACTTTGGTGAGGTCACCCAATGGTGGGGACTCTTTGTCATCGCTCTGGCATCAGAGTCAGGATGGATCGCTATCATCAGTCCGCTCCTCATCACCTTCCTTATTTTAAAAGTGTCCGGCATTCCCATGTTGGAAAAAAAATACGAAGACGATCCCATCTTCCAAAGATACAAAAAAAGAACGAGCGCATTCTTCCCCCTACCACCCAAAAGATAATATGGTAAGCTCGCAGTAATCTAACCCCCAAAATATGAACTGGAAAAAACTCATGCTCATAGCCCTCCCCGGACTTCTCCTTGGACTTGGCGGACTTATTTTTGCCATTTACGTCTTCACAAACCCAAGAGCATTTTTTGAAACAGCCGTAGAAGGAGGTCTTGATAATTTCATGTGGATTTTACCGATTCTTATTATAAGCGTTGTGGTCTTTACCATGCTCATGGTGTTCGTTCCAGTCCTAAAAGGACTTTCAGGTGATTCAAAACAAGGCAAAATGCTTCGTGAAAGAGGTGTAAAAACCATGGCAAGGATTTTAAAAGTTGAAGACACCGGGATCACTATGAATAACGTCAATTTCTACGTAAAAATCACAGTTGAAACCACCAAAGGAAACCAGGCAACATTCAAACAGTTTGTTTCAAGAGTCAACGTCCCACGCCCGGGAGACATGATGCAAATTGTCTACGACCCAACCGACCCAACCAAAGCCGCGGCAGCCCTGTAGAAAATAAAAAAGCGACACCAATGAATGGTGTCGCTTTTTCGCAATATCAACTCAACTACTCAATCTCGTAAGTCACGCTTACATTCACCGTTACATCCTGACTTCCAGGTTCAATAGAAGGAGCAACAGCCTCTTCAACAGCTACATCGCCTGCATAACTTCGCGCATAGTACGGTTGTGGTTCATAAAATCCACCACTCTCATTGAAAGTAACAACCCGTCCAAGCCGAACACCGGCAGCCTTAGCCATAGCCTCAGCCTTTTCACGAGCATCCTTAAATGCTTCCTCACGTGCTGTCGCCCGAGCCTCACTGTCATCATCAATCTCAAAAGAAAGCTGTCCGGTTTGGTTCACCCCAGCCTGTACAGCTCCATCAATTACATCCTCAACTTTTGAGAGATCCTTTACCTCAACACGAACATTCTGGTTCAAACTATATCCAATAATCTCCGGTTCCCCACCTCTTTCCGGATACCGATATTCTGGATTAAGCCAATAGTTCGTAGTCTTAATATCATCCTCACCAATTCCAAGTCCCTTCAAGAAAGAAACCACACTTCCCATCTTCTCATTCCCGGCCTGAGTCACCTCCTGCACAGTTGGAGCACGCTCCACAACAGACAAATTCACAATCGCCATATCCGGCTTCATTGTTAATTCCCCTTCTCCACTCACAGTAATAACACGAGCATACGGCTGCTCTGTCACCTGAAGATTAAAATCTTTCAAAAGTGTTGGCCGCGTGGCAAACCAAAGAATAAATCCGGCAAAAACAAGGAAAAAGATTCCCTGTGCCACATGCCGAAATGTTTTTGCATGCATGGTCATAAAAGTAAAAAATTTAAAAAATAAACGGAACTATTATCTTTAATTCTACCATAGATCAGCCATTACATCATTGACAAAAAGATGATCGCAATGAGCTTTCCACATTTTGATGTACAATGAAGCAAATACCTTACACCTGCATACATGGCACAACATCAACCAACACCACTCGAAAACATTGCTGAAAGCCCTCAAAACATGGTTGCAGACCAGATCATCCAGATTCTTCAAAGACGCTATCCAACTTCTCTCGAACAACAAGTAGAGGCTATTGAACAGGCACTCAGCTTTAGTCACGACTCCTCCGCCCGCATAGAAGAAAGACGGGAACAGCCTCCCAAAATTTTTTCAGAAACATTTCAAATTATTAATGAACTTAAATATCCATATAAACTCTTTGTACCTGCTCTGGAAGCAGCACTCGGAAAGCTCAGAACACACACAGTAAGCTTTACCCGAGGAAAAATTGAAATCGATGAACACGATCCACTCAACGACTTAAGAACATCACTTGCTTCAGAGTTTGAAACAACAATAAGTGACACAGAAGCTCCACCAACCATTCGTGAACCACAGGCAGTAACACAGACAATGCCATCACTCGGCGTTCCTCCAGTAGAATCTGCACCACCAACCCCATCAAAATTTGTCCGTCTTTCAGAAAACGTCACCCTCGCAACCAACTTGGCAGCATCCCTTGCCACAGAACTCCTGGGAGATCTTATGAACGATGGCAACAGCCTCACCCTGGAACACGCGCTCACCATGGAAAGCGCAGAAGTAGAAACACATCTCCGCGAACAAATCTATGAAGCAAAACCTGGTGTGGATGAACAAGAGGTTTCAACCATCCTCTACCTTGTAACCATTAAGTGTAAATCCTACATCAATATTACCCTTCGTCAGGCAGAAGCATTTTCCCAGGACATGGAAAACCTTTTAATAAATGCATCACGCAGCCAAAGAAAAAAAATACTGCGCGCCGCAAGAATGAAATCAAGTACAGAAGCTTTTATTGAAGAGCTGGAAAAAATCTCCGACGACTGGGATGAACTCAAAGAAATTACTCTCAAAAAGGACAATTCAAAAATCTTCTCACCAGTCGGACAAATGGAAGAACTGGACTGGAAAATAAGAGACTACATTGTTTGGCATGCCATCTCCAAACTCAAAGATAAACCTTCTATTCTCACCGCATTTCCTATTAAAGGGATCGGTCTCATGCGCCCAAACTACCAACCCGAACCAGAGTCAAAGAGACAGCCACGATCCACTCCTCCTCCAAGAAGAAAACGGCTGAAAGAAAC
>JAGQLQ010000037.1 GCA_020429235.1 Candidatus Peregrinibacteria bacterium | reverse complement strand
CAAGAAGAAAACGGCTGAAAGAAACACTCCGTGGAGCTATCAGAAACCCAATCATCCTCTCCGAAAGCCAAAGACAGGCAGCAGAGGCAAAAGATCATTTTGAATCATGGCTTATGATCAATCTCCTTCAGGAAAGCAAAAAAATAGGGGCTGGACAAAGTGCTTACCGCTGGATTCTCCAACAACTAGAAGCCATTGAAGCATCATGTGATTCAGTTCAAACCATTAACTCATTTATGGCAAATGCCATCTCCTACACTGTCAGAATGATGATGCAAAATCCTCGCACAACAGAGTTGCCCCTCTCTCATGAACAGGTAAAAGAAAGCATCGCAAATGTAAAAAAAGCATTTCTCTAAGAGTAGAAGCCAAACTTTCATTGCCTTAAACAATAAAACTGATGTAGCATATGTCAAGAACCACTCACCCATAGCATGGCTTCTTCAGGAAAACATTCAAAAAAGGATACACTCCAAATGCCCTCAATTCACGGAGTCGAACCTTCTCCGCCCTCAACCCCGGCCGTTCGGCCGTTAATTGAAGGAGTTGATAAAGAGGTTGAAGAGCAAGCCGAAAAGCTGGCTAAACTTTTTAAAAAAACGATAACAGCACTCCGCAACACCAGAGAACAAAGCAAAAGAATCAACCATTCGGGGGCAGTAGTTCAACTAAGGCAAATCACCACATACCATGACATTGTCATGGAAATAAATCCGCTGGCAGTAGCCTTTCGGCGCGTTATTAACATGACTTACGGAGAAAGCTTTACTAAAAATTCACCAGTTCTCATTCGCGCGGTAAGAAGTGCCCTCGAAAAAGCACGCCTCACACACTCAAGTAGTTCTAACCTTCAAATAGCCCCGATCACACTCTGGGAAATCAAAGCACACACAGAAACGCATCATCTCTTAAAAGATTTACGAATAGCAATTATTCCAGAAATTGGACGCCTTGACGATCCCGACTTTCGGGAAATTTTGGCAGAGCTAAGATCATACGAAGACCTCAAAAAATATGCCAAAGAACATCCCGGACTGGAGCGAATCCTGGCAATCTGCGAAAACTACGCCCAAAGCCACGGTTACGGAGACTACTTAAATGAACTCGTATATTCGCTGCAGGAAAGTTATTCTCCACCTTCCAGCCGCCGGCCACTCCAAGAATAATGTTTCTTTGCCCCCTTTTTATGGCATAATGCGTGGGCGCAAACGTAATTTTTTCTCATGATCGATCTAAAATACCTGGCAGAAAACGTTGAAGAGGTCAAAAAAGCCCTGGCAAAAAAGCACTACAAAGGTGACATTGATGCATTATTAAAGATGGATGAGGAGCGGCGCAGCCTCATCGCATCCACCGACGAGCTGAAAGCAGAGCAAAACAGCCTGGCCAAACAGATCCCGCAAGCCGAAGACAAAGCGCCGCTCTTGGAACAATCAAAAAAGCTAAAAGAACAGCTCCAGGAAGCCGAACCAAAACTCCAGGACCTGGAAAAACAGCTCAACGAACTCCTTTTGGAAGTCCCAAATCCCCCGCTCCCCTCTGTTCCAGAAGGCAAAGGCGAAGAAGACAACACTCCAGACCACACGGTTGGAGAAAAACCACAGTTCGACTTCGAGCCGCTCGATCACGTACAACTTGGAGAAAAACACGACATCATCGAATTCCAAAAAGCCGTAGAAATGTCTGGAACC
>JAGQLQ010000036.1 GCA_020429235.1 Candidatus Peregrinibacteria bacterium | reverse complement strand
GCTTTCATGACTTACTCTCCTTCCAGGGTGACTTCTGTTCCAAAGCCTTGTTGGGCTTTGTCCAGAAAATCAATATGAGGTTGAATTGCTTTTACTTCGTCGATATGACGATTCCAGAAATCAAGGATGACACGAGGTGAGGCCTCGACATACATCCCACTAATACGGCAATCTTTGTCTTCCAGAATAGCATTGCGGCGTTCGGGAAGTGCTCGTGGAGGACCAAGGAAATCGTCCTCCTCCATGGTTTCGACACTCTTGATGAGCATCTCCTCCAGCGTTGCTGTTGGTGACTCGATAGGTTTTTCTAATCCAGAGTGCCACCCGCAGCCCACATAGGGCCACTCACCCCACCGTTTTGACTGGCCCTCAAGCTCCTCCCGTACGTTTTCTTTCCCCACGCCGTCATAGCTTTGATTGGTCGGAAAGTTCCCGCCGAAAACCAGCATGGTTGCGCCCTGTTCATGGAGTTCGACCCAGAGCGATTCTGCTTTGTCGATCGGGAGATATTTAAAGAATTCAATGGCAAAAGGGGCACGTTCGACTTCTCCATCTTCCACCAATTGATTCACATAGCGATAGGTGTTCAAGCGCCGCGCCTCGTATGGACTGGCTGCCTGCAGACACTTCCCCACATGAGGGTCGTAGTAGCGTCCTTCGGACTTGTGGCATCCCGTTGGCGTCTGAGCCTCCGGCACATCACCAATCTCCCCCACGCAGCCACTAAAATAGAGCGCGACTGCCAGGAGTGGGACTATGACCATTGCGATTCGTCGGTTCATTGGATTCCTTTCATTGGTTGATAGAACACCTCTAAGGTGATTCTATTTGGTTCGAGTGTCAGTTGTCAAAGAACTCCCCTGTCATCGCTCAACAAATTGAGAATGACAAGGAAATTTTATAGTAGCAGAGTGGAATAAAGATTTTCTAAATTTTTCGTGACAAATTGGTGACCCTCACGAAGCTATTTCCCTTTGCGCTTGTTGCGCTTCTTGAGGCGGACCTGCTCCAGGTGAAGAATGGAGCGATGCATGGAAAGGATCATCGCGGAGATTTCGCGGTCGGTGTATTTGTCAGGGCCTGCTGTATAGGTGAGCAGCTGGTTTGATGTGTCGGTGAGGACACATTTTTTGGAAACGTTTGCTGGTTGGGCTTTTGGGGATCGTCCAGCAGACCGCTTTCGCCGCCTATTATTCTTGGTTCGTGCCTTTGCGGTACTTTGACTTTGACCTTTTTCGGGCTCTTCTTGTGGAATGAGTTTAAGCATGCAGGTTGTTTTATTTGTTTTTGTTTGATGTTGCCCTGTTTATGGTCGGGTTTCGACCTCGACACCCTGGTAGTAGTATTTGATGATGTCGTGGTATCCCCATCCTTGTTCTGCAAAGTAAAGGGATCCGCATCCGCTGAGTCCTACACCATGTCCACGCAGTTCCTGACCTTCACAACCTGGATCGTCCACGCTTATAAGGTATGGAGCATTGGTCCATCCCCAGACTTCGAATGCGCTGCGGGTGCGGCCATCGCTTGAGCTAAAGTATGGCGTTTTAATAACGTTGCCGTTGTAGGTCACGACTTCATTGGCTGTTGCCTCTACGGCTTTGGCTCCGGTTGGATTGCGGATTTCGAATCCGTATCCCCGATAGTATTGTGACCGTTGTGGATCGTCGGTGAGGTGGTATGGCGCGCCAGGGAATTTTTCATCCAAAGTCATGTAGTATTTGGCATATGATCGGGCCAAAACCATAATCGCTTTGATCTTTTCAAAATGTTGATTTGGATCGATTTCTGCCAATCCCCGAAGATATTGTTCCAATGGAAGTTCATTAACGACAACCAGTTCGTCACCGTACCAGTTTACTTCAAGGGCACCCCGGAAAGTGTTGTCATTGAGTTCCGGTTTCCATGATGGACGGTTTTCATAGTTGTCGATTCGCATGATACTTCCGGCTTCTGCTGGTTCGAATCGCGGTGGGGTTGAAAGTGTGATGCTTTCTCCTCCGCCGGTTGCCATATAGGTTCCGTTTGTATAGGTCACGCCTACCAGTTGGTCGGCGTTGTAGGTTTTCTTTGTTGTCGCACCATCTTTCAGGACAAAAGATCCGCTTGCGCTGATGAGGGGATCGCCATGAAAGCTGAGTCCAATGCGAATGTTGTCGTGGCTTGCGATTGGTGTGCCTGCCGCGCTGACGAGCTCTGAATCAACGGGTTCAGGATTGAGATTTGAGTCATTTCCGAATCCGTCTGTGACTTCTGTCTGTGTTTGTGATTCTGATGTCTGGTTCGCGGCACTTTCCAATCCTCTTCCAACCAGAACGTAGAGTGGAATTGGTCGAAGTGTGAGTTCTTTTGTTCCGATTTTTGGAGTGACAATCACCCGGAAAACTCCTTCACGATTTGGCGCCTGAACAGACATGCGGAGTGTTCCAGTCTGATCCGGCTGCACTTCTGTCTCTTTCAGACGAATACTATTCACAATGAGTTGCGCATTTTTGGTGATGTTGGCAGTGAATGGAGCATCGCCATCCTGAAGCCAGTTATCTTTTCCTGTGTTTTCAAATTGAAGCTCTACTGTTTTTCTTTCTCCAGGCTGAAATGATTCCAGCATGAATCGGCCTCCAAGGTAGCGCGCGTTGGAACTGACGTTTTCAACAGTGAACTCAATGTAGTTGTCGCGATGTGGGAGCCATGTAATGCCTTCAATGACCGGTGCGAAATACTCCCGATACAGTCCGTCACGCACTGGTGCGAGAATGTTCACTTTGAATGTGGCGGTTTCTCCAGGAGCAACCTCTTCTTCCTCCATTAAAGCTAAACGGTTTGATGGTTCTGCCAAAATGCGGGAAACGTGGTCACGCGGGTTTTCTGTTCCAAGCATAACGCGGTTGGTGCCGCTGTTTCGCCAGACTGAATCACCGGTATTTTCCATTTTTATAGTCACGGTCATTGGCTCTCCCGGCTTGAGCGTATCTTCCGGGATGTCCAGATCGACCAGGTTGTAGTCAAAATAGGATCCATTATTCTGGACAGGAATGCTCAGGTATTTTTCAACTTTGAGTGTTCCATTGATCATTGGAAAGACTTCGAATGTTCCGAACCCTCCAAGGTGTGAAGCGGTGAGCGCAATATGGAAGGTTGCTGTTTCTCCCGGGGCTACTGCCTGTCCGGCTGTTTCTGATTTCCAGGTCTCTTTTGCTGATGAAAGGTATTTTTCTGTTGTTTTGGTGGTACTGAGCATGAAGTATGTGTCAGCGCTCCATGTGGCAGTTCCTGTGTTGGTAACTTCAAGGCTGAGTGTTGATTTTTCTCCTCCCTCCATTTCCAGCATGCCCATGTTGCTGGCCAACTCATAGTTATAGGCCTCTTTTTGATCCTCCCGTCGCTTGTCGATGGTGGTGACGGTGAAAGCGTTTTTAGAGAGTGCCTTAATCGTTGGAAGCATGGCGTAGAGATTTGATCCCGGGCACGTGGTGCTCATGATATCTCTGTGTCCCATAATGTTTGGGCGCATTTCGCCCCGGAACATAGATGAGCCCATAGTATCGATGCCGTATTTGGCAGATTTTGCTTTAATGAGAGCTGAAATGGATTCTATTACCGGTGCAGGAACTTCGCTCTCTTCATAGTTTCCAAGAACGGCGATCCCAATACTTCCGTTGTTTCCTGGTCCTGCGTGGGCTCCTATAACTCCATCTCCACCGTAGCGTCCTTCGTAAATGTTTCCACGTTGGTCAATGATGTAGTTGTAACCAATGTCACCCCATCCACGTGAAATGGCATGCCAATAGTAAATATCCCGAATAGCCTGCTGCGGATTGTCGAGATTTTTACTGGTCGCGGTGTGGTGAATGAAGAATTTTGTTACTTTTTCCGGATACTCCAGCGGCCATGTTAGGAGTTCTCCGTTTTCGTTGTAGGCAACTGTTTTGCTGAGTTTGAGTTCGTCGGCATATTTTTCATAGAAATCGTCTCCAAGACTTACCAGTTCCGGTTCCGGATTGTCACCTTTATAAACCCGGAGTGATTCGTCCGCGCCCCATTCAGACCGGGAGATAACCCGGAGGGCTGGTTTTGTTGATGTTGAGGCTGAAAAACTAGTGTCTGCTGATTGAAAAGATGCGGACACGGTCTCTGTCTCTCTGGCTACACCTGTCGCAGCGCTTGTATCTGTTGAGGTGCTTCCATCTGCATGAATATATGTAAAAGTCAGATTTTTGACCGTTGGTGTGAGGGTTTCAATCTGACTTTGTAAGATAACTTTGTACTGAAATTTGGTCGCGAGGTCTGTTGAAATAAACGCTTTTGGATTTGATAGGTTGATGTCCCCATCTATATCCGGATGCATGTCGTTCCAGGTCGACCATCCTTCGGCAGTATAAAACCGTGTAAAGATGTTTGCCGATGTCCCTTCTGGAACATCCTGTTCCCATTCCAAAGAAAGCCCTGTAAATGGCATTGGAGACTCTTTTTCTGGAGAAAGATAAACAAATTCAGGCTCATAGACAGCTGTTTCTGCTGCCAGTGCCTGTTGTCCGCCTACAGCAATGGTTGCCAAGGCAATAAAAAACGCTGCAATGGCGTTTTTAAGTGGGGTTTTATTCATACAATGTGCTTTATGAACCAGGTTCAGTATCCTAAACGAATGTATCTGGAAAGTATATCATTTTTTGCTTGATTCCTCAATGGTTTAGGGTATTATGGCCACGCTTCCATGAGGGATTCCCTCAATATGTTTATTTTTAGCTCTTAGTTACGACAACGGGCATGGCGCTCACGTATAGTCTGAAGTTCAGGAAACTGAACTTTTACAATAAGGTTCTTTTGGAAAAGGAGGGGGAGATTGTTATTGATCGACTTTCTTTTCGGCTAAAGGGAAAAGGGGCGCAGGATCAGGGTGAAGTTGTCTATTTTGGCGATATGAAAGATCTTCATATTAAAGATGATTTGCTCTCTTTTAGTACGTATAAAAAGGAGAAGTTTGCTTTGAGCGATTTTTCCAATCTGTTTGAGGTTTTTTTGAAGGATTTTATGCGGGTGCGGAACGAATATCTGGCGGATTCGCTCTTTATGAAGGTTGGAATGCTGATGAAGGAGTTTGAAGGAAGTGTGGATCTGGAAAATACGCACGGAAAGATTGTACCGAAGGGAAAATGTAAGATTCAGCTCTATGAGGGAAGTATTGTGATTATGCCGGAGAAACGTGACTGTTTTACCATTTATCTGGGTCTTTTAAAGAGTCATGATTTTGACGACATGGAGTATGTGCTTCGTCTGTATCTGGATACTGGTCAAAATGTGTATATTTCAAAACTGGGGACCAGCTTTGAAGATGTTCAGGAGTCGATGGAGTCGATTATGGGGAAGATGTACGAAAAAGTGATGGCAGGTTTTAATGAGTTTTTGCCGGGATTGGATGCTGCGACATTGGTGAAGTTGATTTATTTGCTCAAGGGTGGACGGTTTGTGACGACAAAGCAGCTTAAAAAGATACATGAGGAGCTGCCTGAGAAAGTAGAAAGCTTTGTTTTTGAAGAGAATCAGATGATGAAAGAACGGGCGGCGATGCTCCGTAAAGAGGGTGGCGAGGAAAACTTTTATTATAGTCTTTCTGTGGGAAAGAGCCGGGAAACCGGAGATCTTTTTTTGAGAACGTGGTTTATGCAGGCTTTACCAGAAAAAAATATGGTGGTGGTTGGAAGAACTTCCGGAAATAATGATACAACCCTCCACTTTTTCCGCATTATTATGCAGCAGGGTGATCCGGCTGAAAAACTGAAAGCCAAGATTCTGGAGATTGACCAGAGTATGCTTATTTTCCGCTACGATTTTAGTGTGGTCTATAAATCGAGGCGTGATTTGCGCAAGTCAAAATTCCGGACAGCTTTGAAACGAATGTCGTTTTTGAGACTCCTGCGTAAATCTTATATGGGCTATAGCAAGGCTTCTGATCTCAAGCAGTTTGAGAAAGATTTTGGAGCATTTGAAGATAAGGCAAGAGTTCAGACTCCGACACAACAGGAGCCTGTTGCCGCCTAAGTGGACCGTTGTTATACTTGAGTCCGTATTATTTAAAGATTCATTATGGCTGAAGTAACTTTTACCGATGACAACTTTGAGGCAGAGGTTCTCAAATCTGATATTCCTGTAATGGTAGACTTTTTTGCTCCATGGTGCGGACCTTGTAAAATGATGGCGCCGATTGTTGAAAAAATGGCTGAAGAGTATGAAGGAAAGGTGAAAATTGGAAAGCTTGATGTTGATGAAAATAATGAGAGTGGAAATAAATATGAGGTTCAAAGTATTCCAACCACGATTTTCTTTAAAGGTGGTGAGATGGTGAATAAACTGATTGGATTCCAAAGTGAAGAGCAGCTGAAGAAAGCTCTGGATGATTTGATGGGCTAATGCTCGCTGGTAACAATCCGCTATGTTCTTAAAGGAGTTTGAAGGGCGGGAGCTTTTCCGGAAGTATGGTGTTCCGGTTGCTCGTGGTGTTTTGGTACAACGTGAAGATGATATTGATGAAAAGGTGGCAGAGTTTTTAGAAGAGACTGGTGCCAACGAGGTGGTCGTGAAGGCCCAGCTGCTTTCGGGGAAACGTGGGAAGCGTGGTGGAATTGTTTTTGCCAATCGTGATGAAGCTGGACAGAAAGCCAGAGATTTTCTGGGATCGATGATTGGTGATGAAGTAGTGGAAGAGGTTTTTATTCAAGAAAAAATTGAGATTCAGTCTGAGCTCTATGTGAGCGTGTTGGTGGATCGTCTTTGGAGGATGCCGATGGTTGTTTTTTCGGAGGAAGGGGGAATGAACATTGAAGAGTTGGCTTCTGAGCATCCGGAAAAAATTTTGAGCCGTGCTGTGGCTGTGGGCGTTCGAGGTGACAATGCTGCCAAATTTTTGATGGATTTTTTTAAGCAGCATGAAGTTCTGGATGACGCTTCCCGGAAACAGCTCGTGGAGATTTGTGTTGAGTTACTGGAGGTCCTTTATAAGGAAGAAGCTACACTGGTGGAGGTGAATCCACTTATTCTGAAGCCGGATGGAAAACTTGTGGCGGTGGATGCCAAAACTATTATTGATAATAATGCGCTGGCCAGACATCCGGAGTTTGATCATGAAAGTGTTCAGGGGCAGACCGTTTTAGAGCTCAAGGCGCGCGAACATGATCTGGCGTATGTGGAGCTGGATGGAGATATTGCTGTTATTGGAAATGGTGCAGGCCTCGTGATGGCAACCTTGGATGCCGTAGATTTTTATGGAGGAAAACCTGCTAACTTCTGTGACATTGGTGGCGGTGCGTCGGCAGAAAAAGTTCAGCAAGCTATGGAAATCGTTCTCCAAAAAAAGGGTGTGCGAAAACTGTTCATCAATATTTTTGGCGGAATTACCCATTGTGATGAAGTTGCGGAAGGTATTTTGGCTGCTATAAATGGCATGGATGGATCGATCGATATGGTAATTCGGATGGTGGGAACCAATGACAGGAAGGCGCAAACTCTTTTGAAGGAGGCTGGCTATGATTTTTATCTCTCCTTTGAAGATGCTGCTCAACGTGTAGCCCAATAATTTTACTTATGCTTTTTTCATCAACAACACCAATGCTCGTCCAAGGGATTACTGGACATCATGGCTCGTTTCATACCAAGCTGATGCTGGAGTATGGAACCAATATTGTGGCTGGTGTCACTCCTGGAAAAGGTGGGCAAGAGGTGGAAGGCGTTCCGGTTTATAATTCTGTGGCCGAGGCGAAGGCAGCACATGAAGTTGAGTGGTCGATTATTTTTGTACCTGCGCTTTTTGTTTTGGATGCTGCTCTGGAGGCGATTGAAGCGGGGCTCCACATTGTGATTATTAGTGAACATGTTCCCGTCCACGATGTGATGAAGATTTTGGATGCTGCCAATAAGAAGCAGGTCTTTTTTGTTGGACCGAACTGTCCTGGCATCATTGTTCCGGGTGAAAGTAAGCTTGGTATTATGCCTGGTGATATTTTTATGCCTGGTAAGGTTGGTGTTCTTTCCAGATCCGGGACGCTCACCTATGAAATTGTTTCGCATTTGACTGAAGCTGGTGTTGGGCAGCAGTGCGTTATTGGAATTGGAGGAGATACCATTAACGGTGTCGATTTTTTGGAGGGTCTGGCGATGATGGAAAAGGATGATGCGATCGATACTATCCTTCTTATTGGAGAGATTGGAGGTGAGGCCGAGGAACGCGCCGCTACTTTTATAAAGAAAGAGGTGACCAAACCGGTGGTTGCTTATATTGCCGGACGAACAGCGCCACCAGGAAAAACCATGGGGCACGCGGGTGCGATTATTTCTCAGGGGAAAGGAACGTTCGCATCAAAAAAGAAGGCTCTGGAAGAGGCTGGGGTAAAGGTGGCGGCGTTACCAAAGGATGTGATTACTTTACTCGCTTAGCAGCTTTTTCTGCTTCAGAAAGTGCGATTTTGTCAGTTTCGTTGTTCCAGTGATTGTTGGAATGGCCTTTGACCCACTCGAATCGAATGTCCAGTTTTTCTAAAAGTCGATCGAACTCCTCCCAGAGATCGGTGTTTTTTTTCTTCTTCCATCCCTGGTTCACTGTCTGGACAATCAGATTTGAATCGGTGTAGAGATGGATTTTTTTGTCGGTGAGGTTGTGGTTGTGAATATAACGGAGTGCTTCTATCACGGCCATCATCTCCATCCGATTATTGGTTGTGTTGGTGGTATTACCAAAAAGCACTGTGAATGGCTGATCTGCTTTTTCATCTAAAAAGGTGGCGGCCCATCCACCTGGACCAGGGTTCCCTTTGCAACTTCCGTCAGTATAGATTTCAATTTTTTCCATATCGACACCTATTATACAGTTTTTGGGAAAAAGTTGGGGTTTTTCATTGCTCAATTTTTGAAACCTGCTTAAATAGAGACATGGCTAAGAAAAAAAAGAAAAAATCAGTAAAAAAGTCTAAATCTCAAAAGAAGAAATCTTCAGTATCAAAAGCTTCAACTCAAAAAAAGACGACATCAGCCAAGAAGAAAAGTGGCAAAAAATCCACATCCTCCAAGGCTGCCGGGGAAAAAGAGCAGAAAAAAAGTGAACCAAAGAAGGCTGCAAAGAAGTCAAAACCAACGAAAGAATCGAAAGCAAAAGCTGATAATAAATCGAAGAAATCTTCTGAGGAGATTGCACTGGCGGAAAAGATTTCGCTGGATCATTCACCCTATTCTGTTCGGCAATATTTTACGAACCGATATGGAAAGCATGTCCGCAAATATAAGAAGCCTGTTTTCTGGGTTTTAAAAATTGCTGGAGTTTTTCTTGGTCTTGGAGTTCTTGGATTTATTTCTATTTTCCTGGTTTTTGGACGGGATCTGCCGGATGTTACCCAGCTGAAAGAGATGAATTTTGCGGAAACCACCATTATTTATGATCGTGAAGGGAATGTTCTTTATAGCATTTTTAGCGAAGAGAATCGCGATTACGTGCCGCTTTCTTATATTGATGAGAATGTGATTCACGCGACATTGGCGATTGAGGATAAGAAATTCTATGATCACTTTGGGTTTGATCCTGTGGCAATTATCCGTGCTCAAATTAAAAACCTTGAGGAAGATGATACGCGGCAGGGGGCTTCCACTATCACTCAACAGCTCGCGAAAAATGTTTTCCTTTCGCCGGAAAAAACGTATGAACGAAAGATCAAAGAGCTGCTTCTTTCTCTCCAGATTGAATATCTCTTTAGTAAGGATGAAATTCTGGAGATGTATTTGAATAAGATTGCTTATGGTTCGAATGCTTTTGGAGTGGAGGCGGCATCGAAGACCTTTTTTGGAAAGAGTTCACATGATTTATCTCTGGCGGAGGCTTCCGTTTTGGCCGCTTTGCCAAAGGCTCCATCCCAGTATTCGCCGTATGGTCAGAATAAGAATGATTTGATGGGTTATTGTAAGATGGATGAACCCGTTGAGAGCCTGGAAGAGGTTTTGACTGAGGGAGAGTTGGTTGCGAGTGCTCCACCGGAAGAGCTTACAGAAGGAGATTCTTTGCCGGAAGCTACTGCGGAAGGGCCAGAAACTGAACCGGCTCCACGACCGGAGCCAAAATGTAGTGGGCCGGATGATCCAAACTATGTGAAAGGACGAAAAGATCTGGTGCTTGAACGTATGATCGAGGATGGATATATCACTCATGACCAAATGGTTTCTGCCTGGCGTGAAGGCTTTGATGTAACATTCCTTGATCCGGTTCATAAGATTGAAGCGCCACACTTTGTGTTTTATGTGAAAGAGCTTCTGGAGAAAGAGTATGGCAAAGAGCTGGTTGAAAGTGGTGGCCTTGAAGTTGTGACTACGCTGGATCCGCGACTGCAATCGCTTGCAGAAGATGTGGTGGCTGAGCGTGCTGACTTTAATCAGGGTCGGCTTGGCGCAAACAATGCAGCTATGGTCGCGTTGGATCCCCGAACGGGACAAGTATTGGCGATGGTGGGATCACGAAACTATTGGGATGAGTCGATTGATGGACAGGTGAATGTTGCGACCAGCTTGAGGCAACCGGGTTCTTCATTTAAACCACTCGTTTATGCCGCGGCGATTCAGAATGGAGGAATTGGTTCCGGAACTATTTTAGGAGACTATAAGACTGTTTTTGAACGGAACTACACGCCATCTAACTCCGACAATACGTTTAAGGGACGAATGACTGCGCGAACAGCTCTGGCATCTTCCCGGAATATTCCGGCTATTAAGGCTTTCTATATTGCTGGTGGAGAGGACAAGCTTCTTGAGTTCCTGGATAAGCTTGGGATTGTGAGCTTGCGGGCGTTTAAAGATGAATTTAATAAGGATGCTGAAGAGCGTGGATGGACGTTTAACTTTGGTCCGCCAATGGCTATTGGTAGTGGAGAGTTGTCTCTGCTTGAGTTGGTTGGAGGATATTCTGTTATGGCGAATGGCGGGGTCCGGGCGCCGGTGAATCCAATTCTGGAAGTGCGTGACCGCAATGGAAATGTTATTGAAAAATTTGAAGACAAGGGTGAACAGGTTGTGGATCCGCAGGTCGCCTATGTTTTGAGTAGTATGCTTTCGGATGTTTATGCGAGGCCGGGTGGAACCTGGCGCAATACGCTCACTATTCCGGGGCACACTGTTGCCGCCAAGACCGGAACATCCAACAAGAAAATCGGACGGACAAACTATCCGAATAACCTTCTAACTCTTGGATATACTCCTTCTATCGCACTGGGTGTGTGGGTTGGAAATACGGATGGGGAACGTTTGTACTACAACGCGTGGGGACTGACTGGTGCCGCGCCAATGTGGAAAATGTTTATGGAGCGGGCTTTGGCTGATGTACCGGATGAACCATTCCCTCAACCAGAAGGTTTGATCTGGAAAGGCAATGAAGTGTATCCAAGCTTTATGGAACAGAAGAACTACGACGCCCAGTTCGTGAAGATTAAGAAGAAAGATGATGAGGAGGAGGAAGAGGAACAAGAACCTGCTCCAGCAGTGGTGCCGGAATCTGACTTCGTTACTACCAAGCCGGATGAGCCTGAAGAGGTCATTGCCACCCCGGAACCGCTCGTTGAACCGGCGCCGGCTCCAGAGCTCCCACCAGAACCTGAGACAACTCCGCCGGCTCCTACAGAAGAACCAACTCCCGTTCCTGAGGGAGATGGAGGGGTGACCTATGGATTCTAGTCACTCGTGCTATTTTTTACTGTTCTTCTTTTTGCTTACGTGAATCGACTTAATTCGAGTCTTGGTTTTTTCTTTAATCTGGAAAACCAGATTTTCATAGTGGATTTTTTCGTTCCGTTTTGGAAATCGATGAAGACGATCGAGAATGAATCCAGAGATAGAGTTGTATTGAGCGTCTTCGGGTAGATCGGTGTCCAGAAAACGATTGAAATCAGTAATAGATGTACTTCCTTCAACAATGAAACTTCCATCTGGCTGCTCCTGGATTTCTTTGCTGATTTTATCGATTTCGTCTTCAATATCACCAACAATCTCTTCAAGGATGTCTTCAAGTGTTACCAGACCGTCTACTCCACCGTGCTCATCCATAACAATGGCCATGTGCATTTTTTCCTTTTTGAACTTTTGGAGAACGTCGTGGAGGCGCTGCGTGGACGGCACAAAAAGGGCCGGTCGAATGATGTCACGGAGATTGAATTTTCTTTTGTTTGCAATCTTTTCAAAGAGGTCTTTGCTGTAGAGGATTCCGATAATGTTGTCGACCTGGTCTTCGTAGACCGGGATGCGGGTATGATTGTGTTTGAGGATTTTTTGAATGATCTCTTTATCTTCCATCTCTATGTCCAGAACATCCATTTTGTTGTGCGGGATCATAATTTTCCCAACTTCCAGATCACCAAAAGAGAAGACATTTTCCAAAAATTGGTGCTCTCTTTTTTCAATGGTTCCGGCATCCATCCCCTCTTCCAGGATTGTGCGGATCTCCTCTTCGGACAGCTGTGCTTCGTAGTAGCCCTGTTTTTTGCGGAAAGGACGAAGGATTAGATTCGATGAAAAGGTAAGAAATTTTACGAAAACTGAAAAGACTGTTGCGCAGAGCTTGATTGGATAGCTCACAAAGAGAGCAATTTTTTGGGTGAAGCGCAGAGCGAGCGATTTTGGTACAAGCTCACCCAGAATGAGTGAAAGGTACGAAATGAGCATAACAACCACGAAGAAGGCGATGATTTCTGAATTGTCGGCAACTGGTGCCCATTTTATCTGCTGGAATAAGGGAGCAATGTCTTCCACGAGTTGCGCACCTCCAAATGCTGAAGCAATGGTGCTGACCAAAGTAATTCCAACCTGAATAGTGGCCAGGAACTGCTGGTGGTGTGTTTGAAAATACTCAATGATTTCCGCCCTCTTTTCACCCTTGTTTATCAGTTCTTTGGTTTTACTGCGGCGCAGAGAAATGATAGCGATCTCCGCCGCTGCAAAAAATCCATTCAAGAGGATTAATCCTACGATAAGTAGGATCTCTATGTAAAAACTCATGTCTATAGATTTAGGAGAGGAATGGTGTCGCCCATCATGTAGGCCGGTAGCACACCGTTCCACCGTTCAACGGCTTTCAGTTCTATAAGGTCGGCATTTTCTTTCAAAGCTTCACCCTGGATTCGGATAGATTCGGCTTCTGCTTCGGCAGTTGCAATCTTTTGCTGTGCTTCGATTTCAATACGGCGGAGGTCGTTTTCGGCTTTGAGCGCTTGCTGAACGGCTGTCTGTTTTGCTTCAATCGCACGGTCGAACTCTGGCGAGAAATTGAAGTCGACAATGGAAAGATCGTCGATAACAATGAAATATGTCTGAAGCCGGTTAAGGATGTCTGACCGGATCTGTTCTTTTACCTGAGCTCGCTTGGTAATAAGCTCCTCTGCTGTGAATTGCGCGGTAATGGCTTTCACACTTTCCTGAATAGCCGGACTAATGATACGAGTTTCGTATTCATCCCCAATATTTTGGTAGAGTTGGTCAACACGTGAAGGGTCTGCATGGTAGTTGAGGGCCACACGAGTCTGGATTTCCTGAAGGTCTTTTGATGCTGCGCTCACATCTACTTCATTCTTTTGTGTTCGAACATCAAGAATAACCACTTTGTTCACAATTGGCACCTGGAAATGAAGTCCTGGTTCGTAAATGGCTTTAATGGTTCCAAATTGAAGAAGGAGCCCTCTTTCTCCCGGTTGAACGATTGTAAAGAAGCTGAGGATGTTGACCAGAAATACGAGTAGGATGATTCCACCAATAATTCTGATGACATACTTCATGACCATTTTGGGGTCAGGGATTCGTTCTGAGAAAGCCGCCATGTTGCGTATTTTTTTAATGATATTGGATTGGGCACTTTTTGCACCGCACACCTTTAGGCTCAGTATAATATGTTATGGTATGATGTGCGAGCTTTATTTACGATTTACTGCACGGTATGGCACGAAGTTATCGCTTTTTTGTTACAGATGTGAAAGATTTTGAAGGAAATGTGACACTTTCCGGCAATGTGGAGCCGGAGGTTGTTGAACAACTGGGAAAAGTTTTAAGGGCGAAGGTTGGGGATGAAGTGGTTCTTTTGCCTGTTGGTGGTGTGGATGGTGGCGGCGTTGAAGGGCGCGCGGCGCGTTTTGAGTATGTTTATGAGATTGCGAGTGCGCATAAAAAGGGGGTGGAGCTGACCTATGTGAAAAAAGTTGAGAATCAGAATGAGCTGAATTTTGGGTTGGAGTTAGTGGTGTGTTTGCCGAACAAACCGGATAAGCTGTCTTTGATTTTGCAGAAAGCTGTGGAGTTGGGGGCGACGCGGCTGGTGTTGGTGAATGGTGATTTTTCGCAGATGAAGCATGGGCTGCGTGAGGATCGTTTGGTGAAGATTGTGAAGGAAGCCGCGGAGCAGGCCGAGCGAGCGACGGTTCCGGAGGTGGTGATTGGCGGTGATTTGCGTGATTTTGTGGGTGATGCGCCGGGTGGTTTGCTGGTGGCGATGGAGCGAGCGGACAATAAAAGTCTACCGGAGGTTCTGAAAAGTGTTGATGCTCATGTACCCATCTCTATTCTGATTGGACCGGAAGGTGGATTTAGTGATGAGGAAAAAGCACTTATTGAAGCGCTTGGGCTCACATGTTTTTCCCTGGGGAAACGCGTGCTTCGTATGGAGACCGCTGCCATTGTGTCGCTTGGGATGACGGCTTTAATGCGGTAGTTTTATTCATCCCCCTCAAGAATCTGGTGGAAGAACCATCGGGTTGTGTTCCAGCTGCCATTTTGTGGAACCAGAATGTAAGCTCCGCGATCACCGGCTTTGCAGGTTTCTTCACCTTCTTCATTGGTTGTACAGGTTTTTGGAGCCTGCCCATTCACATCATTCGTGTATTGAGAGACCAAAACATTTCCAGACGACATGACATGTCCTCCTTCGACTTCAAAGTTTTGATACCTGAAGAAATATGTGAGCGCGTCCTGGATTTCAATATCGGTTTCGGTTCTGGAAAGAACACTTTCCGCTAACTCTTTTAGTTTTCCGGCATCTCCAATACCCAAAGTTTTGGCTTTATCTTTCACAGCTGCCAAAATGAGATGCTGCCTTTCTGATCGCGCAAAGTCGGATGAAGTGTGCCTGGATCGGGCTAACCGCAATGCCTGTTTTCCTGAAAGGTGATGATCCCCTGCCCGATAGTAGAGGGTTCCCCATTTTCCTCCATCGAATGTTTTGTAAGTTGGATCAATGACGGGTTGGTCCAAATGCACATCAACTCCTCCAATAATATCGATCACATCGATAAAGGCATACATATCAATAAGAATGTACTTGTCGATTTCATATCCGGTGACAATGGAGAGGGATCGTTTGAGCTCTTCCATGCCGTAAAAATAGTAAATGCTGTTAATTTTCCGGCCATTATAGTAGAGATCCCGGGGCACGCTGATGAGCGTGATTTTGTGCTCAGCTGGATTAATATTCGCAAAAATCATGGTATCAACAAGGCTCCCGTGCTTTCCAGCAACGAGAATATTGAGCTGTCCATCGATAGATTTGGCTTCATCTCCGTAGTCCGGGATCTGATCAGGCAGAACTAAGGTTTTTTTTTTGAGCCGGCGAGAAAGCTATTGAGGTCGTATTCCTGATTATCCTGCAAGAGCTTGACCATTCCGGATGATAGTTCAATGAAGAGGGAGAATTCGGTTTGGCCTTCTTGATTTGTAACGTCGTAAATAAGTTTGTTGTACTCTTCGCGCGGTTCAGTTTTTATGGTTAGCCCGTTGGTTTTGAGAAGTTCCTGGAATGGTTCTTCTTGAATAACTGATTCCAGTTCGTTACGGCTTGCGTTGACCAGCTGTTCCATGGCTGTTGACGCATCCACATTATTGAGTGCTTCTGTAAGCGCTGCCGCCAACTGTTCTTCGCTTTCAAATTTTTGATCTGCAAGACCATATTCCCCTTCCCGGCTTACATCTACGGTCAGAATGGTTGATCCCTCAACGTTCAGGAAGTGGTAGTGAAATCCTGCTTCGTCTTCTGTTGGCGTAGAATCAAAACTAATGTTTTTCTCTGCCATGCCGGCTGCAACATTCTGATTGTTTTGAAGATTCAGCACTCCTGCTTTCATTGCTTCCAGAAGTTCTTTTGCTGTGATGACCTTGTCTTTATTACTGGTTACATATTGCGAGAGATCGTTGAGCGTATTGGTTTCGTTGAGTGTTTCGGTTCCCAAAATACTTTGAACTTTCAGATCTGTTGAGGATGGGTCGGCCAGTACTGAAAAAAGTGGATTACCGGCTGCTGATATTTTGAAAGAACTGCTTGCTTCGGTTTGTTCAACCGGGCCTGCCACCAGTTCTGACTCGGTGAGTGCTGCTGTCAGCTCTGGATTTTGGTGTAAAGTCGTTAATTGTTGCTTTGCTTTTTCGTAATTTTCTGCGGCTTGCGCCTCTTCCGCGTATTGTCCCAGGAATTGGTAGAGTGCCTGCTGTGTCTTTGAGGTTTCTTGTTTGTCTTCTTCCTCAACCTCTTCATTCTCCTCCATGAATGAGTAGTTTTTGGTTGGAAGCAGTAAGTAACTGCGCATTTCATTCATGTCGTTTCCGAAGGCAATGACATCCTGACGAAATCCTCCAAGCTCATCTACAACTCCCTGGTTGTATCGATCAACACGTTCAACAATACTTCCCATGTTGGCAATCTGAATAGTATTGGCGACAATGAGAATTGCCAGGAAGATGACTCCGAGCTTTGTGAAAGACTCCTTTGATTTGCTTCCTTCTTTCTTTTCTGTTTTTTTGGACATGAAAAATCTGCAATAACGAGAAAAGTATACTCATCCTTCCTCAGGATTCAAGTTCATTCCTTATTTTTCAAAGCCATCGCTGATCTCGCGAAGAAAGTGAAGGGCCTGCTTCTGCTCAATGAAAAATGGAGAGGTGGCAATAGTGATGATGCCTGCCTGTGGTATCAGCTTGCGGATGAATTCGACTTTGTAGTCGTCAGAAATGTAACTCATATCCGGGGAGAAAAAGTCCAGGTCGATGTCCAGGATCATGTTGGTGTTGTCCTGCTCCTCTTTTTCAAAGGATTCCATAGACGCTATTGAATCGATGATGACCAGTTCGTCGACAAGTCCGGCCTCTTGTGCCGGAGGGATAAAATTGCCGACATTTAGAACGGTGTTGACGTATTCATGCACTTTTTCAATGTCTTCTATTTCATCTTCTTCCAGATACGATTTTGGCTTTCTTGTATCTTTGTGCTGGTCAACATGAATGAGTTTGGCTTTTCTTTGGATGTTGCCGTTCTGGTGCTCCATGCACCAAAAAGCAAAAGCGTGATTATGATTGTCAAAAATGTATGTTGGCGCATTTGCCAGTTGTGTCTGGATAAAATGATCCAAGCCGAGACATGGTGTTGGACATCCGTCATCATCCAGATCTTCAAAGACGATTTTTGATCCGATTTGTACATCGTTCACTTTTCCTTCCTTCAAAGCCGGAACATAAATGCGTTTATGAATTCTTTTCTTGAGATTAAAAGCGTTGTTGGAAACTTCGTCGGTGATGTAGAAGGAGTCTTTGTATGGATTCATTTAGTTTTGTAAAAGTTGTCGGCGAATTTGATCGGCCATGAGGAGATCGCAAAGTTTGCGAAGACGGTTGTAGAAGGTTTGTTTGTCCGCGCTACGGTATGAGCCAAGAAGTGATTCTCCAGTCCATTGCATACAGAGAAGTTCCAGCTTTTGGGCTGCCGGGACTTCTGCCGCGTTGTACGCGCAGTTGGCATCTTTGCCAATATCCTGAATAGTTGCGAGTTCGTTAAACCCTTCCAGCCAGAAGGTCTGATCCAGTTCCTGGATTCCCAATGTCTGCTGTAAAAGCTCAAGATGTTCTGGATGAAGCTCTTTTTCCAGTTCGATTGCTGTGAAGCGACTCTTCACATGCCATGCTTCGTGCATTCCTGCGTGCAACGCATGTTCAGCATCATACAATGTATGGACATCCACATTATGCTCCTTTTTCCCGCTTTGAATATTTGATGTTTCGACAAATGCCGCAGCATTTTTGGGTCCACCGTGCATAACGGTGTTGATGATATGGCCTGTTCTTCTTTCTACCATTTGATGCACTTCTACTAGATCTTTTTGCACCTCTAAAGCACGTCGGCTTTGTGCATCCATCTCTGGATTCTGCCGAATGACATCTTTTATCTCTTGTCCATACTTGCGCATGTCTGCAGATCTGATCACTTCCATATCCTTGTATAAAGATTAGGCTTGAGTCTAGCAGTTCTAGAATACTCCATCAAGCTAAGGAAGTCGATTCAAGTTGAGACTGCGGACAGCGAGTTCCAGCTTGTGTGTTCTCATGCTCTGAGCTGGTTGAACCCGGAGGTATCGAGCCAAAACCTGAAGAACCTCTTTTTTGGAAGGTTGTCGAGTTATTGAGCGA
Source organism: Candidatus Peregrinibacteria bacterium (assembly GCA_020429235.1). Lineage (GTDB taxonomy): Bacteria > Patescibacteriota > Gracilibacteria > UBA1369 > UBA1369 > JAGQLQ01. Next base: position 73 of record JAGQLQ010000036.1, on the reverse strand, counting down.
ATTCTCATTGGAATACATGCAGCTATTGAATAAAGTAACTGCATTATAGGTGAGCGTATACTCACCGTCAATA
>JAGQLQ010000035.1 GCA_020429235.1 Candidatus Peregrinibacteria bacterium | reverse complement strand
CGGGGTGTCGGCGGACTCTTGGGGGCTGGCGGAGAACTGGACGACTTTGTTGTTGCGGGCGCGGCCCTGGTATTCGTTGGTTTCGGGGATGTATTTTTCGATGAGGACTTCGTGGGTTTGGCCGATCATGTTGGCGTGGTAGGCCGCGCTACTTTTTTCAAGCAGGTCGTTAAGGGCGTGCCATCGGCGCGCCTTTTCTTCACGTGAGACGTCGTCCTGCCAAGCGCGCACCGACGTGGTTCCGGTGCGGGGTGAGTAGCGTGCGAGGTATGCCATGTCCCACTGGATGTCTTTGAAAGCTTGTTCGGTGCGCGCGAACTGCTCCTCTGTTTCCCCACAAAATCCAACAATAATATCGCTGGTTATTGAAGCGTCCGGAACACGTTTGCGAATTTTATCCACCAATCCTTTGTAGTGTTCCAAAGTGTACTGGCGGTTCATGCGCTTCAGTACCTCATCATCCCCTGCCTGAATTGGCAGATGGAAATGCGGCGTTAATGTTTTTAAAGTGGCATGTGCTTCGATCAAAGCATCGCTGTAGTCACGTGGATGTGGCGATGTAAAGCGGAGCCGGCTTAATCCCAGCTCTTGTAATTTGTCCAGCTGTGTCAGGAGTTCCACAAACGGATCGTCCATGTGCTCAAAAGGATTTTTCCCTTTTTCATCAACAGTTTTCTGGTCGGTCATACTCTTTCCGTATGAGTTCACTGTTTGTCCAACGAGTGTGATCTCTTTGCATCCGTTCTCAACGAGCGCCCGACATTCAGCTACAATTTCATCAAACGGTCGGCTTTTTTCACGTCCACGAGAGTATGGAACAATGCAGTACGTACAGTATTTGTCGCATCCAATCTGGATCGGTACAAAGGCCTGGAATCCACTTGAATATTTTGGTGCGACCTTCAAATAGTCTGTTGCCTGGCCGGTTTCATTAATTGATGGCAAGGTTGGAAGATCCAAATATGGCTCGGCTTCCTCCATAATCTGCGGTAGCCGGTGAGTGTCGTTAATGCGAAAAACGAAATCCAATCCATCCAGGCGGCGAAGCAATTCATCCTTGTCCTCTTCGGTGTTGCGGCTGGATGTAGCGCGAACCATACATCCGGTTATTCCAATCATTAAGCGCGGATTCTGTTTTTTCCAGCTGGCCACATTTTTGTATGTTCCAAAAACGCGATCCTCTCCTTTTTGGCGGATAGAACAGGTGTTGAAGATATAGAGATCGGTCTCTTCCGGTACGGCAGTGCGCTCGTATCCAATGTCTTCCAGCACAGAAGCAACCCGTTCAGAGTCGGAGTAGTTCATGGCACAGCCAAGTGTTTGGATATAGTACTTCATTGCTTTTCTTTATGCGTTTGCAGATGGTAGATCAGGGAGGGCGTCGAGGTCAATATCCGGTCCTTCCACTACAATTTTCTTCTTTTTGATCCACACGAATCCTTTTTCTGGTGTGATGATGGCGATATCAACCGGACCTCCTACACCAGGAGATGCGCCGGGGATCTGCCATGTTCCATCGGTCATGCGTTGGATGCTTTCTGTAGTCTTGATTGCTAATTCAGCAAATTCAATAGCATCCTGAAATGTCATGGTTCCCCAGTTAACAAGGTATTCCTGGTCGTCGATATGTTTAAGCAGCTCGTTTCGGGCTTTGTCTGGCATTTCCTGAATATGTTTTGATCGTTTGATTTGGGGGCTCCAACCCCGAATGATGCGAACAAGTACTTCGGTCTGGCCAATCCAGGTTGCGCCGGGCTGTCCCTCTTTTGATTTTTCAACGATTCCGTTTTTGTCTTTGGGATCAGGAATAACGATTTTGTAGACGTGGTTGGTTCCATCTGGATCGTGGCCTGCTACGAGCATTTCGATAATTGGCATGTAGTATTTTTTTTCCTGTTTCCCGTTGTTGTCTTTAAAGTTGGCAGTAATAACCTCTAATTCCACACTGGTTTCGATGTTGGTTTTTCCTCTTTTTTCGAGTGATTTCACTTTTCTTTCTGCCGCGCTTTTTAAATAGTCCTGGTATTTGGCATAAAAAAAGTCGTAGAGCTTGTCTACTACATCCGCTACTGGAAGCCCCTCCAGTTTGTTCTCTTTTTTAAAGAGCATCATTTGCTGATGCATGTTTTTGTTGTCTAAAAAGGCCAAGCCACAAGAGACCGCTCCAATTCTTGAGGTGAGCTGAAACAGTTTCATGCGTGTCATAGATCCTTCACGGGTATCTCCCAGCGCGTTTCTATATGTTTCCATGCTGTCTGCTGCAAGGATGTTTCCTTCGTTGGTGGTGGTGATGATGGCAAGTGACATAGTCGATTTGTGAGAATGTTCGTGTTTTAACCTACCGGATTTTATCTTCCCCGACAACAGCCATTATTGCTAAATTGTCATTTTTATTGTATAATAATATGATTATCCTTAAATCATTTCATTTATATGAAAAACAAACATAAACTTTATGCTCTTTTGGGAGCCCTTATTCTCGTACTGGCTGCTGTTCTTTTTGCCAATATGGGAGGCTCTCAGCTTCAAGGTTATCTTCGGGCGCCGAGCACGGAATTACGGAGCAGTTCTGAAGAATTAAAGATTCGTCCCCTTTCGATTGAGCAGACTTTTTCAAGCCTGGATAAGCCGGTTGAAGTGGCAGGATTTACTACGGATCGTGCGATGAAGATTCAGGAGATTGATCTGAAGATTGCTCCTGCGGGGTTTGCAATTGATTCTGTTCGAGCTTATTTGAACAAGACAGATCTTGCTAGTTCTGCCGATGAAGCAAGTCTTGGATTCATGACCTGTCCGCATTGTGGATTTGCCAAAGGTGAGCCACTTGAGGCAAAAATTCGTTTTGTGAAGCCGATTGAAGTGAATGCGAATGATGTATTTTTGGTTGAGATGAAAACGAAAGCAGTTGATTCCCGTGAAGGAAATCTTGAGTCTGAAATTACCGGCATTTCCGAAGTTCTGACTGATGGAAGCCTTAAGATTCATCCTGTTGATAATCTAGACTATGTTATTCAACCATCAGATGGTCTTCGTGAAATTGAGGATTCACGAAGTAGTATCGATGG
>JAGQLQ010000003.1 GCA_020429235.1 Candidatus Peregrinibacteria bacterium | reverse complement strand
AAAACATTACAAGCGCTCTATAAGTCGCTTTTTCACTGCTTCCATCCGTTCAAAAATCTGAACCACAATATCTTCAGTCAAAGTTCCTTCACGAAAATGAAGATTCAACTCCTCTGCAAGATCATCAAAAGCCTGAACAAACTCTGGTGGCATCGTTTTAAAAACTTCAGGTTCATCTTGGAACCGCTCAGAGAAGGGCACTATAAGTCGATCATCAAAACCTTCGAAAAAATCCAGAATATGCTCATCCACACCCAACTGCCGAACTTTTTTCCGCTGTTCAACCATGGCCTTTGCAACGGAATAAAGCGCACTCATTTCATTCACATAGGTCGTTGCCGCAACCTCAGGCGCCATAATTTCCATAAACTCATTCAGCGAAACCTTTGTTTCCGGATAAGCGCGGAGTCGCTCCAGGCGCTCTTTAAAACTCTTAATATCCACTTCGGTCAACAATCCTCGCTGAAAAAGAGCAGAAAACTCCTCTGAAATTGCACGAGTCGCAGCAAGAAAAATAGGTGGCTGTGCTTCTATCAATTCAGGTGAATCGGCGTAAATCTCTTCAAACGAACAAACAGCCTTCTCCCGCCCAACCTCTTCAAGAGCATTCCTAATATCTTTATGAAATCCTTCAGCATCAAAAACACCGTTCTCTATATGCGATTGAGCAATAAAAAGAATTCCGACAATCTCATTAAGATAGTCATTTCTTGCCTCCTCCGGCGTTAGGTTTGTATTCTTATATTCAATCATATATTATATAATAACATAATTTAAAAATAACGCAATAAGAGATGAAAAGACTGAGCGATGAGAATAACCGACCAAATCCCCACATACTCCCTTGCGAATAAAGCCCAATTTGCGTACTCTGTTGCTGACTAATCTGTAACTTGAAGAACTATGGCTTACGAAGCAAAACCACTTCCATTTAACAAGCAGCTGATTGGGATATCTGAAAAAGCGATCCAAATTCACCATGACAAACTGTACACAGGATACGTGAACAAACGGAATGAGATCGAAGAAAAACTGGAAACAGTAGACCGATCCTCTGCCAATGCAACCTATTCAGACTACGGAGAACTCAAACGTGAAGAGTCTTTTGCCGCAAACGGTGTCGTCCTTCACGAATACTACTTCAGTGTCTTGGGAGGAGAAGGACAACCAAGCGGAGATCTCATCGCAGCGATTGAAGCAAACTTTGGGTCATACGACAAATGGCTCGAAGACTTTAAAGCAGCCGGAACCGTTGCCCGTGGATGGGTTGTCCTTGCTTACGATTTCAACACCGGAAAACTCCACAACTATCTCTGCGACGCCCACAACCACGGAGGAATCTGGGGAGCAATGCCAATCATCGTACTCGACATGTATGAACATGCCTACTTCATCGACTACGGATCTGACCGTAAAACATACATCGAGGACTACATGAAAAACCTGAACTGGGAAAAAGCGAACGAACTGTTCGCAACCATTAAAAAATAATTCTTTTCTCTGCAACGCATGAGCCAACAAAATTTCCAACACCACGACGAAGGTCGTCACGACCCTAACAAGGATCACAAAGATAAATCTCCACATAGAAACATTGTCGATATCGACGCCGAAATGATTTACCAGGAAAAACACTGGCAACCATTGAGCGAACTCCGGCCGGATCTGGTCGACAGCTTTAAGGAAGGAACATCTCCTCTCACACAAATGCTTGAAGACCAAACCTGCGAAGGAGTGCTCCACATTAAAGGATCATTTTTCGAAGCACACAAACAAGAGATCATGGGATCAATCCGACACAGCGATGACATGGCCCGCGAACGCGATCCAATGAACCGCGTGGTGAACATTGTCCGACTCGACGAAATGGATATTGGTGTATTCACCAGCAAGAATCAGCTGGCAGTAACACTTGGCAAAAAACTCGATAGCGCGTATAAAGGTGGAGACCTGAACATTACATGGTCCAAAGGTGACCGCGAAGTTGAGGTTGTCTGGACCAAAGACCTTGATTAGTACGAACCCCATCTAGAAATGAAAATTAAGATCGATCGTAACCTCTGTATTGGCGCTGCCCCATGTGTAGCCATCGCTCCGGAAGTATTCGAGCTGGACGAAGAAGGCAAAGCCATTGTCCTTGATCCCAAAGGAGCCGATGACGAAACCATTAAACTTGGTGCCGAAGCCTGCCCAACCCTGGCAGTAATCCTCTTCGATGAAGAGAGCGGTGACCAAATCTTCCCAAAGGTGGCATAAAATTTGCGGCAGAATACATTTTCATATAAGCTACTCTCTTGTTAGCTTTTTTCGTCTATGACCATTCCGACCGACATTGCAGACGCCATTTTTGCCAGTTTTAAAGCGGCAAAAAACGTACTCATCATATCTCATCGCGGTCCGGATCCAGACACATTAGGCAGCAATCTCGTGCTCAGAAAAATTCTTGAAGACATGGGCAAAAAGGTTACTTCGGCCTGTGTCGATGAAGTCCCACACACCTACCAGATCGTTCCCGACATTCAAACATTTGTCACCGATTTCAATCCCAAGGATTACGATCTTTTTATTGCCGTTGATGCAGGATCCATAAGCCAGGCCAACTTCCCTTTCAAATATCCGGAGATTGTTGAAAAAAACTTCATCAACATTGACCATCATCCTTCCAATGAAGGATACGGAACCCTTAACCTGGTTATGGACAAAGCCGCATCCGCAACTTTTGTGATCTATCATCTCTTCCAGCATTGGAACATTGAGATCACTCCCTACATTGCAACTTTGCTCCTCTATGGCCTCTACTACGACACCGGCAGCTTCATGCACTCCAACACTTGTGATGCTGTTCTGGAAATGGCCAGCGAACTGTTAGTACTTGGTGCCGATCAGGAGCTCATCATCAAATCCCTCTACCAAAACAAAACTATCAACCAATTACGACTTTGGGGACGGGCACTCGAAAATATGGAACTCACATCCAGCAACGTAGCTGTCGCAGCCGTTACCGAGGACGATTTTAAAGCCACCGATGCAACCCACAATGACCTGAGCGGACTCATCGATTACGTCAGCTCGACCAAAGGCAGCAATTTCGCCACGCTCCTCAGCAGTCAGGAAGATGGCACCATTAAAGGATCCTTCCGCACCCGCCGCGACGATGTCAACGTTTCCGCCCTCGCTCAAAACTTTGGAGGCGGCGGACACAAAAAAGCTTCCGGCTTTAATATTAAAGGAAAAATCAAACGCACATCTCAGTGGTCTATAGTGGGCGAGTAAACGTGAATTTTCGCAACTCAAAATTCCTTCACAGCCTTTAACTTTAGGCTCTTTTTTGATACCCTTCTTTGGCGGAAAAACACTATACCTAGTATATCAAAACCAATATGACAACAACTCCTAGTACCACTTCACAAACCAGGAATCTTATCATTGAAGATAACCTCGAAAGTATTTTCGATATTCTCAAAGAAGCAGTACTTTCACACCGTGATGGAGTACGCGTAAGCATTAGCTTTTCAAACATTCGCTCTCGCGGTGACATCATTACCTCAATCCAAAAACCCTCTCAGGGAGCGGTTTCATTTTTAAAACTGTTCGACAAAGCACTCAGGACAATCGACAACAAGGAAGAAAAAAACAAGCCAGACATTGCCATTTTAAATGTGGATCACCCGGATATTCTGGAGTTTCTCAGTTACGAATCACACTTTTCAATGAAAGTCGGCGTGACCAAAGAGTTCATCAAAGCTGTTGAAGAAGACGCGATGTACGATCTCATCGATCCACGAACCGGACAGAAAGTGAACCAACTGAACGCCCGCGGCGTGTACGATCTGATCAGCGAAAAAACAATGAGCAGCGACGAATCCGGAATTATTTACCTGGATAAAATCAGCAACGTTCAAATGCCGAAACGTGAACAACAACCCTTGAACGAAAATCAAAACTCACTACCTTTTACCGAAGAAACCAAAACACAAGCAGAAGAGATTATTCCACCCCCAGTGGTGGCCATGGCATAAGCCTGTATCCTTTAATGCTTTTCTATGGGAGCTCGAAAACTTGAAAGTTCCAGTGCCTTCGAGGCCGAAACTATCAGCAATCTGGCCAACAATAAAATTGAACTGGCGGAGGCCAAAAAGATTCGTGATCTTCGCGAACAGATAACAGCGCTCATTGATGACGCCTGCGGAAACCGTGAATCCGGAAAACGAAAAGAGTTTGAATCCCGACTTCAACAGGAACTAAAAGCCAGCTCCATTGATGGACTGAATATGCTCAGCACCAAGGTGGAGGTTTACCGTGATAACGTCAACAAAACCCTCGAAAAATATTTTGGCATGGTCGAACAGCGAGAGTACGATCATCTTTTTGTGAATAGACCAGGACGCGATGCCCGAGCCCTTTACAAACAAGAGTTTCTGGAAGCCAGCGACGCCAAACGTGAAAAGCTGTTAGGTGAATTCGCCTCGTACATGGCTGAGCAACAAAAAACCTTTGAAGAACTAGCCAGCTACGTATCACCGGAAACTATTTCCCGCATGCGTCGCAGCGAACGAATTCGCTTACTTATGTATGTAAAAGGATGCGGACGCCTGCTGGATGAAAATAGAGAACTGTTTGCTGAGAGTGAAATTGCAGAAATCAAAGCCGAAATGGCCGACTGCACCAGCCCCACAGACCAGCAAAAACTCATGACTCAAATTGCAAGTAATCTGGAAAAACGAAAATGGTATAAAAAAGTTTTTGATCGACTCCCGTCAAAGTATCAGCAAGTTTGGGGCAAAATCGACCAAATGACATTTGCTGAAAGGCAGGTAAACTACGAAAAACTGATTGTCTGCCTTGAAGAAGAGTATGAACAGATCCTCGACAATCATCCCGATCGCAAGCACATTGGATCCAGAGATCGGGCCTCAGCTTTAGCTTACGTCCGAAGTGACAAAATCAGCGGCGGCGACAAATTCCGCGCCCTCAAAGGACTCGAAAAACAGATCCAACAACAAAAAATCGAAGTTTCAAAACCATTTGAAACAACTCTTAATGAACTACAGCAGTACAAATCACCCCGGGAAATCAAACGACTCCGAGACCAATTCTACAATGGAGAAACCTATGAACAGAGAAAGGAACTGGCAGAAAACATTAAAACAGAACTTATCAACGCTCAGTCCGAAAGCAAAGAACGCCAGGATTTAATGGGTGAATATAAGACCAAACTGGAACAGGATCTTGTAACAAAGATCATCAGCAAAAAAACACTCACAGCCGCACTAAAACGAGCAGAAAACCAGTCAATCGACGAACTCCAGAACACACTGGTCATCTACAAACCAGACCGTGAACGCCGGCTCAAACTCCTGAAACAGTTTAAAGCTCTTCCAAAAGAGATTCAGGATAAAAATACCGATTTCTTTGAACTCACACATACAGAACGTGTGATGCGTATGGAAGAGTTAAGCCAATATGAAAAGAGCGAAAAAACGGATGACCAAAAAGAGAAAAAAGTTGTAGAAGACAAAAAAAATACTGTTGAAGAAGTGCCAAACCAGGAATCGGAACAACAAAACAATCAACCTCTTGAATCCAAAGAAGACTCTGACAACACAAAAATCGAGAAACTTATGGCTCTCGCCTCCAGCGCTACAAGACAGCAAAACTATGAAAAAGCCATCCAACACTATCAAGATATTCTGGCTATCGACCCACAAGACGAACTCGCCGCCATGAGTCTTCAGTTTGTAGAAGGAAAACTGAACAAAACCCAAGAAAAGTCTCCACAGACAAACGAAGAGGCAGAAGATCAACAACTGACCGAATCAGAAAAGAGCAGAATGAAACAGGCCATTAATGATGCCTCAAACAACTCAGGAGTAATGAGACGAAGAAGACAACACGCCATGACTGAAGAGCTGACCGATAACCTTAAAAAGTCTCAGGCCAAGCATGGAGTGGTATCGCTCGAAAACAGAAACAAGAACATGACCGAAGATGAAGTACAGGCAAACAAACAACTTGTACAGGCAACCGGCAAGAACAAAATGCTTGTTGATGGAAAGGCCGAAGACGCGATTTGGTTCAACGATGAAGGCTACCGCGACCTTTCCGATCCAAGCAAAGAACTAAAAGTCGAGAATCAAATTGCCAAACAGATATCCAATGGACAAGTAATGGATAACATCGTCGCTCACAAAACTGACGGAACCATGTCCAATGCAACAAACGCCGAAAAGAATCTTCAAAAGAGGAAAAAGGAGACCAAAAATATCATTACGTCGATCGCAAAAAAGAAACTGAAAATCGACGATTCAAAAAAAGAAGCGCTTAATGCCGCCCTCGAAGAAGAAATGAAGAAAAAGGACATCTCTGTTTCACTCCGGGCAGCATAGTCAAAACCAAGATAGTAAAAACGGCTTATCTATGCTACAATAAGCAGAAGCATTTTGTAGAAACATGGATCTTTTAATGGAACTGCTCGCCACTATCACAACCTATCTTGTCCTCCTGGCCTGTATTGCCTTCACAGCGATTATTTTTGCAACAGTCATAAGCAACCTCCTCCTCAAAGTGCCGTTTGTCCCAAGTAGCAAACGGGTTATTAAACATATCGCCAAACTGGCCAACATTAAAAAGAATGATCAAGTGTACGACCTTGGATCTGGCGACGGACGTTTTCTCTTTGAAGCCGATCAATACACAGACAAAGAACTCATTGGATACGAACAGGCTCTCCTTCCCTACTGTCTGACCAAAATAAAAAATCTGTTCCGCAAATCCAACATTCGCATTCATATGAAAAACTTTATGAAGGCCAACCTGAGCAACGCAGATTTAATTTATTGTTACCTGGGGCCGGAAACCATGACAGAAATTGGTGAAAAAGTTCAGAAGGAGTGCCGCAAAGGAACACGTATTTACAGCAACACTTTCTCAATCCAGAATATGACCCCTGAAAAAGTCTGGCCAAAAGACAAAAAAAAGAGACTCCCAACTATTTACTACTATAAAGTATGATCAAAGACGCAATCCTCATTGCCGGCGGGGTCTTGATTCTCATGCCACTCTTCTACGTCATGAGCAACGCCCCATTCAACCTCTACACGCTGACTGCCTACATGGCATTACTCATTCCAACGCTTGCCGCCCTGGTCAACGGCGCGCCCTTTGTGCCAACTCCAATGGGAGCAGTAGAAAAGATGCTTAAAGTCAGCAAAATAAAAAAGGGCGATAAAGTCTACGACATAGGATGCGGGGATGGACGGGTAGTCTACCTGGCCGCTAACAAACATGAAGCCAATGCCACCGGCTTTGAACTCTCTCCATTCGTCTTTATCTTTGCCAAAATCCGGCAACTTTTATGGCGATCCAAAGCAAAAATACAGTTCGCCAATTTCAAACATAAAAACCTTTCTGACGCCGACATTATTTTTTGCTACCTTTTACCAGAAACACTCCTCAAGCTTGAACCAAAACTCAGCAAAGAACTCAAGCCCGGCGCACGCATTATCTCCTACGCTTTCCCCATTGCCAGTTGGGAGGAGGTTAAGAAACACCCTCGCGACGCGAAGCAGAATATCGCCCCAATTTGGGAGTACGTGAAGCAATAACCTTCAATAAAAACAGATAGTAAAGCCCCACTGCCCACCAGGGAAAAGCTGGGATTGTTACAAGTGCAAAAGGAATTTGCGCCACCAGATGAACCCCTTCAATCAGGATCATCAAAAAAATTGAGCACACCCCAAGCCAGAACCACACAATCGGCAGCCATAAAAAACTGGACACCAAAGCAAAAAATGAAAAGAGCATAATCAAAGGAATCAACGGCAGAAAGATAACATTTGCCAGTGGCGAAATGATCGAAAAGACACCAAAGTGGTAGAGCACAATAGGAGTTGTAAAAATGGTTGCCGCAAGAGTCACCAAAAGCCCTTCTCCCAAAAACGCGGGCAGCTTTTTTACATACGGCTCAAACAACAGCATCAATTGCATCAATCCAAGTGTGGAAACAAACGAAAGTTGAAACGAAACATCCCATATTAAAATCCTAGGACTCACCAGGATCATCAAAAATCCACTCAGTAAAAGAATATTCATCCCATCCGTTTTACGCCCCTGAAAAATAACAAAAACCATAAGAGCTCCCATAATCGATGCCCGTACAACACTTGCTGAAAGCCCGGTAAGAAGCGCAAAAAGAAAAATCACGAACCATGTAGCCACAAACCGTACACGCCGACCCAAACCCTTAAGAAGCGTACCCACAATAGTAATCAACAGCGTGATGTTATAGCCGGAAATAGCCAAAATATGCGTTAACCCCGAACGCTGAAAATCGTCCATCAGCACTTGAGGAATGCTTGCCCGCATCCCCAATAAAAGGCCTAAAACAATACTGGCACCCGGCTCTCCAAACAGTTTTTCAATCTCATCCCTGATCTCATGCTTTAACCAATACACTAACGACCAGCCATCAAACATCCCTTCCTGATGACGTATCAATCGAACCTGTGGCTGATACATCACTGCAAAAATTCCATCTTTGGCAAGATAGTCAGCATACGAAAACGTTTCAAATTCAGCCGGCCTGGCAAGCTGCCCGCTCAGAGTAATCACATCTCCATACTTATATTGAGGATATCGGCGTAACTTGACCAGAATCTTTCCCTTAACATCAAAAGAATCAAGTTTTCCGGCAGCCACAATCACATATTGAGCATTATTCCTCACCTCCGGATCACTCACAATTACCGCTTCAATCACAACTTTTTGATTCATGTCCGTATAAAATCCCACATCTGTAGGGTCAAATATGGGGAAACTGGCTCCGATAACACAAAAACCAACAAGCCACCCAAAAACAACAGGCATCACTCCTCTCTTCCACCACAATAATGACAAAAAACCAACAAACACTGTCCACCACGGAAATATACTCCCCATTCCCACCGCTAAAAAGAAGGAAAAAAGGAACAGTTTCAATTGCCTGGATTGTGAGATTCTAGCCATAAATTGATCATAGCCACTCAAGATGAAAAGAGGATAAAAAATTCCTCCGTACTACTTAGTAATACTTAACAGCATATTATTGACATTAATGCAAATTTATTATAAATTCCTAGCTTATCATGTTTACAACATCATGAACCTAGAAGACACACTCCAGCTGCTCCGCACACTAAAAGAGGTCGGCCTGTCTGCCAATGAAGCAAATGTCTATCTCACTCTTTTAACTCTCGGGCCTAATCCCGTGAGCACCGTGGCAAAAAAAGCAAATCTCAACCGGTCCAGCTGCTACACCATCCTCGATAGGCTCATGCAAAAAGGTTTTGTTCACCAAAGCAATAAACAGAATGTCACCTACTTCTCCAGTGTTGATCCAAAACTCATGCTCAATCAGCTCACCAGCAAAAAACATGATCTGGAAGACCGGATTGAAAACCTCCGTCGATCCATGGGACAGTTTGAAAAAATCAGATGTGACTACTCACAAAAGCCAACAGTCCTTTTCTATGAAGGAGAAGCAGCTATTCAAAATATTATGGAAGACACCCTGAATGCCAAAGAGGTCGTTCGGGCTTATGCCAGTCTGCAGGAACTGACAAACCTCCTTCCAAACTACTTCCCCGGCTACTACAAAAGACGCACTCAAAAAGGGATTTTCATAAAAGCCATCTATCCAGCCAACCAGTTATCCTATAAACACAAACTTCGCGATCACAAAGAGAATCGGGAAAGCCGACTGATTCCACCCGAATTCAATTTCCACCTGGATATTCTTATCTACGACAACAAAGTCGCTATCACCTCTTTAAACGACAAGTTTGGACTCCTTATTAAGAGCCAGTCCATGGCCAACGCCCAGAAAAAAATCTTCGACATTATCTGGGAAGGAACCAAAACCTACGACGACGTCATGACAACCATGATGGAACAAAAATATGGAAATCCCCAAAAACCAAGGCTTAAAAAGAAAAAATCGACATCTGTCTAATCAAAAAAGCCCCCCGATCAAAAGACCGAAGGGCTTTTTCTAATGCTCAACTACTCAATTTCAATTCCAACGTCTCCAACAGTTTCGATGTTTACATCACCAAAACTGTCCATCATGGCATTCACCTCTTCTTCCGTCATTCCTGCTTCCATTGCTTCATTCATCATTGCATCCAGACCCGCATCATCCATCATCATGCTGTCATCCATCATCATAGAGTCGTCAACCATACTGTCGTCCATCATCATTGAAGAATCCATTGCTCCCATTCCACCCATCATCATAAGTGGTCCAAGAACCTCTTCAACCGGAAACTCTTCAGCATCAGATGGAGCCTGAACAGTAACAGCTTCATTGAAGTTACCAAGAGTAAGAGTCATAGAGATTGTTCCGCTTGGCTCACCTTCGGAACCCTTCAAAGTGATAGTTCCATCAAATTTGTTGATGATTCCACCATCTGCGGCAACCCAAACGTCACCAGCAATTTCAACCTTGTCGAGTTCAGCAACAGCCTCTTCAAACTCAGCATCAGAAACTGTTTCTCCCTGAGCTTCAGAAGCTTCACGGGCAAACTGAAGAAGTGCCCGCTTATCAATATTCACCTTATAACGATGACTTGAAACACCCATAACATTTTCAGTTCCAACAAATTCAGGAGTAGCAAAGACCTTTGAGTCTTCCATCGCCTGCTTCATCTCTTCTTTCATAGCTTCATCCTCTTCAGTCATCATAGCGAACTCATCGAAAGTTCCTTCTGGAACTGGAACCATCCACCATTTGTTCATCATTTCAGTAAACTCAGATGGAAGATCCTCTCCCTCAATAGCAAGAGCCATAATGTTAAAGTAGAGGGTTTCAGCATCGAGCCGAACTTCCCCCTTCAAACTTCCACCTCCTGCATCAGAGGTAGCAGACCCATCAACATCCAGGGTCATTTTTGGCATGGTTTTATCCATAGCATCCATTTCTCCGTTCAACGTAAAGTCGAACTGAACATCATCTCCCAATGGATCAGTTAAATCACCCTTCAAAGCCAACTCATACGAGTATGCTTTTACGTCAGTAAGGTTCATAAGACCCTCTTTGAGGACCTCATCAGCTGGTTTTTCAGGTGGTGGAGCCGCCGCGCATCCAGCAAGTACAGCAACCAGAGCGATTGAACTCAACGCGCTCTTCACCATGTGAGTCTTCTCCATAGATAAATAAGAGATAAAAAATACTAAATGTCATTCTAAAGAGATGATGACAAAAGTCAAATTTGTTTGTTATTAAAGCCAAAAGTTGACCCTTCAAAGCATTAAGTTTATAATCACCAACATGAACGAAAAGTTGCAAAAAAATCTTAAACTTCTGCTCGCCCTTTTTGGACTTGTGGCTGTGGTTCTTGTTGCGATTATCATTCCATCCAATCCACAAAACTTTCAGGGACAACTCAACAGTCAGTTAGAACAAAACGGAGAAAATGGATGTCAGTCGCTCAATCTTAAAACAATCCCTCAAAATCTTACAGCCCACCAAAGTGGGACTATTATTATAGAAACAGACCCAATGGAATGGGCCGGTCCATTCAGTGTATCAGCCAGTAGCGGGACCCTCACCGATGCCAGTGGCAACGCCGACTCACTTTTTGAAACAAACGAAAAGGTAATTAATTTTTCTGGAGGTGATGAAGGATCTTCAATCACCGTTCAGGCTATTGGAAGCGATACCTGTATAGACTCGATCGAAGTCCAACCTCCGGCAGTCCAAAACTGCGTCGCTCTTACCATTTCAACCTATCCGGAACCTCCGGTAGAAAATGAAAGCCTGGAAATAAGCATTCAGCCAAACCCAAATGAATGGCAGGGATTCTTCCTTATACAGGCCGAAAGTGGAAAACTAACCCTGTCCGACGCTGATTCAATGGCTCAGGGAACCAATACCTCAACCCTCATCACAGATCTAAAAAAAGTACTCTACAATGGAGGGAAAAACGGAGAAACCATCAACATAAAAGCCTTAGGTGAAGGCAACGAATCCTGCTCAACTGCAATCACCATTGGAACTGAATAATCAAGCTCCATGAAAAAAACAATCAGCTCGCTTTTAACGACCACACTCCTCATTACTTTGAGCAGCGTTCCTACACATGCACAAAGTTTCTCAGACCTCCCTTCCAATAGCAGCTACAGCACAGCCATCAACTACCTCGCGGACGCCAACATTATCAATGGCTACCCGGATGGCACTTTTAAACCGAACCAACAGGTGAATCGGGCAGAGTTTTTAAAACTCGTTCTCGAAAGTTCCGAAATTCCAAAAGATGTAACCACGCCAACACCATTTCCAGACATCGATAACACCGCCTGGTACGCCCAATACGTTCGCAAAGCCTATTCAGAAGGATGGATTCAAGGCTACCCCGACGGAACCTTTAAACCCGAACAGTCCATTAATAAAGTGGAAGCCCTTAAAATCATTGGAGAAATCCAACAATGGCAACTGGAACAACCAGAAGAAAAACCGTACACCGATATTGAAATTTCTGCATGGTTCAGTTCATACGTCTCTTACGCAAAAGAGAAAAATTTCCTTGAAGAACGCACATCTCTCTATTTCCCGGAACTCCTCTTCACCCGGGCACAAGTAAGTGAAGTACTCTTCCGCAGCTTTATTACAACCAAAAGTGGAGAAGATGTTTATTCACCCCTCCTGGCAACAAAATATCCCGCCGCAGATTTTGCTATTAACCCCTCCCAGGAACCAGCCCCAACCCCCACACCAACACGACCCCAGCCAACCAACTTCACTCCCGTTGAATTTCAAACCTATAATACCGATTTCTTTGAAGATGTCCGCCTTGATGAAACTATCTCCAATACCTTCTATCTCAATGAAGTCTATTATATAGAAGGAACCATAACCACCGACGCAGATTTTGAAGAGATTTTCACTTTTTTGGCTCCAGAAGGAACAACCAGCTCATCCCAATATCTCAACTTTATTGCCGATGTGAACAATAAAAAGTTCAGCATCCCTGTGATATTCAGACAAGCCGGAAACTACAAAATGGGAATCATTCCGGGGACCGCTGGAGAAAGCAAAGTTATCAACATTTCTGTATTGAACGAACTCCCGGAAGCTGCATCCGGCAATGCCAGCCCTCCAACACAACCCACTCTCCAATACAAAAACCAAAACACCACCGTTGACTGGAAAAGCCCGGGATCCGACATAACCCAACTCACGATTTATCAGGACAACATCTCCAAAGATTTCTTTTTCCGTCAAAGCAAAAACAGCTTCAAAATTGATTATGTCGACTTCCTTGGTTTCCAAAATGGAACAACCCGCTACAAACTCAGAAGAGCAACCATCGGCTCTCAAGCACCGCTCACCTTCAGCAGTGCATGGTCTTCAACCACAACGCCCCTTACCTTTCAGGCAACAGAACACAACTTTAGCCTCATTAATGAAGACGTAAATATCACCAACCTTCCAGAACTTCTTTCCAACATCTCTCAAATCTCCTTCTCTGCAACATCATCCACCGAAGTCTTTTTGGAAGCAGCCATCACTAAACCCGATGGATTTGTAGAGCTCTTCGATATGAGCTCTTCTGGCTCAATGGGAGATTTCTATGACAGCCCAACTGTCCTTCCGGGGTCAACATTCACCTATAGTTATACCCCAACAGAACCGGGCACCTACATTGTAGAGGTCAATGGAACCGATGGTACAGCCGTCATCAACACCCCTGTCTATGTTGCCAATGGAACTCCACTCATCCCAGATTTTTTCGACCTCAATGCCTACGTAGAGACAGAACAAAACTTTTCACTTCAAAACTCCCGGGAGCAACTCCTTAAGCTTATTAATGAAGAACGATCCAGACACGGACTCAGCTCTGTCATTGCCGATCCTGACCTTAACCAGCTTGCCCAGGAACACTCAAACGATATGAAAAATCGTGATTACTTCAACCACATCGATCCAGACGGCAACACTCCAAATGACCGCAGACTTGCCCACAGCATCCCTATGCCTGTCGGAGAAAACCTGGCACTCGCTCCAACAACGCTCTACACACACGAAGGACTCATGCGAAGTGGCATTCATCGCAACAACATCCTCAACCCGGATTGGGCAAAAGTTGGCATTGGAATAGCTGTCAATAACAATGGCTCCCTCCTTACCACCCAAGAATTTTCCCGCAATCCATATACCGACTCCGAGCTCAATGCCATTGAAAACAAAATCATATCTGCTATCAACAGCAAACGTTCTCAGGTTGGAGTTCCAATCATGCAGATCGGCAGTGACATTCAGTTTATCGCGGACGAATGGAGTAAAAAAATGGCAGAACTCAATTTTAATGACTTTACCTCTCCTAATGGAGACACATTAGAAGACCTTGTTGGCCAGTATGCTCCAAATAAAGCTGTTCAGGCAATTGTATTGGATTCTGTCAATCTGCAAAAAATTATAGAAAAGGCTGTCGCTGCCAACGAAACAACCAAGAGCAGCTGGATCAAAATTGGAGTTGGAGTAAAAAGTGATAATATTGGCTCTCTCAAGACCACCGTCCTCTACACCACGAACTAAAAATTTTAATAGTGAAATGCCTGAGAAAAGGTTGTTAAAAGGGCAAAAATCACTACAATAGTAAAGACCAATTTTTGACGACCATGGATTTCAAAACACGCCGAATCAGGAAAAAACCCAAGCCACAACGAGTTAAACGAAAAACCACTGAATTCAAAGCCCCAAAAGGGCATAGTTCCAAAAAAGGCGACTACTCTGTCCATTTCGCGACAGCTGGAGGAAGCCTCCTCCTGATTGTTCTGCTCTTAGTTGGAATCTATTGGGCTGTCAGCAGTCTCGACTTTTCCGGAATCGTCTTTTCATTCGGGAAATCTCTTGTGACCGATGAAACCGGAAAAACCAACATTCTCCTTATTGGAACCGGTGGAGAAGGACACGATGGAGCCGATCTCACAGACACACTCATCGTCGCAAGTATTGACTATGACAACCTGATTGTCCCAATGCTTTCTATCCCACGTGATTTCTACATTCTTCCACGCCAGGAACGAATTAACAGCGTTTACTTCAGCGCACTAGCCGAAGGAAAAACCTCAAAAGCCGCCATCCAGGAACTGGAAAACACCGTTGAAGAGATCACAGGAATCGAAATTCAATACTATGCAAAAGTCGATTTTGGCGGATTTGTCGATATTGTTGATGCTCTTGGAGGTGTTGATGTCGACGTTGAAAACGCTATTTACGATCCATACTATCCAAAGGGAGAAACCATTTACTACGAAACATTCAGCATTGACGCGGGACCGCAGACACTCGATGGTGAAACCGCGCTCAAATACGCCAGAAGCCGTAAAACAACCAGTGACTTCGATCGCGCAAAACGACAACAACAACTCCTTTTCGCTATTAAAGAAAAAGCTCTCAGCCTGGATATCCTCACCAATCCAACCAAAATTGGCAACATCTACGACTCTGTTGATGACAGCATCGAAACCAACCTTTCTCTTGGTGAAATCCTGGAACTTGGAAAACTGGCTGAAGAGTTCCAAAAAGAAAACCTCTACCCACTCGTTATCAATGACGATCCAACAGCATGCGGTGGACTGGTCTACACCCCGGCACGGGAGTTCTTCTCTGGAGCATCAGTTCTTCTTCCTGTCGGCGAAGAGTATGAATACGTGAACTTCTTTGTTGATACAGTCATGAACAACATCCAAAGCATTTCAAACCCAACCGATGAGATCCAGGTCCTGAATGGAACAAAAACAGAAGGATTGGCATATGAAGGTCTCAACCTGCTCAGCCGCTTCTGTCTGCCAGTTGTCTACTATGGAAACAGCACCGAAAAACCACTGGAGCTCTCGACCATCTATTATAAAACCGACGAAGAAGGCAACCCTCCACAATCACTGGAAATGATTCAAACTCTTATGCCAAACCTCCAAACCCAGGAAGGCATTCCACCAGAATACCTGGAGACCGAAAGACGAATGAACTCAACCATTGTTGTAGAACTTGGAGAAGATTACCTCCAAAACAGAATCGAAGATCCGTTTAAAACACTCGAATTCTATCGTCCCCCAACTACAACCAGTAGCAATGATGATGAGGACGAAAACGATGAAACGACCGTAGCAGACGAAAGCGATGACACAACAACCGGCGCAGAAGAGACAACGGAAACAGAAACCACAACCGAGGAAACTGTTCCAGAATCAGACCTAACCCCGGAACCGGCAGCAGATCCTACTCCTACAACCACTGAGCCTGCGCCAAACACCCCTGATACCCAACAATGATTTCAACCTTCCTTAGCATCTTTACGGCAGGGACTTTGATGACGAATGATGTCCCAAACGCTGTCCCGCACACCATGCCGTGGAACGAAAATGTCCTTTTGGAAGCAACCGCGGTTCCTATTAAAAAAGAGCAAAACATTGCCCCGGTCATTAACGCTAAAGCAGCCCTTGTTGTGGATTTAAAAAATGGATACATCCTCTACGAAAAAAATATTCACGAATCGCTGCCAATCGCCAGCCTCACAAAATTAATGACTACAACCATCGTTTTGGAAGAAAATTCACTGGATGAGATTGCGACTATTTCTGACTACACCGCCTCAACAGAAGGAAAAAAGACCTGGCTCGCTTCAGGCGAAAAAATTACAGTTGAAAACCTTTTATTTGCGGCATTAATCGATTCCGCCAACGACGCCGCCGTCGCTCTGGCTGAACACAATGCCGGATCTGTAGAGGCTTTTGTTGAAAAAATGAACAAAAAAGCTACCGACCTTGGACTCCTTTCAACCCGCTTCACCAACCCAACAGGATTGGATGAAGACAATCCCGGCGACGACCCCGAACACCCTCGGGGAAACTACTCATCCGCATACGATTTAGCTCTTTTGGGAAGATATGCTTATGGAAAAAGTTTTGTACGCCGTGCTGTCAGTAAAAAAGAGCTGGAAGTCGCATCCACCAACGAAGCAATCCAACATAAACTCACCAATACCAACGAGCTTTTAGGCAGTTATTTAAAGGTTCTCGGCCTCAAAACCGGAACCACTGACCTTGCCGGAGAATGTCTTATTACCGTCATCCAAAACGACCAGGGAAACGACATTTTAACGGTAGTCCTCAACAGCCCATCCCGCTTCAATGAAACCAAGCTCCTGGCAGATTGGACATTTAGAACCTACACCTGGTAAAACACATTCATGGATCTTGTAAGTAATCTTCGCCACCTCGCCCTTATTTTTGGCTCACAAATATCAGCCTTTGTCCTGGCGATTATCTTGGCCCCAACCGTTATCCGGCTTCTTCATAAATATAAGTGCAGCAAACAGATTCGTGAAATTGCCTCAACCGGAGAAAGTGCCAGCATTTTTCAATCACTTCATGGGAAAAAGAAAGGGATTCCGACCATGGGTGGGATTCTCATCTGGGGAACCGTCCTTATTATATGTGTTGCGTCATATATTCCGGCAAATTTGGGATTCACCAACAGCTCCCTGATTGAGCGTGAAGAAACCTATCTGCCAATTTTTACACTGATCACCACTGCCCTCCTTGGTGCAGTTGACGACTATTTCAACATTCGAGGATTAGGCAAGAGTAAAGGATTAAACATTAAACCAAAATTCTTTTGGCTTACATTGTTCGCGGCCGCCGGCGCCCTATGGTTCTACTTCCGTCTCGGCTACGACCAGATCCACCTTCCCGGCATCGGCGATTTCTTTATTGATTGGTGGTACATTCCCCTCTTCGTTCTCGTCATCACATCCACCGCCAACGCCGTCAACATCACCGACGGACTGGACGGCCTCGCCGGCGGCCTTCTCATTACCGCCTTCGGCGCTTTTGC
>JAGQLQ010000034.1 GCA_020429235.1 Candidatus Peregrinibacteria bacterium | reverse complement strand
AACAACCGGGCGAGCAGCCAGGAGAGCAACCGGGTGAGCAGCCAGGAGAGCAACCGGGCGAACAGCCGGGTGAACAACCGGGCGAACAGCCGGGTGAACAACTCCCATCAACACCTGGAGAAACAACAACTGTTCCACCGGCAACACAAGATACAACTCCACCGCCAACTCCGGGGCCGCCACCACCAGGTGAAGAAGAGTTTAGCCCAGAGCCGGAAACACCGGAGTTCCAGTTTGTTACACCTTTGG
The DNA here is from genome assembly GCA_020429235.1 of Candidatus Peregrinibacteria bacterium. GTDB lineage: Bacteria > Patescibacteriota > Gracilibacteria > UBA1369 > UBA1369 > JAGQLQ01. Next base: position 7,785 of record JAGQLQ010000034.1, on the reverse strand, counting down.
TACTTGAAGAAGTACAGCACGAAATTATGGAAAGTATCTTCCTTCCAGATGCTTTAAGTGTGACTCGTGGTGAAATTTTGGTAGAAATGAATGAGCAGTTTCAATTGGATAAAACTTATGAGGATGTGCTTAACGAGTGTGCGAGCGATGTTCGTGGATGCTTGTCTATCTTTTTGAGTGTAACCAACTTTCAGGATGTGAGACTTGATGCACTGTTTGCCGACAATGGATTTTTGGCAATGGTTCTTCAGTCGGCTCATGCACAAGATGTTTTTAATTTTGGAAATTTGCAGTTGTATCCAGATGTCCCACCGGAAAATCCTTATTCCTATATTATTAATATCGGAACGATTTTGGGAATTGTTCAGGGATACTATGCTGAACCAGATAGTCCTTTTAAATCGTATCAGGTTATTACCCGCGTGGAAGCAACCAAGGTTCTTCTTGGTTCTGTGGGAATGATGGAATGGCTTTATTATCCGGAACTCGAAGCCCTTTTGGGTGGACCACAAGAGGTTCTGGATCAGACAACACCTTTTAATGATATCCAGCCTTCACGGGATTATATGTGGTGGTATCCGCGATATGTAAACCGGGCATGTGAAGCCCGCATGTTTGATTGTACTGAAGGATCGAATTTCCGTCCGGATGATTTTATTACTGAAAATGAAATGCGGGCAATGATTGTGAATTTGAAAGCGTACCTTGATGATTCGCAATATTTGGAAGACTACACTGCCGATGACGATAATGATCAACTGAAGAACTATATTGAAAAAACTGTAACCTTTACTGATCCGCAGGCAAGTGACACGGATAATGATCAGTTGGAAGATGGAGATGAAGTGAAGCTCTACAAGACAAGTCCGTTCTTATCTGACTCGGATGGAGAAGGGTTGAGTGATTATGATGAAGTTATTGTTTATAAAACAAATCCGTTGAAGAGTGATACCGATGATGATGATTTTACAGATTATTCTGAAATTCTTGCTGGATCTGATCCGTTGGATCCGAATTCTGTGCCGGTTGATGATAATGAAAATGGTGTCGATGATCAGTGGGAAACCCGTTATAACTTGAATGTTGTGAATGGTATTCAGGACTCTGATTTTGATGGAGTTTCTGACAAGCTGGAATATCAATATGGTACAGATCCACTTTCGGTGGATTCTGATGGAGATGGATTAACCGATGCTGAAGAGATTTTGGAATATGGATCGAATCCTTTGGATCCTGATGATCCAGGAGATTTAGACTCTTTGGGAGTTCGCATTACCAGCTTCCAGGAAAATCAACTGGTTGGTGATACAACGCCTTTGATTCGAGGTGTGGCACCATTTGGAACACAGGTCCGGCTTCTTTTGAGAAATGATTTTGGTCATGAAAAGGTGCTTGGAACTGTTGGTGTTGATGAAAACAATGTCTTTGTTTTCCAGGTGGAAGATCCGCTTCGTGATGGACGTTATATGCTTGTGGCCCGATCGTTGCAGCCGGAAGATAAGCGCTATGTGGATAGCCGTCCGGTACATATTATTATTGATTCGACTTTGAATGTGACCCGTCCAATACCGCGAAAACTTGATGAAGAGGAGATTTCTGATGATGTGCTGCTTCAAAATTTGAAAATTACGATTAAAAATAATCGACCGGTTTTGACTGGTGAAACCGAGTTTGGAAATCGTGTGACAGCGACATGGCGATCGGTGGTGACATCATCGGTGTTGATTGCTGATGCGGTTACCGGTGAATTTGAAATTCAGGCGCCGCGTAATCTTGAGTTTGGAGATCATGAAGTGTGGGTGACTGCTATTCGAAAAAATGATAGCGCGCAAAGTGAATCGGTGCGGGTGACGTTCCAGGTGGGAGCGGCTGCACTGGGAGAGGGAATTGATGGTGTGTTGCGTGGATCTCCTGAAGAGGTTGCGAATAATCAAATGGGTATCTATTCATTGCCAGTTCTTGGAGGTGTGGCACAGTTTGTTGCTGAACAAGGCTTCCTTGGATGGCTGCTTGTTGCCGTGGTTCTCTTCCTGATTGGTTCATTGATCTACTACTTCAAGTTGAAGAACTCGAAAGGTTAAGACCAGTAGATGTCCTCGGTTTTATCGTAGATGAAGTCATTGGCGGCTATAAGGCGCCCTGTTGGTATGAGTGGAATGGTTTGTCCATCTGGGGTGAGGATGACTTCTTCTTCGTCCTGGGCAATGAGCTTGCTGCCCTCCGGGTAATCCAGTTTTTTAAAGTGGAGAATACTGGTTTTGATGTTGGTGAGTTCCAGGCTTTCGATGTAGGTGAGGGGAACATCTCGGCGTTCTTTCTCTTTGGGAGGTTCGTCAATGTAGGGAAGGTCCATTTTCATAGTGAATTCGTACTGCTTGTAGAGATCCCACATGAGTTTTTCCATTTTTTTGTCGGCGAAAGTAACGTTCAGTCCTGATTTTCTGGCTTCGCTCCGCGATATGCTGTGATTGTGTGTTTTAACATCTTTAATGAAGCAGCGGACGATTTTTTTAACCTTTTTAGGATCTTTAATGTTCCGGCGGAGCATTTTTTCGGCATCTTTTTTGGTTTCCAGGTAGTTGCGATACACTTTCCCCAGCAAAACAGGGGAAACGTTTTGGCCAAGCATCTCAAAAGCTTTCATTTTGTCCTGAGGGTCTTTGATGTCGTATTCGTCGCGGAGAAAATCTTCATAACTGTCGACGTCTGTGGCAGAGAGCGACATTCCGCTCAATTCGCCGCCGTGGATGCGAATGCTTGGATCGATCGGACCTAAAGATCCCATTTTTCCCATAAGAACCTCTTTGGCTCCAAGTGCAATCAGAGTGGCGGCGCTGCGCGCGTGATAAGGAATCAGGACTGAAAAATCCACATTGTATTCCCGGAGAAGGTTCACCAGTTCCCAGGCTGCTTCCAGTTCGCCTCCATATGAGAAAAGAAAGAGATCCAGTTTTTTGCAGCTGGCGCAGATTTTATCTAAATGTTCACGAAAATGAATGATATCGGACTCTTCAATTTCGGAGTCGATATTTTCGCGGGTGGATGTGACGTACGTTATGACACGAGAGTCGCGATACTCTTCGATTTGTCGTATAAGGTCCTTTCTTTTCATCCTTGGGAGATGTGATTTTAGCCGAAGGTGAAGGTGAAGGCTTTGAGCCCCGGATCTTCTACCAGGATTTCCAGCAAGTGTTCTCCATACTCTTCATCTTCAATGAGGATGTAGAGTTGATCGTCCTGGACGGTTTGAGTGCCTACGAGTACACCATCTTGGTAAACCTGAATGGTTGATCCTTTTTCGGCGCTGGCCACCATGAAAACACTTTTGGCACGATAGCGATAAACGATTTCGGCGTCTTCGCTGGTATTGGTGGCGTATTCGTCGGTGATGGTCCAGTCTCCTACAAGGTTGAGTTCGTCGAGACGGGGTGTTTCTGGTTTTTCCAACTGGAAATCTCCTTCCTGTCCGGGCGCGCTGTTGGCAAGGAGTTCGTTTCGGCTTGCACCAAAATAGACTTCCGGGCTGCGTGACTGACTGTCTGTTTCGGGATCTTTTTCCAGTTCCGGCATGGTTGGCATGAACTCTTCATTGAGTCTTTCGGCTCGTTCTTCAAGGAGTTCCTGGATGATTTTTTCGGTTTCTTCGTAGGCTCCCTCTCCAATGTGATCGTAAACAATGAATCCATCAATATCGATGATATATTTTCGCGGCCAGTAGCGGTTTTTATACGCGCGCCAGGTTTTGTAATCGTTGTCCTGTACGACCGGATACTCCACTCCAAACTTTTCGACGGCTTTTTTCAGATTATCCAGGTCTTTTTCGAATTCGAATTCCGGTGTGTGAACACCAATGATTGTGAGTCCCTGATCTCCATATTTGTCGTGCCATGCGGTGAGGTATGGCAGTGTGCGCTGACAATTGATGCAGCTATAAGTCCAGAAATCGACCATAATAACCTGTTTTCCAATCAGGTCAGCGATGGCGAAGGGTTCCGTGTTCAGGAACTCTCCCGGGTCCACAAGTTCTTTGGCGCGTTCATATTTTTGTTCTTTTTCAGCGATAATTGCCGCAACCTCTTCTGTTTGTTCCGGGTTTTCTTCAACAGCGATTTCTGATTCTTGAGGCGGAGCCTGTTCCGGTTTGAGTGATTCAAGATAAATGATGGCACCAGCAATACCAACCACGACAAGGGTGAGAATGATGTAACGAGTGGTTTTATTCATATTTTGGGATTATTTTGATCTATTTTAACGCAGGAGATTGTGATTGAGTATCGATGAGGGTTGATTTTTGGATATAATGTTGTATTGTGTGCGCCTTTATTGGAATATCGTGAGTGAAATTCGCGAAAAAATGGAGTTTGAGGCGCAAGTCTTACGGGATGAAGGGATTGATCTTGCCGATTATCCGCGTTTTAGTGATGGAATGAAGCGGATGATGGTCGTGGCATCTACCCGTCAGGCTCTTGATGGGGTTTATGACCACGGGAAAATGGTGAATGCCAGTGCGACTTTAGAGCTTTTGGCTGCAATGTTTGATAAAAATGCACAAAAGGATTTGAATAGTATTATGTATGGCTTGGGGAGTGATAGCTACTATTCAACCTCTGCAAAGAGAGCTCTTTTGATTTCTGGCGTGGGGGTGGCTGCCTTGAATTATGCCAACAAGGTTGAGCTTACTCCTGCAATATTTGTGTTTATGCCTCTTCTTCTATTTGTGCTTATAGTGCGTTTAAGAATTACTATGGTGGTGAGAAATCTTCCCGATGTTGAGCGGGTTGTGGTGCGTTTTTATAAGGAGCTGGAGAAGGTTGTTGAAACCGATGGTCAGGAGGGATTTTTTGCTCATCCTGAAAATATGCTTACCATGATTCAGGATATTGAAAAGGAAATGGGAATATGGGCAAAAATTCGTGAACACCATCCAGCCAAAGGGTCCGATTTTGAACGGATTGACGGAGTTGAGCTTTTTGCAGCGATGAGAGACGAAAAGCTTTTGAAAGAACTCTTAGATGGGAATCGGCCTACTGAAGCAGGAACTGATTCAGAATCTCAAAGTTTGCAATCAGATTCAGATTCTCAGTGAATGCCAGGATTCCAAGGATGACCATGAATACTCCGAAGATAACTTTGGTGTAGTGGATTCCTTTGCTGTGTTTTTTGAAAAATTCCTGTGCGCGAGAGGTGAAGAGTCCAACAAGAAGGAATGGAATTCCAAGTCCAAGGGCGTATGCCATGAGGAGTGTGAATGCGATTCCCGGTTGGGTCGCGGCAAGTCCGAGGATCGCTCCAAGAACGGCTCCGACGCATGGTGTCCATCCGGCAGAAAAGGCAGCTCCAAAAACGAATGAAGTCAGATATTTTGATTTAAACTTTTTCTTGACGGTGATTTTGTGTTCGGCTTCCAGGAATGGAATGTGAATGAGTCCGACAAGGAAGAGTCCAAAGAAGATGATGATGGCTCCACCAATTCGAGCGAGCCAGGTTGTGGCTTCAATGGCGACGTTAGCGAAAACGGTGTTGAGGACGACTCCTAATCCTGCAAAAAAGACTGAAAATCCAAGAACGAAAAAGACTGAATTGAGGAAAATTTCCCAGCGATGTGCTTTTGATTCTTTGAGGCTGGTTCCGGCAAGGTAGGCCAGGAATCCAGGAATAAGAGGCAGGACGCAGGGTGAAAGAAACGAGACAAATCCTGCAAAAAAGGCGACGTAGAGAGGTGTGTCTGAAGTCATATGGGTGTTTAAAAATTTTGGCTATTGATTATTGTAGCGTAAAATGTGCGCGATTACATCTTTTCTAAAATTTTATGCGTCAAATAGTTGCGAATGAGAAGGTTTCGCTCATGCATTATGGAATTCGGGAGATTGTGGATGTGGCGCAGAAGCTGAAGGAGTTGGATGGCAGCTATAATTTTGTGATGGAGAATATTGGTGATCCGATTGCGAAGTCGTGGGAGGTGCCGAAATTTTTGAAGGAGTTGATTCATGAAGAGGTGGATAAGGCTGGTGATAAGGTTTTTGGCTATACGCATTCGCGGGGGAAGGTGGAGACGCGGCAGTGGGTGGTGGAATATGCGAAGCGGTTTTCGCCGAGTTCGACCTTGGATTATGAGTATGTGCTGTTTACGAGTGGATTGGGGGCTGCGATTAGCGCTTTTTATCCAATGTTGCCAGCGGGGATGCGCATTATGCAGCCGACACCATCGTATCCGACCCATGCTTCTGCGGAGGCGTTTCATGGTGGATCGATGTCGATTTTTTATAATTTGGATCCGGATAACGATTGGCAACCGGATTTGGGGCATATGGAGGAGCAGATTCAGGCACATCCGGAAGTGGTGGGACTTTTAATTATCAATCCGAATAATCCGACGGGTGCGGTGTACAGCAAAGAGACGCTGGAAGCGATTGTGCAGTTGGCTGAGAAATATAGTTTGATGCTCATTTCGGACGAGGTGTATTTCCGAATGGTATACAACGGGTATGAGTATGCGCAGTTGACGGAGGTGGCTCAGGGAAGAGTGCCGCTGGTGGTAATGCGCGGACTTTCAAAAGATGTGCCGTGGCCGGGTGGGCGATGCGGCTGGATGGAGTTTCATAATGTGGATTTGGATCCTGACTTTAAGGCGTTTGTGGAAGGTGTGAAAAAGCGGGTTTTGATGGAGGTGTGCAGTGTGAGTCTACCGCAGTTTGTGTTGCCGGGGATTTATGATCATCCGGAATATGAAGGGTGGTTGGCTTCGAACAATGCGGAACTTGAGCAGAATGGAAACGCGATCGCGGAAGTTTTGGGTGGTGTGAAAGGTTTAAAGGTGAACCGGACGAACGGTGCGTTCTACATGATGCCACTGTTTGAAGAAGGGGTTTTGAATGACAAACAAACGTTGCCGATTGCCAATGATGATGCACGTGCGTTTTTGGAGAAGGCGGTCGCAAAAGAAGGGATGCCGTTGGATCAGCGGTTTGCGTATTATGTTTTGGCGTCGACGGGGATTTGTATCGTGCCGGCGAGTGGATTTTTCAGTCCGCATGCCGGGTTCCGCCTGACGACACTTGATCGTGATCCGGTACGACGAAAAGACACCTATGCGCGGTTGGCATCTGCGGTGGAGGAGTATCTGGGATCAGCCTAGCGCCTACTACCCTAACGATTTGCGAATCTCTGCGGCTTTGAGCGCTTCTTCGGAGAAGTCTTCGTTCAGGCCGAGTTTGTAGTAGATGGTGGAAGAGAGGTTGCGGTGGATGTAGTGGTGTGGTTTGGTTGGGCCAATTTTGATGCCGAGTACTTCTTCTATACCTTCAATGTCGTCGTGGATGGCTTTAATACCAGGATGTTTTTTGGCCAGATGTTCAACGTTTTCGCGGTTGAGGTAGTGGCCGACGTGGGCAAAATCTTCGCGGAGGTATGGGCAAAGTTTTTCCAAAAGTGGAAGGAATCCTGTCTCTTTAGCGTGGCGGAGGGCTTTCCCGGATCCGATAAGTTCTGGTGGAATTCCGATTGAGTAGAGCGATCCGGTGAACTTGATGGCACGTGGGAGTTGTACATTTTCGGTTCCGCGTGAGTATCCAAAGAGTCCAATGTGCTGTACGCGCTCGCGGTGTCCTGGAAGTTTTTTTGCAATGGTGTTGATGATGGTGGCGATACTTTCAACAGTTGGCTGGTACATTTTTTGTGCGGTTCGGCTGAAATTCATGATCGCGCGGTTTTCTGCTGGAGTTATCGGGATGTATTTGAGGCGGTTTTTTGGAACCTGTTCATTGATTTTTTTGATCGCTGCTTTGA
>JAGQLQ010000033.1 GCA_020429235.1 Candidatus Peregrinibacteria bacterium | reverse complement strand
GCTCTTTTGAAGACATTGGAGGAACCGCCGGAACATGTTTATTTTGTGCTCGCGACAACGGAAGTTCACAAGATTCCAGAGACTATTTTGTCACGGTGTCAGCGTTTTGACTTTCAGCGGATTCCGGTAAAAGTGCTTGTAGATCGACTTTCTTTTATTGCCAAAGAGGAGAAGATTGAGGTTGAAGAAAAGGCGTTGGAAATGATTGCTCATCATGCCGAAGGTGGACTTCGGGACGCGATTGGTTTGCTTGAACAAATGGCTGCAGATGGTTCATTGACGGTTGAAAGGGTTTCTTCGGTTCTGGGAATTGGTGGGTTTGAAAGTCTGGAACAGTTATATGATTTTTTGGAGAAGAATGATGCCCGAGCGGCTTTGAAAGAGATTGATGAACTGTATATGAAGGGGCATGATCTGGCTTATTTTAATAAGCGTTTTTTGGAATTTCTGCGTGAAAAGATGATTGATAGCGTGATGGGGAAAAATGCTGCTTTAACGGATCGGATTCTTGAATATATTGATGCTTTTCAAAAGGCTTCAGAGCGGGCGCGTCTGAGTTCTATTCCGCAGTTACCACTGGAGATGGCTGCTGTGTCCTGTTGCGTGGGTACGGCTCAAAAAGAGGTTGCCGTGAAGGATCAATCCTCTCCAAAACCTGTGCCGGATGAAAGTCCTGCTCCACCGCCAATGAAACAAGAGCGGGCGCATAAGTCGATCCCTGTATCCGACTCCCCTCCCAAAGCAAAGGTTGAACTACCCGGCCCGGAATCTTCTGAAGATTCGGCTGAAAAAAAAAGCCTTGAATTAGATGCGATCAAGCAACAGTGGCCCCGGATTCTGGAAACCATTAAAAGTCCAATTGCACGGCGATCAGTTCAGCAGGCGCAACCTTTCAAGACTGATGGTACGGCGCTAATTCTGGCATTTTCCACTAATTTCCATCTGGAAAAAGTGATGACACAGGAACACCGGAATGATATTGAACATGCCATCCATGAGGTGACTGGATCTAACATGAAACTTGTTGGAGAGATTCATGAAATTCAAAGACCTCCGGTCAAGAAAGAGCCGAAAGAGATTACTATGCCACCTTCGTCTACAAATCTGAATGATGTTCTGGCTTCTGGAGTAGAGGGCCAAGGATCTTCAAAAGATCTGGCTGCCGAGGTGATGGATATGTTTGAAGGAGAGATGGTCTAGCCTTTATTTATGAGGCCAGCAAGTTTCTGAATGCGTCTTCGTCCAGGATTTCGACTTTGAGTTTTTTGGCTTTGTCGTACTTGCTGCCTGGTTTTTCGCCGGCAATGACGTAGTCGGTTTTTTCACTGACTGAACTTTGGACACGGCCGCCCATGGCCCGAATCTGTTTTTTGGCTTCATCGCGCGACATGGTTTCCAGCGTTCCGGTGAGCACAAACGATTTTCCGGCAAATTTTTGTTCGCCTTTTTCTTCTGAGGCAATGGTTACGCCGAGTTTATCGAGTTTGTCCAGAAACTCCTGATTCGACTCTGTTTGAAACCATTTGCAGATTTCAGTGGCTACTTTTATTCCAATTCCCTCAATATTTTCTAGTTTTTCAGGTTTCATGGATGTTCCAATCTGGATGATTTCCGGGAATGTGACTTTGCGTCCGTGGCTTTCGGTTTCGATGTAGTGCGCCAGCTGCTGGGCCATCTGCTCTCCAACATGACGAATGCCAAATGCAAAGAGCAGTCGGTCCAATGGGACTTTTTTGGCTTTGTCGATTGCTGCCAAAACGTTCATTGATCTTTTTTCTTTGAAGAGATCCAGACTGAGGAAATCGTCTTTGGTGAGCGCGTAGATGTCGGCTGGATCTTCTACCAGGGCAGCATCCATGAGTTGGATGACGATTTTTTCTCCAAGACCTTCAATATCCAAAACCTGGACAAAGTGAATGAAGCGTTCCCGATCCTGCGCCAGACATTTTTGATTCGTGCAGCGATGTGCCGCCTCCCCTTCTATCCGCTCAACCCGTGAATTGCAGACCGGACACTTTTTGGGAAATTTGAATTTTCGCTCTCCTCCGGTTCGTAAATCTGGCAAAACGCGGACCACTTCCGGGATGACATCGCCGGCTTTTTGGATGATAACGGTGTCTCCGATCCGAATATCTTTTCGCTCCATTTCGTCTTCGTTGTGAAGCGTGGCGCGCGAGATGGTTGATCCCGCAACTTTTACCGGACTTAAAATTGCCACGGGTGTAAGAATCCCGGTACGTCCAACCTGAACATGAATATCCAGAACTTTAGTGGTGGCCTGTTCGGCGGGGAATTTATAAGCAATGGCGTAGCGCGGGGCTTTGGCTGTGTAGCCCATGACTTTCTGTTGCTTGAGTTTATTCACTTTAATCACGATTCCATCGACCTCGTATGGTAAATCATCCCGTTTGTCATGCCAGCTTTTACAGAAATTAACCACGTCTTCAATGGTCCCAAAAAACTGATATTCACGGTTCACCGGAAGACCCAACTCCTTGAATGTTTCAAGAATATCGAGTTGGTTGTTCGGTTCGGGATCCAGATTATTTTTCCCGAGTGAGTAGAAAAATCCGGATAGATTTCTTCCTGCCGCTACCTGCGGATCCAGTTGACGAACAGTTCCTGCCGCTGCGTTGCGGGCGTTGGCAAAGGGCTCCGCACCTTCACGTTTTTGGTCTTCAACAATCTTTTGAAAATCTGCTTTGGAAATATAGACCTCTCCTGAAACTTCTATATCAACGGGTTTGCGCAGACTCAATGGGATTTGTTCTATGGTTCGAATGGTGTGCGTTACCTCTTCTCCCTGTTTTCCATCGCCCCGGGTAATGGCCCGAACCAACTTCCCTTCTTTGTAGTGAACAGTTATGTTCAGTCCATCGATTTTTAATTCGCAGACGTACTGAATTGGCGCATCGTGCACAATTTTGGAGATGCGTTTATGCCAGCTGAGAATATCCTCTTCGGAAAACGCGTCTGCCAGACTCATTTTCCGCGTTAAATGTCTTACTTTTTCGAACTTGCCGGAAAGAACACTTCCCACTCTCTGTGTTGGAGAGTCTTTTGTGATGAATTCAGGGAATTCGGTTTCCAGACGGATGAGTTCCTGCTTGAGTGAATCGCGGACTGACTCAGAAACTTCGGACTTATCGAGAACAAAATACTGATAATTGAGGTCCTTTATTTTTTCTTTCAGTTTTTCAATCCGTTTTTGTGCTTCTTTTTTATCCATACCAATCCATTTTAGCGGAGCGGGCGTGTTGAGTCCATCGCCTTTTTGTGCTATAATTTAAGGATTTTGTAAATCTTTCTTAGAGGTTTTATGCCTGATGAAGATATCCAACAAAAAGAGGAAGCTACTAAAGAAATTCTGAAGCAGGCAGAAGTTGATCTGCCTGAAGAGGAACAGATGAAGATGGGTAAGCCGCTGAAGGATGATACTGGTGTGAATCCAGCTGATATGGAATTTTTGCAAATGCTGATGAGCAAAATTGAAGATGGTGAAATTGATTTGCATGTGCCAAGTTCGCTTCTGAATGAACCTGTATACGAAGCGCTTTCTGAAGAGGCGCAGGGAAAAGCTGACTACAATGCTATGACTCTTCTTTCCACTATCCGGCAGATTCGACAGTTGTGGGAGATGGGCGATAAAGAGTCGTATCAGATTCAAAACCTTGTTCATCAGGTGCGTATGACGAAAGAGCGCCTGGAAGAGGTTGGTGGTGACATTTATATAATCTAATTTTATGGCTGGAGAAGGTGAAAAACAGCTAGGACAGGGAACTCCTGAAGAGAAAGACAAGACTCCGGAAAAGGAGCCACAGAAGCCGGAAAAGGGTGTGCCGATTGATGCTGGGGATGAGAAAGAAGAGCAACCTGAAAAGAAAGAGGAAATCTCTTCTGATTTTGACCTGAAGGCTGAACTGGAAGAGGTGCGGAATTTGAGCAATCAAGATTTGATGGCTCGACTTTTTGAGAAGCTTCAAAAGTTTTTGAAGCGATTTTCTGATGGAAGTCTGGAGCAACTTTTTGGTTTGGGTGGGCCAATGTTTTCCAAAAAGGAGGTTCAAAATATTAAAGTTGATGTCGATAAGGCCCAAGAGCAGTTTGAGGCCCCCGAAAAGGAAACGAATGAAACCAAAGTGGTGAAATTTGTATGTGATGCTTTGAATTTGCCAGTGAAGAAGGATGTGAACGCGCTGTGGTTTTCGCTCCAGAACAGTGAAGGGATCACTTATGAAAAAAATAAGGATCTTTTTACGGATGAGAATGTCAAAGAGGGAGATGTTCTCTTCTTTCGCAAAGAGGAGGAATCAACTCCGTATCTGACTGCGATTGTGAGTAAAGTTGGTCCGCCGATCATGATGAAATATGTGGATGAGAGTGGATCGGTAAAGGAGGAGGATGTTTTGAAGTCTGATCTTTATGCCAAGGAGTGGTTTGGATTTATGAAAATCCCTCACAATGATGAGAAGAAAGATGAGGAAGAAGAGGTAAAAATTGAAAAGGTAGAAAAACAATAATCTCTATATTTTATGGGAGGAAAAGGACCGGAAAAACCAACAGGCGTGCATCAAACACCGGAAAAAGCACCGGAAACTTCGGACAGACTGAAGGAGCTTGAAGCCAAGAAGAAGGCGATTATGGATAACGCCAAAGCGCGGCTGGAAGGTTTGAATAATACTTTTAAGGAGGATTTGTCCGGGCGTTATGCTCAACGGTTTGATGCAATCATGAAAGATGTTGAGCCCGATCTTGAGGGTGATGACAATCCAGAAAATCCTGTATGGAGGAAAGCACGGGGCATTGCACTCAAAGCTATTGAGTCTGAAATTGAGGGGGCGCAAAAGAAAGCCGGAAAGTTTATTAAACGTGACGTTGTCCATGAATTTGCTGAAGCTCTTTTGAAAGATTATGTGGATAAAATGGATGCCAAAGCTGAACAGTTTGCTTTTAACATTGGGGTTTTACATGCCGACGAACTGGATGTGCAGAAAAATCCAGACATGATGTGGCTGAAGTTTGAAGATTGGCTGGGGTATCCACCCCGCTATCCAGATGAAGCACTCTATGATGATCTTGATATGAAAGGAGCGCAGGAGTTTGCTTCTGATGTGGGTAAAGTTGGCGCGGAACTGGCGAAAATTGGATCTGAGGGTCTTGATGAAAAGTTTGATGCATACTTTAAGGCGGAGAGGGCCAAGATTCAAAATCATGCGGTTTCCAGTCCTAACGCGGCCAAAGAGAGTTTAAAAACAGCTCAGGAGCTTATTAAAAGTTATGAAAAAGCATTAGGGATTTCCAAAGTTCTGAAAGATCTTGATGCCCGTTTGAACGATGTTGCGGGGTTGAAAGAAAAGGTGTCAGACCTGGATTCATCTATTGAAGATGGCTATAAACAGGAAAAAGCCAAAGTGGAAAAACTGATAGAAGATTTTGTAAAAAGTGGAAAAAGTTCTCTGGATTATGATGTGAAGGTCATTTTGGAAATTGATAAAAAAGTGCAGACTGCCAAGGCTACCGCGCGCCAACAGTCTGCCGAACAGCAGAAGGCTACAGAAGCTACTGAGGCTCAGGAAGCGAAAGAGGCTGCCCAGCCACCAGATCCTTTTGAAGATCCTGATGGATTTTTGATGCATATGGGGAATGAGATGGGACCATTCGGTAAACTCTTTATTGGATTTATGGCCGGGTCCCCGTTTTTTGCGAAAATGAAACAATGGATGTCCACAATGAAAGATAAATATGGCCTTGAGGGAGCCAAGAAAGAGGCTCCACGCGTTGCTGAGCTACAGTCATTTTTGAATCAGAAATTTGATATACGGGGTGACGAGGCTGCTGTTCTGGCAACAATGAGTCTTGTTGATGTTTTGAAGATGAATCGCTCTCCTTCTGGAGTACGCCAAAAACCTTTTGGAAATTTTGTGGCTGCTTTAAGACACAATGGTGCTCAAGGAAATACTACTGAAACTGTTACGGATTTTGTGGAACAACATCAAAGCTCATGGAAGGATGTTGAGGAACCGAGTGTATAGATAGTTGCAATTTTTGGCATTTTTCTTTATAATATAGAGATAATTTGGAACCTATGGCTGACGACAACACACAAAGCGATATTCAAATCACTCCTACCAGTGGTAATGCCCCTGCTTCTGAGCAAGGTGGTGGAGCTACTGCGCAACAAGATGATACTCAAGGGCAACAAACACAGCAGGCAACTCCTCAAACGATTCAACTTCCTGGAGATGCTGCTCCTGAACCAACCACTCCTGCATCAAACGCTTTTTTACTTGAAGAGGATGCTTTGGCTGCCGATCAGGCTCCTGCTCCCCCTTCAAAATACTCTGTTCCTCAACTGGTACAGGAAAAGTTTCCTGATCTGATTGAGCTTGTTAAAAATACAGAGTCAATGGATGATGATGAACGGGACTATTGGATGCAGATTTTGCCGATTATGACTGAAGAGCAGATTGCCAAATTCCGCGATATTTTGGTGACCGAAAAGCAACAACTTGAAAAACTTGATAAAGAGTACGAAGACGAACTTTCACGCTTGAATGAAAAGCATATGATTGAGTGGAAAGAGTTTGAATCAAAAGAAAAACGTGAGGAACGAGAAACTCAAGAAAAGGCTGCTGAACAGCAGGAAAAAGAGAGTGAAGAAGAGCTGCTCAAACGTCTGCAAGAGATCTAGTCTGGTTTTTGGTTTTCTTTTACGATCCCCTTACCGGCTCCGCCAAAACGATAAGGCGTCTTAGGTTTGTTCCAACTGGAGTACAGGTAATGAGTGTGAGGCGGTCATCTCCTTCTTGAGTGAGAACCTGAACCTGATCCGGATTTACGACTTTTGTTTCGTATACTTTGTATCGATATGGTTTTTGATCGTGATATACGATCACTTCATCACCAACGACAATTTCGTGAAGGAGGGCAAAGACGTCTTTAAATCGCCCTGGATCCCATGGGAAGTAAGAGCTGTGCCCGGTAATAACAACGTTTCCGGTGTCTCCGGCTTGCGCTGTACCGGGATAGTGGACAACCCCAAGTTGCAGAGCTGCCTGAATATCTGCTTCAAGAGCGCCCCAATCGCGTTTGATCAGGTTTTCTGTACTGACGCTCACGATTGGTACGTTTTTGTTAATGCGGGGAATGATAATGCGATCGTCCGGGGGTGCGACTGTCATGCTTAAAGCTGGAATCTGTTCTGCACTTTGCTGAAGGTTATTCGCCATAGGGAGGAGTTCCTGGCTCTGCCCCTCTGGACCTGTGGGCTGGCTGGTAATGAGCTGCTCAATAAATGGATCCAACTGAAAGTTTCCTGTCAGGTTATCGAGTTTCAGTTTGATGAGTTCTGAGTAAGATCCCCAGTTTACGGCAAAAAAGAATCCAACAAATATGAGCGCAGAGACAGCAATCCATTCCAGGAAGTTCCAGATTCGAATACTTGTTCCTGAAGTTTTCCTGGGAGTGTCCGGCCTGATGGCTTTACCGCTTGATATCTGGACATGTTTTTTGTGGGGTTTTGCTTTTTTCTTCGCTTTTGTATTGCTGGTGGCAGCAAAAATTTTAGGGTCTTCACCCGCAGCGTTTGGCGCTTCTATATGAAGTTCGTAGTGCTGATTTTCCTCTTCGTGAATGACCCGTTGAAGTGGCTCTTCGACTGGATCGTGTTGTTCTATATCACTAATGGGAATCGCTTTGGTACGATCCTTTTCTGTGGACGGTTTTGGGGAATTTTTCTTTGGAGAGGCCATTTGACAAACTCTAATCTTATTGCAGTCTATTATAATTCTTTTGAAGGCTTCCGTCAAGTATTTGGCTTTAATAAAAGCACAAATGCCATTTATAAAATAACGCCTCCTCCCAATACTTTCTCTCCTTCATAAAACACAACCGACTGGCCGGGGGTGATAGCTCGCTGTGGTCGATCAAAATCAACAACTGCCTCACCTTCTGTAATTGATACAGTTCCCTTTTGTTGTGGGAAACGGGCACGAATTTTTGCTTCAATCTGGAGAGTTTTCTCTGGAGCTTTTCCGCTCACGAATGAAAGGTTACTCGCCTGAAGGTTCTCATGAAAAAGATGCTTATCCTGCCCCACAATGAGTGCATTATCGGCTTTATCAAGACGAATGACGTACCATCCTTCTCCTTCCAGATGTTCGTAGCCTTTGATCCCTCCAATTCCCAAACCTTTTCGCTGACCAATTGTATAATGAGGAAGTCCTTTGTGCTGCCCAATAATATCTCCATCGACGGTTTTAATTGGTCCCGGTGTAAATGACTTTTTATTGAGGTGACGCTTCAGGAATGGGCCATGCGTTTTTTCCGGGAAGAAACAGAGATTTTGACTCTCTTTCTGATTGTTTACTTCATCGATACCAAACTTTTTAGCCAGTTCACGAACCTCTTTTTTGGTGTATTCCCCAATTGGGAAAAGCGTGTGCTGTAGCTTCTCCTGCGTAAGGGTGTAAAGGAAATAGCTTTGATCTTTGGTTCTATCCTTGGCTTTGAGCAGTTCATATGTTCCGTCTTTCTTTTGGTGAACGCGGGCGTAGTGGCCGGTAGCAATATAATCTGCCCCCAGTTCTTTCATTTTCTGAAGAAAAAGACCGAATTTAATGTTTCGATTGCATTCGATGCATGGATTTGGAGTGATTCCGGATTCATACCCTTCAATAAAGTAGTCGATCACCTCTGTTTTGAAGGCATCTTCAAAGTTGAGGACATAAAACGGAATGTCCAACTTATGCGCAACCCGACGGGTTTTTGCCAATCCCTCCAGGGTACAACACTTGTTCTGCGGGAATTTATGTTTTTCTTCCTCAGAAAAGATGGCAGGATCTGTCCAAAATCGCAAATGAATGCCAATAACTTCGTAACCCTGCTCTTTTAAGAGGCAAGCTGTTACAGAGGAGTCAACGCCTCCAGACATTCCAACTAATACCTTTCCTTTTTTCACTGCCATTTTCTAGTTGTTTGAAAATTTGACTTTGCCTGCACTTTATGCCACACTTTTATATCTAGAGCAAGGTAACCCTTCGGTTATGAGTAAGGATACCCTATTCAAAACACTGGAAAAAGATTACGGGGTGAACCCGGACTCTTTGGCGCGCGATGTTAAGCGCTATTTACCATCTTTTCATGAAAAGAAATTTTTGAAGGCGTTTGAGTTTGCTGCGAAGGCTCATGATGGGCAGAAACGTAAAAGTGGTGTTCCCTACATAACTCATCCGTTTGAAACGGTAAAAATTCTGGTTTCTCTTCATGTGGATGAAGATATGCTTATTGCAGCGCTTTTACATGATGTGCCTGAGGATACGGAGTACACCATTGAAGATATTGAGGTCCGTTTTGGGAAAAAAGTGGCATTTTTGGTGGATGGAATTACAAAATTGTCGAAAGTTCACTATCAGCATGACATGTTGAAGAGGCAGGTGGATTCGCTAAAGAAGCTCTTTTTGCATACCGCGGAAGATCCGCGAATTATTCTTATTAAACTGGCGGATCGACTCCACAATATGCGGACGCTTCATTACCATGACAAGCCTGAAAAGCGAAGCCGTATTGCCCGGGAAACTTTGGAAATTTTTGTACCGATTGCGAATCTTTTGGGTATAGAAGAGCTCAAATCTGAGCTTGAGGATTTGTGTTTCCGGTATTTGTATCCTTCGGACTACACCATGATTTCTGAAAGAATGCAGGTCAGTAAAGTTCGAAATAAGCCGCTTTTGGATCAAACCATTGATTCTCTGGAAAAGGAGTTTAAGGAACATAATATTCATGCCACTATTTATGGGCGGATCCGGAAGTTGTATGGCATTTACAAGCGAATGATTGAGGATGTGATGAACCTCCATGAGTATGATAATAGTGTTGCGCTCAGGATTATTGTTCAGGACCGGGAGGAGTGTTATCAGGTTTTGGGTATTGTTCATTCACTCTTCAAGCCAAAGCCTGGAAAGTTTAAGGATTATATTGCTGTTCCAAAACGAAATGGGTATCAGAGTCTTCATACGACAGTTTTTGGTTATGAAGGAGTAATGGTGAGTTTTCAGATCCGGACTCATCAAATGCACCTGGAAGCCGAATATGGGATTGCTTCGGGGTATTTTGAAGATGCATCTAAAACAAAAAAACAGGTACTTTCTGATGATAGCCGATCTATGTGGGCTATGAAGATTATGCAAATTCAAGAGGCTCTTGATCAGGAGGCCGGAGCTTCCGATGAAAAGTTTATGGCAGAGATTAAGAGTGATGTGCTGAGGGATCGTATTTCAACATTTACGCCTCGGGGAAAACAAATTGATTTACCAGTTAGTGCGACCTGTATTGATTTTGCTTATGCTATTCATTCAGAAGTGGGAAATCGGGCTTTAAAAGCTGAGGTTAATGGTCATATTGTTCCAATGGCCACCAGGCTTCACCCTGGAGATACTGTGAATATCATTACTTCAGATATTCCACGAACGCCGGATCAGGCCTGGCTCGACTTTGCAAAAACGAATAATGCCAAGAGTAAAATTCTTGAGGCTTTTAAGAAGGTTTCGCGACAGGAAAAACTAAAGACCGGAGCAAAACTTCTCCAGAAAGAGCTGGACCGGGCAGGGCTTGGGCTCTTGAAAGATATTCCTGGAAAGCAAAAAAAGAGATTTGCAGATAAGTATAAGCGCTATCAGACTTTTGATGACGTACTGGTTGGTTTTGCTGAAGGAACAATGCGCCCACGATTATTTGTGAATACGCTTTATCCTCAAAAGGATGTTCCAAGGGATAAAAGATCATTTATTCGCCAGCACCTCTTTCCGCAACGAAAACAGTTTACGCCGGTTCATATTAAGATTGTGAGTCGCGATGCTGTGGGGCAATTGAAAAAGATTTTGGATGTTTTGAAGGATTTAAACCTCAGTAGTTTGCGAACGGTTGGGTATCTGTCTTTCTTTAAACAGTTATTTATTTGTCGACTTACTGTTTGTGTTCATAATTACTCACAGGTGTCGCAGCTGTTTGAAAGTCTTGAGCAAATTGATGGAGTTAAGCGGGTTGAACGTCTTTATTGGCATAAGAAATTTGTTTTTCTTCTTGGATGTCTGGCAACTTTTTCTGTATGGGCTGTGCATCCTTATATTCTTTTCTATATTAAGTCGAGTGTTGCTACGACCGATCCTCTCTTTTCCAACTTTTTGCTGTATTCCGGTATTCTGATGCTGTTTTTAGTGGTGTATCTTCTGAAGAATATGACACAAAGAAGTTTTCCTGAGCTGCGTGAGACCGGAACCTTCTGGGGTCTTACTTTACTTTTAACAGCTTTTGCCTTTGTGACGCTCTTTGCAGAGATTTACTTCTTTGATATTACTTTTGATTGGTTTGTAGTTATGAGTTTGATTCTCCTCTTCTGTGCTTATTTGGGTCTGGAATATTTGCGATTTCAACGATCCGAACTCTAGTGTTGTGTTACAATCAAAGAGATGAACCTCTTATGAAAAGTTATTAAAAAATCATCCTTGATACTTGACAGAAATTGCAAAAATACTTAGATTTCATCTCCATAATCTGAAATATGTCGGAAGCAGTTAAAAAAGGGAATAACCCAACTGAAGTCCCTCGAAGAAGAAAAACTCCGCGAGGCAAAAGTGGGGAAGTTGCGCGTCCAAAGGTTTTGGACAAGTTTATCGATGACGATTCGGCTCTTAATCGTGGAGATGCGGCTAACCAGGTTGATGACCTTACTTCTGCTGTCAGGGTAAAGGCCAGCTCTCTTATTGCTGAAGACTCCAGTCCTCCTGAATCTAAACCTCAAAAAGCAAAAGATTCTGATACTCATGCTGTTATTACTCCTACCAATGGAGGGGGTGGTAATGATGGAGGTAATCCACCGGAATCGTCTCCAGAAAGTTTTGGTGTAAGTCAGGATATTGAAGATGCTCTGGCTGAATTGTCCCTTTTAAAAAGGATTAATGGAATTCAGGCAGTAGAATTAAAAAACGATTTAGCCTCTAAAGCAAAAACACGAAGGGAGATCATGACGCCTTTGCGGCTCTATGGACTTCATGCTCTTCAAAATGATCCACGGCTTATACAGCTCCACGAAGAGGCCGATGCTCTTATGCAAGAGGTTTCTGGATCTGTTCATCGAACGCAGGAAGAGTATGTTCAACTTGTAGGGCGATTGAGTAGTCTTACTCAACGGCTTTATTCACTTGAAGCCGATGCGTACCGTAGTTGGGGTGAAAGTTTTAAGAATGAATGTCGTCTTATAGGAGTAGAGAATGAGCTTGATTATCTTTTCCGGGATGGTAAACCTACTGTTATTGTTGATATTGGTGGGGGAAATAGTAATTTGCTGCGAATTGTGAGCAGTAAATTTCGGGAAATTGCTGTTATTATGGAGCATGCTACAGATATGACACGGGATAAGTATGAGCGCCGTTCAGTGAATAAAGTGGCAGATGAAATACGAAGAAGAGCCGCAGTCCACCTGGAAAATGGGACAACTCATTTTGGACATTATCATCTTATTGATATTGCTCCGCCATTTTGCGCGAAAATGCTGGAAAAAGGAATGAATGGAAGTCCACACGATATGTGCTCCGATATGCGGCTTACTCTGGAAGCTTTTCTTGATCCACAATCTTTTGTAACACGAGGGAATAAGTCTACTCCAAGACCTATTCTCCCGAATTCAGCGGACATTGTGAATTCAAGGCTTACCTTTGATCGAGCCAGTGATATTGATCAATTTTTGAACAATGTGCTCCTTCTTGCACGAAAGGATATGTCGACCGATTTTGTTTTTAGTATGTCTTTGCCGTTGTCCAATATTAGTGACAATGAAACACATAACGAGAATGTTCCCCGCATGCCATTTTTTGATCCCCGTCATTCACGGGATCCTCGAGGAATGATGATGGGTAACCGAAAAGATGCGATTGTACAGGTCGTGACATATTTAAGTATGAAAGGTTTTCGAGTTGACCGTATTGCTGAATATCCATCACATGAGGTTGTTTCCCTTCATAATGTGGTTGAGCCAGTAAGAGTTCTTCAAACAGAGTATAAGGAATTTCTTGAAGAGCGTGCGCAATCGTACCGTGATCCATCTTCACGTCAGCTCTGTCTGGATATCCTGAATGGGCTCTATGATGCCGATGAGATTATTTGTCTGCCAGAAGAGTATCAACTGATTCACTTTTCCGGAAAGATTACCAATCCTGTTTCTGCGGAGGAGGTTCTGGATGGCTTTGAAGATCAGGATCGGGCTGAGGAGCTTAAACAGATTCTTCAGCAGCTTCAAGAGCAGATGTAAGTGTAATTCTGTTTTCGTAGAGAGCTTTTCCAATAATGGCGCCGCTGGCACCAATTTTTTTGAGGAGCTGGATATGCTTTGGTTCGGAAATGCCGCCTGATGAATAGATTTTGAGTTCCTGACCAACTGTCAGATAGAGACGATCGATTTCGTCGTAGTTGGGATGGATAAGGGTGCCTTCACTGCGGCGATCTTTGTAAATGATCTCTTTTGCTCCAAGGGGAACCAGTTTTTCGGCATAGTCAACTACGTCGGTGTAGTCGTCGGGGCGGAGTTTTTCGCGCTCTTCAATGAGTTCGGTTCGCTTGGCAAAAAGTTGAATTACAATTCTTTCCGGTCCAAAAGCAGAAAGAGCAGCCTCTGCAAACTCCAGACTTGGAGAGCGGAGAACTACTTGTTTTGCTCCCAGCTCGAATCCTTCATTGATGTCTTTGGTTGTGCTAAAAACACCCGCCAGCATGATGGGGATGTTGACCGAATCGATAATTTTTTTCATCTCTTCCGGCTGGGCGATTTTCATGTGCATGCGGGCGTTGATGTCCTCCACATAGAGCCGCTGAGCTCCTTCTCTTTGAAACTTCTGTGCGAAGTTTACTGGTGCCTGGCCGTAGGTCTCCTTCTGGTCGATTGACCCTTTATAAAGGGCTACCACCTTGCCATCAAACACATAAATTGCCGGTATTATTTCCATTAAGAGGAGAAATGAAAGTGCATCACGTCGCCATCTTTCACAACGTAGTCCTTTCCTTCTGTGCGAACAAGCCCTTTTTCTTTGGCTGCCTGCTCTCCATTTGATTCGACCAGGTCTTTCCAGAGCACTACTTCCGCGCGGATGAACCCTTTTTCAAAGTCTGTGTGGATGACGCCAGCTGCCTGTGGGGCGGTGTCACCTTTGTGAATAGTCCAGGCGCGAACCTCTTTTTTTCCTGCCGTAAAGTAGGTGTGGAGGCCGAGTGTGTCGTATGCGGCCTGGATGAGTGCTCCAAGCCCTGTTCCCTGTAAGCCGAGTTCATCAAGAAACATCTGAGCTTCTTCGGCGCTAAGTTGGCCAAGGTCTTGTTCCAGTTTGGCACAGATTGGGATGATGCGTTCGTTTTCTCCAAGGCCAAGCTTTTCTTTGAGTGCCGGGATTTCGATGGATCCGATTTCGTCTTCGTGGACATTGGCAATGTAGAGAAATGGTTTATTGGTAAGGAGATGAAGATCGTGAATTGCTTTATTTTCTTCTTCGGTAAGTGCCATATCAATAACCTTTTGGCCACTGCTCAGGGCATCAGCGATTTTTTTGAGGAGTTCGGCGTAGGCTTTTTTGTCTTTGTCTCCGGACTTTGCATCGCTTTCTGCTTTTCCCAAGCGCTTTTCCAGGGTTTGACTGTCCGCGAGGATCAACTCTGTTTCAATAACTTCAATATCGCGTTTTGGGTCAACGCTGTCATGAACGTGTGTGACGTTTTTGTCTTCAAAGATGCGAATGACCTGCGCGATGGCGTCGCATTCGCGGATGTGGGCGAGGAACTTGTTTCCGAGCCCTTCCCCTTCGCTTGCTCCTTTTACTAATCCGGCAATATCCACAAACTCAACAATAGCAGGAATGACTACTTCTGTTTGTACTGTATTCTGCAGTTTGTGCAGTCTCTCATCCGGAACTTCTACAATCCCAACATTTGGATCAATGGTACAAAAAGGAAAGTTTTCGGCTTTGGCTCCCTGCGACCGTGTCAGCGCATTGAAAAGTGTTGATTTTCCAACGTTTGGGAGTCCAACAATACCAATCTTCATAAGTGTATTTTAAGGCTTAAATCAAAGGAATCTTAGGCTCTTTTTGCCTGAGAATCAACTCTTTATGATCGACTCAATGGTTTGATACTCTTTGAGCGTCAGTTGCCCTGGAGCAGTTTTGTTTTGGTTTCCTGCAGCTACAAACGTAAGCTGGGATCCAAGCATTTGTCCTGCAATCCGACTTACTTTCCCCTTTTCCCCCATGCACATTACCGCTAAAGGTTTATTGCTCTTTAGAAGGTTGAGGAGGGTCATGTTGTCCTCTGTTTTTTGTGCAAAGGTTGCGATTTTTACGATGTCAGCACCAAGTTGGAACCCTTTTTTTACAATCTTTTCCAAAGTTTTGG
>JAGQLQ010000032.1 GCA_020429235.1 Candidatus Peregrinibacteria bacterium | reverse complement strand
GAGAATACGTTTAAAGTTCCAACAAAAGATTTGGAAACCGCTATTTCCCAGACTGTTTTTGCGGCTTCGAGCAACACTTCACGACCAGTTTTGTCTGGAGTTTTGTTTGATGTGAAGAAGGATAAAGTGAAAGTTGTTGCAACTGATAGTTATCGGCTTGCTGAAAAAACAATCACTTTGAAAGATGCGAGCGATGTTGAAATTGAGTGCATTGTTCCTGCAAAAACTGTTATGGAGCTTGGAAAAATCTTATCTCGTGAAACGGGAGAGGATGTTGAATTGAGCGTTTCAAAGAATCAGATTTTGTTTGTTGCTGGAGATGTGAAGTTGATGTCCCGGCTTATTGAAGGGAAATTCCCTCCTTATGAGAAAGTTGTGCCAAAAGAAACAAAGACGAAAGTTGAGGTTTTAGATGAAGCACTTGCGAATGTTGTGCGACGTGTAAGCCTTTTTGCACGAGAAAACAACAACAGCATTAAGATCGCGGCCACAAATGATGGGAAACTAACAGTTTCTACTGATGAAACCCGTGTTGGTGAAGAGAAGGCTGAACTTGATATCTCTATGTCTGGTGAAAACAACAAAATTGCGTTGAACGCGCAGTATTTGCTTGATGTTTTGAACTATATTCAAAGCGACAAGATCCAGATGGAGATTGAAGATAAACTTTCTCCTGCGGTTGTCCGCCCTGTGAAAGAAAAGGATTACGTGTATATTATTATGCCACTCAAGGTCTAGTTGATTCGACGTGAGCACTGATACCAATCTTATCGCGCAGTTTCCGACTGTTCAAAACAGCCGAGTTTTGGACAGTTTAACGAAACACAAAAATATAACCGTTTCCGGAGCGGGAAATTTTTCGGCAAAGAGTTTTGTAGTGAGTGATGTTTTGCGCTTTGAGAAGGGAATTCAGAAGGTTTTGTGGGTGGTGAATGATGTAGTGGAGATGGAGCATGTAGTGCGGGCATTGCAGGTGTGGAGTGATATTGATGTTTTTACACACAGAATTGAAAAGGTTGATGCGACCAATATTCGTTATGCAGAAAGGGATAATATGATGGAGCGGCTGGAGTTTTCGTGGCTTCTGGGTGCGGCTTCACGTGGAGCATCGAATAAGAAAATTATTGTGGCGACGTATGCTGATGTTTTGGCTGAATTGCCGGATTTTGATGATGTTCATGAGCGGACGATTATCCTGGAGAAAGATGAAAAGGTTGATGTGAATGAGCTTTTTGAGGATTTGATTGCTAATGGATATGAAAATTCCAGCGACGCGCGTTTGGAAAAAGGGACGTACTACAAGAGTGGGGAGGTTTTAACAATTTTCCCATTGTGTAGCGATTATCCGATTCGAATTACGATTGGATTTGAAGAGATTGAGGATATTCAGGTGTACGATCAGGATGAAAAAGCTGACCTGGGATCGATTCCAAAGATTGAGATTGTGCCTGCTTATTATGAGGGTTCGGGAAAGAGTATTACTGATTATTTTGCGAAGGATGTGTTGGTGATTGAGGATGAGTTGGATCTTCTGGATGAATATTATGAAGAGTGGAATGAGAGTTTTGATCAGATGTATGGGAAAATGTATTCACTTGGATTTGTGACGTTTAATGAGGATGATGAGGGGCATCAGCATTTGCATTATTTGTCGATGTTGAAGTATCGGGGGGCGTACGATCTGGTGAATGATTTGCGCGATAAGAAGGCGGATGAGTGGCGGGTTTTAGTTTTATCAAAGGATTCGACTGAGTTGCGGAATATTCTGGATGAGAATAATTTTGTTTATCACGCGGATGTGGACCGAATTGGTGATGCTTCAGGGGTTTTTGTTGTAGATATGGATAAAGAGATTGTGGTTCCGCAGGCTTTTCAGAATCCGGAAATAAAACTGGCACTGGTGACGGATCGGGAAATTTCTTCGATTAAAGAGGAAAAGAAGAAACATTTTAACCAGAAGGCCGCGTTTGATTTTGTGACGAGCCTGAAGCCGAACGACTTTGTGGTGCACGCGAATCATGGAATTGGGCAGTATTTGGGACTAGAGAAGCGAACGATTGATGAGGTGACGCGTGAGTATCTGAAGATTGGTTATGCTGAGAATGATAAATTATTTGTGCCGATTGATCAGGCAGATAAGGTGAATAAATATATTGGTGCAGATGAGGCTCCGCCGCGGCTGACACGACTTGGAAGTGCGGAGTGGAATACGATTACGAAGAAGGTTCAAAAAGAAACAGAAGCTATTGCGAAGGAACTTTTGGCTCTTTATGCGGAGCGGAAAAGTTCGAAAGGGTTTAAGTTTAAAGATGATACGGATTTGCAGCAACAGTTTGAGGAGGCATTTCCGTATGAGGAAACGCCTGGGCAGATTAAGGCTATTAATGACGTGAAGGCGGATATGGAGCGGGATGTGCCGATGGATCGGTTGGTGTGCGGAGATGTGGGATTTGGAAAAACCGAGGTGGCGATGCGAGCCGCATTTAAGGCGGCCATGAATGGAAAACAGACAGCGTTTGTTTCGCCGATTACGATTCTTGCGGATCAGCACTACCGGTCGTTTATGAAGCGTTTGGATGGGTTTGATTTGCGTGTTGATGTGTTGAGCCGGTTCCGGACAGCTTCGGAGCAAAAAGAGATTCTGAAGAAGCTTTCACGTGGTGAAATTGATGTGATTATCGGGACCCATCGACTTCTGCAAAAGGATATTGCGTTTAAGGATTTGGGTCTGGTGATTATTGATGAAGAGCAGCGGTTTGGAGTGAAGCAGAAAGAGAAGTTGAAGGAGTTGAAGAAGGAGGTTCACATGCTGACTTTGACGGCAACTCCGATCCCGAGAACATTGAATTTTGCTTTGAATAAGCTCCGTGATATTTCCACGATTACGACTCCGCCGCCTGGACGTTTGCCGATTATTACCGAGGTTCGGCGGTATTCGCAGGGGCTGATTCGTGAGGCGATTATGAGGGAAATGAATCGGGGTGGGCAGGTGTACTTTTTGCATAATCGGGTGCAGACGATTGATAGTGTCGCGGAAAAACTGCAAAAACTGGTGCCGGAAGCGAAGTTTATTGTGGCTCATGGGAAGCTGGGATCGAGTGATCTGGAAGAGCGGATTGTGACGTTTAAAGACCATAAAGCAGATGTTTTGGTGAGTTCGACGATTATTGAAAATGGGATCGATTTGGCGAATGCGAATACGTTGATTGTGAATAATGCGGAACGGCTTGGACTGGCGCAATTGTATCAGTTGCGCGGGCGTGTTGGTCGTGGAAAGAAGCAGGCGTACGCGTACTTTTTGTACCATGGGCAGCGGTTGAAATTGGATGCCAAGAAACGGTTGCGTGCCATTGTGGAAGCGAGCGAACTGGGAAGTGGATTCCAGATTGCGATGAAAGATCTGGAGATTCGTGGAGCTGGAGATATTTTGGGCGCGAAGCAGCATGGTGCGATTAATGTGGTTGGTGTCAGCCACTTTATCCGCATGCTCAATAAGGCCGTTGATGACTTGAAGGCTGGAAAAGTTATTCGTGAAGAGGAGCCGGAAGATGTTTCAATCGAACTCCCGCTGACGGCTTATATTCCTGACACGTACATTGTGAATTCGAAGGAGAAGATTAGTGCGTATCAGCGAATGTCTGCTGCGGATACCATGGAATATTTGAATGAAATCCGGGACGATTTGGTGGAGGATTATGGAAAAATGCCAACAGAAGTGATGAATCTTTTCCGTATGCTGGAGCTGAAAATTCTGGCGAAGAAGGCGAAGCTGGTGAGCGTGAAAACCGAAGATCTGGGCATGAATAAGGGTAAAGAGGTGGTGCTCCATATGTCTGGATTGGTGAAGCCGGAAAATATTATGAGTTTATTACAGCATAATGCTCAGTGGCGAATTGTGGGTACCAGACTGCGAATTGCTATTTCTGAATTGGGCATGCACTGGTTTGATGAGCTGCGGGACAGTGTGAAACAGTTGAGTCAGAGCATAAAAAAAGAGGCAAAACCTGTTGAAAAAGATGTTCAAAAGTCGTCGAAAACTGAATAATTTGTTCAAAAGGTGTCAAAAAAAACGCAAAAATTTCCATCAAAAACGAGGCGAAATTCTGCCGCCCTTACGGTAGCGGAAAGTTTTGAACAATGTCTAAGAGGAGCCAAAAATGGAGTGTGGGTTGCCGGGCGAATAGTCGGAATTTTGGATGATGGATTTGTGGTGCAGGATCAAAGTGGAAGATTGGATGTTCGATGGGAGGAAAAAGTGCGAGTTGGGGATATTGTGGAGGTGCGGATTGAGAAAGTGGTGGAAGGTGGGGAGCAAATTTTTGTTGGGAAAGAGATGGAGGTGCTGGTTCCCTGCAACGACGATTTTTTTATCCCTCCTACTGATGCGAACTATCGGCGGACGGTGATTGATCGGACACTGATGAATGTGATGGAGCAGCGTGTGGAGGTGCTGGATGGGATTCGTGAATACTTTAAAAAGGAAGAATTTTTGGAAGTGGAAACGCCTGAAGTGGTACGACTTCCGGGAATGGAGCCGTATCTGGATGTGTTTGGAACGGAGTTTGTGGATATGAAAGGTGAGAGCGAGGAGATGTTTTTGATCACGTCGCCGGAATATGCCATGAAGAAACTTCTGGTGGCAGGGTATGAAAAGGTTTTTCAGATCTGTAAGAGTTTTCGGAATAAGGAGACGGATAGTCAGCTTCACAATCCGGAGTTTACGCTTTTGGAATGGTATCGGGGCTTTGCTGATTATGAAGCAATTATGGAGGACACAGAAAAACTGGTGGAGGCTTTAGCTGTGCGGCTTCATGGTGAACCGAAAATTAAGTGGAATGGGAAGGTGGTGGATGTGAATACTCCATGGCCACGAGTGACGGTGGTGGAACTGTTTGAACAGGTTGGGATTGAGCGTGCGGTGTTTGAAAATTTTGAAAAGTTTGTGAGTGCGGTTGCGGCAAAGGGCTATAACGTTGGCCCTGAATCGAGTTATGAGGATGTGTTCTTCTCTGTATTTCTGAATGAAATTGAACCGAATCTGGGTATGGAAAAACCGGTGATTGTGAAGGATTATCCGGTGGAAATGGCAGCACTGGCAAAACGATGTGAAGATGATGATCGCTACGCGCAGCGGTTTGAGGCGTATGTTGCGGGGATGGAACTGTGCAACGCGTTCACGGAACTGAACGATCCTATCGAACAAAAAGAGCGACTGGAAATGGAACGGGAAGAACGCCAAAAGCTTGGAAAAAGGGATTATCCGGTTGACCAAAGCTTTATCCGTGCACTAGAATTGGGCATGCCTCCGTCTGGAGGGAATGCTCTTGGAGTGGATCGATTAGTCATGCTACTCACCAATACGCCGGACATTCGCGATGTATTATTTTTTCCTCATAAAGATTTATGACCACTTCAGATTTTAAGAAAGGACTTGCGATTCGATACAACGGAGACACCTATGTGATTGTGACGTATCAGTTTGTGAACCCTGGGAAAGGGGCCGCTTTTACGCGAACGAAGTTGAAAAATGTGGGAACCGGGAAGGCTCTTGAGGTTTCTTTCCGAAGTGATGAGCAGATTGAAGAGGCGAACATGGAGTACAAGAAGTCACAGTATCTGTATAGCGATGGGGAGGATTATCATTTTATGGATAACTCCAGCTATGAGCAGTTCACGATTTCTGGGGATATTGTTGGGGATCAATCAATGTATATGATGGATGGAGGAGAAGTGACCGTGGTTTTTGTTGATAACAAGCCGGTTAGTTTGCAGCTTCCGCCAAAGATGAACTTTAAGGTTATTCAGTCTCCGCCTGGAGAAAAGGGTGATACCGCTACCGGTGGAACCAAGCAGGTTGAAATTGAGACCGGCGCGAAAGTTGCTG
The DNA here is from genome assembly GCA_020429235.1 of Candidatus Peregrinibacteria bacterium. Lineage (GTDB taxonomy): Bacteria > Patescibacteriota > Gracilibacteria > UBA1369 > UBA1369 > JAGQLQ01. Next base: position 12,077 of record JAGQLQ010000032.1, on the reverse strand, counting down.
CTCCGTTGTTCATTAAAGAGGGTGACACGATTCGCGTGAATACCGACACCGGGGAGTATGTTGAGCGTGTGTCTCAATAGTGACTACTCTTCTTCTGTAAGGGCCGCAGCGTTTTCTGCGACCTTTTGAAGTACTGTTTTTGTTATGTCGACGGCTTTTGCCAGGAGTTCATCGTCGCTGTCTTTCAGGTGGGCGAATGAGATGATGGCGAAGGTGTCGTCTTCGTAAGCAATGATTTGAGAAGTGGTTTCTCCGTAGACCCAGAAGGCTTCGGTTCCCAGACCGGTGAGGTCTCGGAACTCTTTGTTGGCCAGTTGGTTGTTTTCCCAGAAGGCTACTGCCCGGTTAAATTCATCGGCGGAAACGGCGGCCGTTTCGGTTTTGCGGGCGATGATGTTGAAATTTCGTGCAAAAAGCGGATCGTCCTGGGTGTTCATGAAGGCGCATCCGCCAGTGCGGAAATCCAGATCTTCCATTGGGGTTGTTTCGTATGGTTCGCCCACGAGGTTTGTGATGGTTGTGGCATCCAGTGATTCGCAAACCTGATTGGAGTCGACAAAGGTTTTCAGCTCGTCGATAGGAGAACATCCAAGAAGTATAAACGCGCTTAATGTAAGTGTTACCAGTTTCTTCATCTTTGAATTTTGTGGGTAATCAGGAGTGGTGCTCTGTTTAAGTCAGCGCGACGTTGGATTGTGTAGGTGTTGTTCAGGTTGAGATCGGTGAGTTCCATGGTCCAGTAGAGGTGGCCTTTTGCGTCGTTTTCGAGGGTAACGAATATGGTGAGGTCCGCGTTTTCCGGATAGACGTTTTCAAAGAGAGACAAAGCCATTTCGCTTGTTAAGATCTCCCGGACGAATTTTCTTAGCGTGGTGTAGATGTCTCCGATTGTGCTGCTGGCTGCCGGATTTTTTTCGACTGTCTCCACATTTGTACAACATTCCCCAATAAAATCTTCGGTTGGTTTGTCTTCGGCGTTGAAGTGAAAAGTGAAGTGATATTCAGGATTGTATTCGAGTTCGAATTTATAAAAATCGGCTTCAGAACTCCATTCCAATGCTTTTTCGCGGCTAAGATCCGCGCTGGAATTGATAAGATCGGAACCAACGTTGCCCTGGGAAAGCCAGAGGTGGAAATCCATAATGAAATCTTCGGCACTTTTTGCTGATGCTGTCGGGACGAAGAGCAGAAGCATGAAAGTGGTAAGGATTGCTGATTGTAGGTTTTTTTGTATCATATGATGTTTTTGATGGTGTTGTGTATTATAGCAGAAAGATGGCTTTGTATTGACATATTCAGTCAATCTTGTCAATCTGTGTATGAGGGGATGTAAGGCTCTCGACAAAAATTGATCTTTTACAAACTGCCATCTGGGGATCGCGCTGTCTCCCCATAGATCCGTCCAGCGCATTCTAAGTGCTAATAACACTAATGAAGGAGAGAACGCTACAGTTGCAAAACTGCGAGCACTCTTCGCTGCAGCTCCTGTAGCTGCGTAAATCTTTCCCCCTTTGTGGGAAAGTCGCATCCTTGCTGACGTCCGATGGGCTTGGAACCGCGCCACCCTTATCGGGATAAGTCCTGCAGAATCCTGCCTGTAGGAACGAAAATTTTAAGGATAAGCTTCTAGAGTTTTGTGTTCAGTTTTTATTCTAGTCGTCGAAAATTTTAAGCCGAACTATGATGGTAGACGTTTCTAGAAGGGATTTTTGGACCCGGGTTCGATTCCCGGCATCTCCACCAAACGAGATTTACTAAGGTCAGATTGCCCACAAAGCTTGAATAGAACTGTTGTTTGGGCGGTTCTAGTGATTAAATCTATGGCATGAATAGAATTAGAAACCTATTTGATCTATCAAAAGAAAGATCTGCCTATATTACAGAAGATGACAAAACTTTAAACGTTGTCTATCAAGTTAGCTCGCTACACCTGAATCAGAATCAAAAAGAACAAGTTTCAAAAGTACGAAACTTCGATTTTTCTAATTTTGAAGGCTCTATCACAATCATTATTAATGGAAGAGATATTAATCTAAAAATCTCTTTAAAAGAATCAGATCGAAAATTAATTTTTGAAATTTTCTATATTATAGCGTACTTGTTGGGTGAGAATTTAGCTTTAAGCTACCACTATAAAAATTTTCCGATGTCTGTCCCTCGAGGCTATAATTTTGGAGGCTATCAATGGAATTTTGTTAATGTTAGGAAATTCGTTTTAGAACCGATAGAGTACATTGAACGGGGGCTCAAGCTTATAGAGCATTCGGGAACTGTTTTTTCTCAAATTTTAATTCCTATGCTTCAGATTAATAATATAGATCTTTTAGATGTAAGATTTTTTGGGGAATTTGTTTTGCTAGAAGGCTTATCGAGAAATAAGCAAAAAAATACAACCATAGTTGATAGAAATCAGGATCCTAGTAACTTCAAAAAGCTTGGAAGTATTTTAAAAGGAACAATAGAGCGATTGAGTCGTGATACAACGATCTCAGAAATACAAAAAGGACAACTCGAGAGAAAATTAGACCTTGGAATAGTGAATAGCAGAGGCGGGACAAAGGATAAAATTTATGAATTTATTGATAGTCTTGGGGATAATTTTCAAAATTATAAAGAGGATATTGATATTTGGAATAAACTGAGATCTAGTAGAATAGCTCATGGCTTTAATAGCGGGTTAACACCTGAAGATAGTAAGACAATGAATAAGTTGCATGAATTTTTGTCTTCCATCGTATATAGCGAGTTTCATGGAAGACTTTTGTTTGACCAATGACGGATTTATTTGAATCTACAAAAAAAGGCAACCCATTCGGACTGCCTTTTTAAAGGTGAATTGTGGTGCTGCTTTTAGAGAACTTCCATCTGGTGCAGTTCGTAGAGGAAGACTGCTACGTCTCTTCGAGGTACTGTCTCTGTTGGGGATGGAGATAGGCCGTCATAGAGGTTGTTGTCTGCTACAAATTTTGCGTAGCCGCTGTACCAGGCATCGGTTACCCATCCGCTGAAAGATTCTCCAAGAGGCAATGATTCAGTGGTGTTTCGGAGGATGAGTGCCCAGAATTCAACAATCATGACTTTGTTGGCAGGGACAAAGAGTCCTGCGTTTTCGCCATCTTTGTATCCGGTGATCATTCCCAACTGTTTTCCACGGCAGACATATTGATATGACCAGTCTGAAGCGGTGATATCCGGGAATGGATTGGTGTTTTCACAGTAGTCGGCCTGGTCGTCGAACAGTCCGAAAGCTTCCAGAGAGATTTTGGCAATCTGATCACGTTGGAGTGATTCTGATGGAGCAAAGGTTCCGTCGTCGTTTCCGGTCATGGCGCCAATACTTTGTGCATATTCAATGGCTTCACAGTCGGGATCGTTGGCTGAAATGTCAGTGTATCCGCCGCAATGTTCTACTGGTTGCGGATTTTGATTGTTGTTTGGCGGGGGAGTGAGTGATCCTCCTGCACCGCCTCCACTATTTCCGCCATTGCTTGAGTTTGGATCTACCACTTCAAAGGATGTTACGGCCAACGGAGTGCTGGCATTTGCAGCGGCATCGGTAACGGTGATGGTACAGTTTGAATAGACGTTCGCAGCAAGAGTGTTGAAGCTGATAGTGTTGTTTCCGGCAACTGCCGCGGTGGTCGCGCCTGAACAATCTCCACCGTAGGTAATGGTTCCGGCTTCGTCAGATGAGAATGTGTAGCTTGGTGTAGTGTCTGTTGTTGGAGTTGCTACCGGTGAAACTTCCGCAAGGACTGGTGCGGTGATATCGATGGCTGGAGCGACTTCGAAAGCCCCGCGGTCGATGATTTGGGTCATGTTGTTATCTCCGTCCATTGGTCGGCTAACACCTCGTTGGTCGGTGGGTGGGTTGGCAACGGCTACACCGGAATCAATGAGGGGACTTCCGGTTTGTGGTTGATACACACGAGTGTTTCCAGAAACGTCGTCGTGAGGGACGGTTGAAAGTGCATCAAGCATTGGATTGGTGCTGGAAAGGTCACTGGCTTGTCCAAGTCCGCATGAACCGTCTCCGTCTACATTTCCATCCAATGAAGTGATAGTCCCAACGCAGTCGAATGAGTTGCCGGCAATAACAGTGTTTCGAATGTTTACGGCGTTTCCGCCGCCAGTGACTCCTCGAGGATTGTTGTTGGTAATGGTCCCGTTAATGATATCAACGGTTCCGGTCGCAAATACGTAGATTCCACCTCCAAAGTTGGCGGAACTGGTGTTGTCTCCAATAGTCGTGTTGGTGAGCGAAGCGGTTCCGCTTGAAGAAAGTCCGATTCCAGAATTGTTCACGATTGCAACACGGCTGAGGATAAGTGTTCCTCCATTTTCAATAACTGGTCGATCTTCAAGAGTGTTGTTTTCAAAGATGGATCTTTGGACTGTTACTGTTCCGCTGTTGATCTGCAAGGCGACACCATTTCCGCCAGTTGTTGAGTTTCCGGTAAAGATTGAATCGGTGATGTTGACGGTTCCATTGTCGATCCGGAGCACGCCTCCTCCGTTTCCAGAGCTGTTTTGGTCGAATGTAGAGCCATTAATGGTAATCGTTCCTCCGGTTACAAACAGTACTCCAGCCGAACTGGTTGTTGAGTTTCCAGTAAATGTTGAGTTCGTAATATTCACATCTCCACTACTTGCACCAATTGCTCCACCTGCCAGGGTGCTTATATTGTTCTGAATGGTTGAATTGGTGACGGTGAGTATTCCGGTTCCCATATCAATAGCTCCTCCACCAATACCTGTTCCATCTCCGTTTTGAAGTGTGATGTTTTGAACGGTAAAGTCGTTGGCAAGGGTTACTTGGAAAATCCGATAGGTGCTGTCTCCGTCAATGGTGATTAGTCCTCCACCATCAATCGTGGTGGTTGCGCTAATTGCCTTGTTTGAGGTGAGTGTAATGGTATGCGCCGCTCCACCACAGTCAAAATCAACAAGTCCTCCGCCACTAAGGGCTGTATCAAGAGCTGCTTCTGTACAACTTCCCGGTGTACCGGTTCCAACGGTCCCGGCAGCAAGAGCTGAAGATGACCAAAGAAGTACGAAAGCAAGTGAAAGGGTGATTACGCGAATGGAACGAAACATAGGAAGCAGAAATGAATTAAAAGTACTTGGTTTCAAAAGATACCTTTGAGGACTTGGAATTGTCAACGAATTGTCAACAAAATTTGATGACAATTCGGGCTTTTCTGAAAAGGGATGTAAACTGCTAAGAAGCCATTTCCCAAAGTCTTTTACAGAGCTCGAGGCATTCCTGTGTGTAGACTTTATTGACGATTTTGATTGCTGTTACCGAACGTCCATCTTCGGAATAGATATTATGGAGAACGATATTAAGATCGGGATAGACATCTAACACCCGGGGATCGGGAAGATCGTATTTGAGGTATCGGACTTCGTATCGTGAAGGAAGGTGTTTCAGATTTTTTTCCAGTTCTTCTTTATCTTTTTCAAAGGCGATGATCCGGACTTTGCTTTTTGCTTTTCCTAATTTTTCAGAATAGGTTTTGTTGAAGGATTTTATGTATTTGCTCATGAGCCGACCGTTGCTTGTCCCGAAAATATATTCGACTGAGCCTGCGGGCATGGCTTCCAATAAGCCTGAAAGAAGACTTATATACTCTTTTGGACCTTGGTATATGACAATCTCTTCGGACACTTTTTCTGAAAGCTCTTTCATTTTTTGAGAGAGTTGTTGAGCCATCTCGGCTTTTTGTTCAAACTCCTGGGCGAGTGTTTCTGGAGCGGTTGCAGAAAAGATTTTCCGTCCTTTTACCACTTTTTCAGCAACGAGTTTTCGTACTTCCAGGTGCTGGATGGAGTTGTAGACAATGTTCCGGTGCAGGTTTGTGGCCTGTATTATGGGCCCCGCGTTGCATGGACCAAGCTGAACTATAGCAAGATAGACGGCTGCATCGTTGGGGCTAAAACCGAGTTCTAAAAGTGTTTCTTGTAAGGCTTTTTCCATTGAAAAAATAATATCTTTAAATGGCTTTTGTGGCAATTTATGATAAAAAATTGACAGAGTTGACAAAAAGTGATATTGTATGGTCCTTTAATAACGTCACTATGGCTATTGAAAGCTTTATTACTCAAGAGTTAGGGGCTCTGGCAACGGTGGAGCGAGGAAAGGATTGCGTGGAGCGGCTAAAAGGCGCGTGGACTACTATGGAGTCTTTAGAAAGTGGTGATGTTGTCTGGCAGATGGTGGCTCTTTTGCGAAATGACCTTTTGGAAGCTCTAAAAGATCGTGAGGAGCGTTTGCAGGTTGATATAGTATTGAATCGGTTGGCTTTGAAGAGAGGACGGGAGTTGCAGCAGTTGTCATCAAACTAAGGAGAAAGGTACAATGTTTGCATGAAGTTTCCTGTAGATTTACCGCCAGAGTTTCAAGAAAAAGCGAAGGATTTGGATATCCATCCGGAAGATGTGGATGAATTTTTTGTGCGTGGAAGCGGAAAAGGCGGGCAGAAGATTAATAAAACGTCGAGCTGCGTGGTGTTGATTCATCGTCCGACAGAAGTAGAGGTGCGATGCCAGAAACATCGGGAACAAAGTAAAAACAGGCTTTCTGCTTATAAGTTGCTTATTCGGAAAATTGAAACGCTTAAAAAGGGAGAGGAGTCTGATGAGGCAAAGCGGATTTATAAGCTGCGGAAACAGAAGAAGCGGCGTTCGCGAAAGGCAAAAGAGAAGATACTCGAAGAGAAACATCACCGCAGCGAGATTAAGAAGCTGCGGAAGGATGTTTTATGATGCTTGTTCCTGTGACATGGCGTCGATGAGCTCCTGGTTGAGTTCGTCAAACTTGGTCTGGCTGCCTTCAAGCCGGAGCTTAAGGCCATTGAGCTGTTTTACGATTTGGTCGAGCTCTTCTGACCCAGCTTCTGCGCTGATGGCGTTGTTTGCCAATTCCTGTACTTTTGCGACAATTCGAGACACAGCGTCGATCTGAATGGCTGCGTTTTCCTGCATCTGTGTCGCGTTTTCGCTTACGCCTGCCTTTTCGACAGTCTCTTTCATTGCATTCAGGCTGTTTTTTGCTTCACCGGCGTTTTTAGCGATCTGTTCGTAGTTGGCGCTGCCATCTTCGTCAATAACAATGCTGTTGGCTAAATCTGTCGCGATTTTTCCACTTTCTGAGCTGTTTTGGTGAACTGTTTTTTCAGCTTCTGGAAGGTTTGTTGCGGCTGATCCACATCCTGCCAAAAGAAGTGATGCCATAACGATGGCGAAAAATGGCTTTTTGAAGGTGATATTCATGATTTTTTAAATTAAGAGCGACTGTATGCTAGCAAAAAAAAAATGGTAAGTCTATTGTGTGTAATGGCTGTAATGGCCTGCAATTTTTTTGTTTATAATAAGTGAGAAGAAGTGAGTATTGACAATTTGGCAAATTAATGCATAATAGTACCCTTACGCACATAACCGGTACTATGGCGCAGGAGCAAGACAAAAAGTTAGTGGAACAGGCGAAGCGTGACCCGCAGGCGTTTGCTGCGCTCTACGATAAGTATTTTGACCAGATTTATCGCTACGTTTATCGACGTGTAAGCGATAAAGATATGGTCCATGACCTCGTGAGCCAAACGTTCTATGATGCCTTATCGCACATGGATTCTTATGAACACAGGGGTTTTCCGTTCTCTGCCTGGCTCTACAAAATTGCTCATAACAATGTTTTGAAGTTCTACCGCAAGAGTAGCAAGCTTCAGATTTCACCAATCGAAGAAGGCATGACCTTTGAAGATGAAACGGTGGATGTGGAGCGTGATATGCGAAACAGCGAAGCCAAAGAGGCGATAGAGCAGGTGCTTTTGCAGTTGGAACCGGAAGATCGGGAAATCATCCGCTTGAAATTCTTTGAAGAGGTTTCCAACGTGGAGATTGCCGAAATTATGGGTCTGAGCGCGAATCACATTGGAGTGAAAGTGTTCCGAGCCCTCAAAAAAGTTAAACAACTTCTCTCAACTTAATTTTATAACCATGGCACGACCAAACAGTAAATATTTTGCATCAGTTATCACCAAACTTCTTGCTCATAAGCGGAAGGAGAACATTCAGGTTGATGAATCGTTTAAGATGATGCTGCGAAGTGACATCCTTACAAAGGCTGCCAGCGTGCTTGGTGAACAGCAACGATTGCCGGAAACCGGAGGGAAGAGTTTCTTTGCTCAATGGAAATATTTGTTTGCGGCTGTGCCGACCTTTGCATTGCTCATGTTTGTGGGGTCGCAGTTTATGAATATGCCGGTGGTTATTCCAGAAGGGCAGCTGCCAAATGCTGAACAAGACACGATTGTGGAGCCGGATAGTCAGGACAATGTTGAAGAGCCATCTGTTGAAACAGAACAGGAGGTTGAAAGTGATAATTCGTCTGAGTCTGAAAATGATCAAACTTCGACAACACGAATTAAAACATTCCCGGGGTCTCTTATTTTGACGCCAGAAAAAGAGGATGTTCAAGGCGCTGTGGTTGTGGAACCGTCAGTGCAAGAACAAGAATCTGATGAACAACCAGTGACCAATACGGCAAATCAGCCAGCTTCACAGGCTCAACCACTTTCTTTCCAACTTCTGGGATTGAATGTGAATGTTTCTTCAAGAGATGAGCAGGGTGACAATGTTCCGGTTTTTGATGAAAGTCCGGAGGTCCGGTCGAATGATCTTGATGCTGAACCGACTATTCAACAAGTTGAAGATGTGCCGCCAACGATTCAATCGGTTCAGGAGGGTGAAGCCCCTGTTGTGCAGACTGTTGATGAACCAACGGTTGAACCTGCGCAGCGAATTGATGCGAGCAGTATAATTGCTGCTGATACGGCTGCCATGGAAATTGAACCATCTGTTCAACAGGTTGATTATGCGATGGGACTTTCTTCTGAGCAGGAGGTGAAAATGGAGGAGAAGGTGATTCCGCGACTGTCTGGAGGACGAAAGGTTAAAAATGTTGTTGTTTCCGAACAGGAGCCGGGCATTGTGGCTGTGAATATGCGATTTGTTGATGGAGGAGAAACGACAGCTTTTTACACCTTCAATGAAAAGACCAAGGTGTGGGATCATGTGCAGTACGTGAACAAGGCCTACTATGATAATGGACTTTCATACACGACGAACTTTACTTACGTGAAGTAGATTGTTCTTTGGGTGGGCTTTGAAGCAGGGCCAGCGCAATCCAGAAAAAGAGGAGGATTGGGGCAAAGAGCAGACTGTTGACGAAGATCGAATGCACAAGGAGCGCGAACATCCCGCCGAGGATGCCGAGGGCGTAGCCGCGGTTGAGTGGGGTGTTTTTGTTGTTGCGCCAGATTTGGAAGCTGGATGTGAGCGCGAAGATATAGATGAGAATAAACGGAATGAATCCTAGAATTCCGGTGGTTGCTCCAATGGTAAGGAGGCTGGAATCGGATCCGCTTCCAGAGTGGGTCGACTCTTCTTTGGTGAATCCTTCCTGATGATTAACGGTGCGGAGATTGTTATATCCGCTTCCAAGAATTGGTCTTTTTTCAATGAGACTCCAGGTTTGGCGCCAGGATTCCAGTCGGAGCGCGGCTGTCGGGTCCGGCGTGTCGACCGAATCTCCAGCAAGGGCAATGATACTTTGTGTCAGTTCACCAACACGTTCCTGTGCCCGATCGGAAACAGTAATTCCTACTAAAAAGAGAGCGATTGTTATAAGGAGGATTTTCCGGGATTTCAGAAGACTGATGATAAAAACTCCTGCCGCGAACGCCAAATAAGCGGATCTTGAATAGGTAAGGAAAATCGCCGCACTCAAAATTGCGATGATCGTAAAAATTCCAACTTTTGATTTGTTTTTGTGTGTGTGAAGTCCAATCCCGAGCAAAATGCTCACAATGAATGAAAGGAATCCTCCTACAAAGTTTGGATCCAGCCAGACAGAAACAAGTCTATTAATGTGAGGATCGTAGCCAAACTGTTCCAGATCTGCCAGATCCGGATAGACCACGAGCTGGATGAATCCGGCAATGGCCAGACCGATAGCGGAAATTGTCATGGTGGTGATGACGGCTTTTTTTTGCTCTTCTGTTTCAATTGACTGAAGTGTGATGAAGTAGAGGAGGGCGTACTGGAGGTAGCGGACAAGGTAAAGACTTCCGCCCAGTGTTTCTGAAAATGAGAGAAAGGTGAGGGACTGAAGCAGGGAAAGTCCGGCGACGACTACAAAAATAATGAGTGCCAGAGATATATTTTTTGATTGGTCATTGAATATGGATTTGGTTTGCGCCGAGGTGAGGTTTTTAAAAATCCAGGCAGCGATGATTACAGGTATAATGGCGTCGCTGACCAAAACGGTGGTGGAGCTGGTGATGGGAAGTCGGACCAGTTCGCCAAAGAGTGGAAGGAGTAAGGCTATATGTAGACCGAGTCGTGTGTTTTTTACGGTGAGAAAAAAGATGCTTCCAAAGAGAATGAGGAGAGCGACTTGTTCAGGCTGAGTCATAAAAAGAATGGCAGCTGTTGACGCTATTAAACCGCCAAGGATCCAGTAGATGACTTTCGGTAAAAATTGTTGTGTAATTTTGTTTGGTTCTGCTATCATGTCTGCACATTATGGCAAATTTATGGCTCAAGCAATGGAAAAATTGGTGATCGCGACATCGAATCCCGGAAAATTTCGGGAGATTATGGAAGTGATGCATGATGTTCCTTTTGAAGTGGTTTCATCCAAGGATTTGAATTTGAATAACGATGTGGTTGAGGATGGCGATACCTATGAGTTAAACGCGCGAAAAAAGGTTGAGCATTATTTTGGGCAGACAGGATTTTTGACGCTGGCGGAGGATTCGGGGATTGTGGTGGATGCGTTGGCTGGAGAACTGGGCGTGAAGACTCGGCGATGGGGAGCAGGGGAGAATGCGACGGATGAAGAATGGATCGATTATTTTTTGGATGTGATGAAAGATGTGCCTGATGAAAAGCGAACAGCGCGGTTTATTTGTTGCGCAGCGTTGATGGATCGGGATGGAAAGATCCAAATTTTTAATGGCGTGACTGAAGGCATTTTGACCCATGAACTCCAGGCACCAATTTATAGAGGTTTGCCGATTAGTTCCTGCTTTAAGCCACAGGGTTTTGATAAAGTTTACGCGGCTTTATCGATTGATGAAAAGAACCGCGTTTCCCATAGAGGAAAAGCGATGCATGCAGTGCGTGACATTTTGGCTACTTCTTCTTTTTCGTAGTAGTTTTTCTGGTTGTTTTGGCAGACGATGCTTTGCTCTTCCTGGCTGATGACTTCTTCTTTTTTGTTGCAGCTTTTTCTTTGTTTTCTTCGAAGGTAATCCAAATGAGTGCCGTTAAACTTACCAGGAAGAGAGTGAGAGAGATCCAGAAATAGTATGCCTGCCACACTCCATTGATCTGGCCATCTTTTGTTGGGGGAATGTTGGTGATACTCATGTCTGTGTGTAGGACGAGACGTGTAGCAATGGTGATGTTTGGATTGTTGATATCCTTCTTGGTTTTTTCCATTGCGATTCCGGCCCGATATTCTCCAAACGATGTACTTTGTGGAATTTTCAAAGTGAAGAAAGCTTGTTTCTGCTCTCCTCCCTGAAGCATGACTTCCGGCTCGTCAAAGGTGATCCATTGACCTTCTCCCTCGCCGCTGTCGGCACGGGTTTTGTAGGCTTTGGTTCCTTGTTGTGAAAAGGTTGGGTCAGCACCGTAGAGATAAAATGTTGCTGGCTCTGATGAAAGATTTTTGATGATAACGCTATCCCGGACTTCTGATCCTGGTCCAAGTTTGAATGTAAAATTGCTGGATTCCGGTGGATTTGGGTTGGCTGGAACAATGGTGAAACCTTCGCTTTCCATATTGGCGATTTCTGGAGGAAGATCCACATTGTCTTGTGCCATTCCAACTTGAAGAGGAAGTGCAAGAAGAGTAAAGGTCGCAACCAGAAGCGAAAGTTTTTTCATCATGATGGGGTGATTATTGAGAGTTTTATTTTTTTGGAGGGACCAGGATTGTGTTGCCCGATTTTAGTGTGTAGGGCTTTTTGAGTCGGTTCACTTTTGCCAGCTTCTTTCATTCAACT